>JBLIEN010000031.1:0-11213 GCA_047633115.1 Pontimonas sp.
CCGACATTGCCCTCGCCGCGTAGAGCGGAAATCTGGCGGTTGTATTCGTCCTGGGACACGACATGAACCTCAAACAACATCAAAGAGTGGTATTCCCCGCAGAGTTCCGCGCACTTGCCGCGGAAGACACCCTCTTCTTGCGGGATGAAATACCAGTAATTGGTGCGAGCCGGGATCATGTCCTTCTTATAGAGGAAATCGATGACCCAGAAAGAGTGAATCACGTCGCGCGATTCAATTTTAATTTCTACTTTTTGGTCCACGGGAAGATACAACTTGGGCAGCAAATCTATATCCACGCTGCCGCCGGGCATTTCTCTGGCTTGAACACCCGCGGAGTAAACATTTTCGTTGAGATAATTGAAGTCCCACGCCCAACGCTTACCGTAAACCTCGATGGAAACCTCAGGATCAGCGAGCGGAGTTTCAATCTCGATCTGATCGCGCGCAGTGAAGGCAAAGAGACCCAAAACCAAAATCAACGGTACGACCGTGTAGAAAGTCTCAATCGGCATGTTGTACCGAAGCTGCGCGGGCATCCCCGTTTGACCTTTGCGGCGGCGATAGACCACCGCGGCCCAAATGATGAGGATCCAGGTGATTACTCCGACCACCAACAACACCATCCAGGACACAACCCAGAGGTCAATCACTCGATCGACTTGGTTGGTGAGACCGCGCTGGGTAGGAAGCCAGCCGAGAGCGGATTGTGAGGTACACCCCGCGAGAACAACCGCAATTAGCGTAAGCAGAGACGCGCCTTTTAATCCGCGTGTATATGGCTGGCGCACGACGTACCTTTCGCCTTATTTTTTCGAGCGTTTTATGTGGTTATTCTAACTCCTGTGCCTTACAGCCCCGGAGAACCAGGGCCCTATGACACACGCAAAACGTGACTAGCTGAAGCTATCCCCGCATGCACAACTCCCCTGCGCATTGGGGTTGTCAATGGTGAAGCCCTGCTTCTGAATCGTGTCCTCAAAGTCGACGGACGCACCTTCAACGTAGGCAGAGCTCATCTTGTCGACGACAACTTCAACCCCGCCGAAATCGCGGACAAAGTCATCCTCCATCAAACGCTCGTCAAAGAAGAGCTGGTAAATCAAACCTGAGCAACCACCGGGCTGAACAGCAACGCGGAGGCGCAAATCATCGCGGCCCTCTTGTTCCAGCAGATTCCGGACTTTCAGGGCTGCCTGATCGGTCAAGGACACCGAATGGGTGGTCGAAATGGTATCTGTCATGATAATCCTCCTGCATCTAGTGTAGAACTCTTTTGCCCGAGCAAGCTGAGCGTTCCCGGCGTGGAGCGAACTAATCATCCAGGCCGATACTCTGGGGGCACCCTGCTGAAGAGAGAGAAACCACCCCGTGAGCAAGAATGAACGCAACATTCCCGAAGGCGCCGCTGAGACGGGCAAAGGCCATCCCACTCCCCGCAGGCGCGACAGCGAAGCAGCATTACGCAGACCTCTCGTATCGAATGACCGCAAGGAAGCGCGCGCCCGCTTGTCTCAAGGCCGCGAGAGGGCGAGACTGGGTCTCGCCAACGGTGAAGAGCGGTATCTTTCTGTCCGCGACAAAGGTCCTCAGCGGAGGTGGGTTCGCGACTTCGTAGATTCCCGCTGGAGCTTCGGAGAATTTCTTATTCCCATCATGTTTGCGGTGATCATCGCCACATTTTTGCCCTCGATACAGGCACAATTCATCGCCATTGTCGTGTTGTGGCTGTTCTTCGCGATGACTATCGTCGATGCGTCTTTTGCAGGACACCAAGTGCGAAAGGGCTTGCGCGTCAAATTCGGCGTAGATAACGTGGAAAATGGCGTCCGGTGGTATGCCGCTATGCGTTCTCTTCAGATGAGAGGCTTGCGTCTGCCTAAAGCCCAAATCAAGCGGGGCGAAAAGCCGCGCTAACTCGTTTCGGCAAGCTCGCGGGTGAGCAGGTGAGCGAAAAACGGGCCTCGGTAGACGAAACCTGTGTACGCCTGAACAAGAGTCGCTCCCGCGTCAAGACGGGCCTTCACATCAGCACCGGTGAAGACACCACCCGCGCTGATGATGGTCTTTTCTCGCGGAAGAGTTTGGCGTAAAAGCTTCAACACGTGAAGAGACGTTTTGCTGAGTGGCTGACCCGAAAGTCCCCCCTCCCCCATGCGAGCAAGAGCATCTGGGGGCGTGACAAGCGTGTCGCGAGCTGTTGTTGTATTGGTGGCGATGATGCCCGCAAGATCCAAATCCAGAACAACACTGGCGATGTCTGACACCGCTGCGTCATCCAAGTCGGGGGAGATCTTCACTAACAATGGTGTGTCCCCCGCCACTGCGGCCACAGCCGCGAGAAGCGGTCGAAGAGTGGCGACATCTTGTAGTCCCCGAAGCCCCGGCGTGTTCGGCGAGCTCACATTGACCACCAGATAATCCGCAAACGGCGCCAAGAGCGTGGCACTGGCGACATAATCTTCGGTTGCTTCGGACAATGGAGTGATTCGACTTTTGCCGATATTGACGCCGATGATCGGTAACGCACCACCCCAGTGACGCAGCGCGGCGAGACGGGCAGCAACGATGCTTGCGCCCACGTTGTTAAAGCCCATGCGATTAATCAGCGCTTGGTCTGCGGGCAAACGAAAAAGACGTGGTTTGGGATTACCCGGTTGCGCTATCGCCGTCACCGTTCCCACTTCAACATGGTCAAATCCCAACGCGTAGAAGCCACGGATGGCTACCGCATTTTTATCGAAGCCGGCAGCAAGTCCCACCGGGGAGGCCAAGCCACGCCCCAAAGCTTTTACGCCTAAAGAAGCATCGGGAGCGGTGGTGGCGCGCAATGCACGGCGAATACCGGGGAGACCCGCAATCTGAATAAGCACCATCCCCAAATGGTGCGTGAGCTCGGGATCAAAGCGTTTAAGAATCGAAAAAACAAACGGATACATCAACTATCTCCCTCGACGGTTGGGGCGCTGTGACGCAGCAAACCGATCGCGTCCTCAAAGTCTTCAAGATTCTCAAAAGCTTGATACACCGAAGCAAACCTGAGGTACGCAACCTCGTCAAGCTCACGAAGAGGTTCCAGAATAGACAGGCCAATCTCGTTGGCGTCGATTTGCGAGGCCCCGGTCTGCCGAATGATCTCCTCGACCCGCTGCGCTAGCTGAGCCAAATCCTGATCGGTGACAGGCCGCCCTTGGCAAGCTTTTTTGACCCCCGAGGCAATTTTTTCGCGAGAGAACGGTTCCGTTACCCCGCTGCGTTTTATCACGCTCAAACTCGCAGTTTCCATTGTCGAAAAGCGGCGGCCACACTCGGGGCACTCCCGCCGCCGGCGAATTGACACGCCGTCGTCGCTTGTTCGCGAATCGATAACACGAGAGTCAGGGTGTCGGCAGAAGGGGCAATACATCTTCGCTACTTCTCCTCGTGGGAGTCAGCCGCGGGACGCTCCACAAACCGCTCAGCGATAGCTTCCGCGTGGGCCGGAAGGTCTTCTGCTTCAGCGAATATTTTCACCTGCTGAGCAATGTGACCTAAAGCCGCCCGGTCATAATCAATAATCTGCTGGGTTCGCAGAAAAGACATGGGCGATAAGCCCGAACTAAACACTGCAGAACCGTGGGTGGGGAGTACGTGGTTGGACCCCGCCACATAGTCCCCCGCGCTGACGGGGCTGTAGTCCCCCACAAAAATGGCCCCAGCGTGGCGAAGGAGAGGCAGAATTTTCTCCGGATTCGCCACCATGACTTCCAGGTGCTCGGAGGCGATGGCATTGGACATGAGGACAACCTGATCAAGAGAGTCCATCACTATTACCGCTGATTGTTCCCCGCCCAACGCCGCCAAAACGCGCTCAGCGTGGGGTGTTTCTGACACTCTGCGTTCAAGGGCAATCATCACTCGGCGCGCAAGCTCCATCGATGGTGTGAGGAGGACAGCGCAGGCGCGCTCATCATGTTCAGCTTGAGAAATCAGATCCGCGGCAACAAACTCTGGGTAGGCAGTCTCATCTGCAATAATCCCTATTTCTGACGGGCCAGCTTCAGAATCGATGCCCACAATTCCTTTGACAGCACGTTTTGCCGACGCGACATAGCGATTCCCGGGCCCGGTAATCATCGCCACCGGCGCCAGTCCCAGGTCGGGCACACCCCAGGCAAGAGCTGCGATAGCACCCGCGCCGCCCATCGCGTAGACCTCGGTCACTCCCAAAAGATGTGCGGTGGCCAAAATGGTGGGGTGTATGCGACCGCCGAAGTCTGACTGGGGTGGGGAAACAAGCACAATCTCTGTCACGCCGGCGGCCTGAGCGGCAACAACGTTCATCACCACACTCGAGGGATACACTGCCTTGCCTCCGGGAACGTACACTCCTGCACGATCAACGGGAACCCAGCGGGTACTTACCGTGCCTCCGGTGTGAAATTCGGTGGACGTCGTGGCCGGAATGGAATCCTCCGATACCGCCCGCACCCGCCGAATAGATTCTTCGATTGCCGCTTTGAGAGGGTCGGCGAGCTCCGCAGCTGCCCGAGAAAGTTCCTTTGCCGACACCTCGATCACCAGGTCATCGACACCATCAAACGACGCGGATTGAGCTTGGAGGGCACTCGAGCCTTCGCGTCGGACGGCCTCCATCAGGGAGTCCACAAGCTCTTTCGTTTCTGCTTCCCCCAGGGAAACACGGGGAACAAAGCCCATCACGGTGGCGGGCGTGATGTTCAGCCCGCGGAGATCAAGAAGACGAATCATATGGTTTCTATCGTACTCGTGCCCTGGGTCCCCTCCTCAGTCTGGAGCGCTTAAGATAAGTACGTGAATACCGTAGAAGCGCTCTCGCCCTCCCAAGCTTTCCTCCAAGCATTCCGCCGCCACGGCGCAGGCATGTGCGTGGTTACTCTCCTCACCTCGGATGGATCCCCCGCAGGTTTCACCGCCACCTCCGTGGCGTCGCTTTCTGCATCACCTCCCCTCGCGAGCTTCAACATGTCCCAAACGGCAAGCTCGTGGCGGTCGATGAAGATGGGAACGAACGTTCTCCTGCACTTCTTGGGCGCCGACTCACAAGATTTGGCGAAAAAGATGGCGGGCGAGGCAAGCGACAGGTTTGTTGGTGACCATTGGAGCGAGGGGCCCGAAGGCCTGCCACTGCTCTCAGGCGTCTCGGCATGGTTGCAGTGCACCGTGGTGAGCCTCGTGGAAGTAGAGTTCGCCGCCATGGTGGCGCTGCGGGTGAAAGCGGGCGAGATGGGCGACACCCAAGATGCGCTTGTCTACCACCAGCGAGACTACGGCCGCGCGGTAGCGCTCTAAACGCTCAAACAGTCCGCACCCAGAAGGCCCTTCACTTCTCCTATCAAATCCAGCGACACGGTGACCGTGCGGGGTAGCTCAAACACGCGAACCATCCCCGACTTAACGAGGCGCAACCTCACCGGAGAACCTCCTTCGTGTCGGCCCAGCGCGACATCCAGGGCTTTCAAAATGTCGTGGGTCGCAAGTTTCTCGGGAACGGTAAGAAGTAAAGGCTGATCTGCGTCCCCCGCAGAGACACTCAGCGGGGTCAGTTCGATGGCATGCAGACCTAATCCATCGTCTCGGTTGGATACTCGCCCGCGCAAAGCCACGATGGAATCTTCCACAAGATCGGTCTGATAATTCTTATACGTCTTTCCCAAAAACATAATGGAGAGCTCTCCCCCAAAGTCTTCGATGGAGACCTGGGCGTAGGGATTACCGCTCGATCGCGCCACACGATGGTTGACGGAGGTAATCAAGCCGGCGACAGTAACCACTTCTCCATCCTCCCGGTCTTGGATTAACAGCTCGGCGATAGAGACTTCTGCTTCTTTGCCAATCGCCCATTCCAGGCCCGCGAGGGGGTGATCAGAGACGTACAACCCCAGCATTTCCCTCTCCAGCGCGAGCAACTCTTTTCGTGGCCATTCGGGGAGCTCCGGAACACGAGCGGGCGAAGGAGTGTCGCTCGCCTCAAAAAGACTGTCGAAGTCGAACCCCACATCTCCGTATTCTTCGGCCTTCTTATCTCTCGAAGCAGACTCGATGACGTTTTCGTGAACGTCAAAAAGTGAGCGCCGGGTGTGACCGAGCTGGTCAAAGGCGCCCGCTTTAATTAAAGACTCCACACAGCGCTTATTGAGGACCACAGAGGGAACCTTTTTCACGAAATCGTGGAACGATACGAAAGCGCCTTTTTCTTCCCTGGTGGTGCGAATCGCATCAACGACTCCCACACCCACGTTGCGGATTGCGGCGAGGCCAAAGCGAATGTCTTCCCCCACGGCACTGTAAGTAGCAATAGATTCGTTCACATCCGGCGGCAAGACCTGGATACCCATGCGGCGGCACTCGTTGAGATACACCGCAGACTTGTCTTTTTGGTCACTCACACTGGTCAGCAGCGCTGCCATGTACTCCCCCGGATAGTGGGCTTTGAGGTGAGCAGTCCAGTAGGAAATCATTCCATACGCCGCCGAGTGGGCTTTGTTGAACGCGTAGTCCGAGAACGGGACCAGGACCTCCCACAGCGTCGTGACCGAATCATCAGAGAAGCCGTTACCTCGCATCCCCTCGCGAAAGGTCTCAAACTGAATATCGAGCTCTTCCTTCTTTTTCTTTCCCATGGCGCGGCGCAACAAATCAGCTTGGGCAAGCGTGTATCCCGCAAGCTTCTGGGCAATCTCCATAACCTGTTCTTGATACACGATGAGCCCATACGTCCCGCCCAAAATTTCTTCCAAAGCACCGGCAAGCTCAGGGTGCACGGGGGTGATGTCCTGGTGGCCGTTTTTGCGCAATGCGTAGTTGGTGTGAGAGTCAGCCCCCATGGGACCCGGGCGATACAGGGCCAACACGGCAGAAATGTCTTCAAAGGTGTCGGGTTTCAGCAATCGGAGCAAACTGCGCATCGGAGCACCGTCGAGCTGAAAAACACCCAGGGTGTCGCCTTTGCTCATCAATTCATACGCTGCCGGGTCATCGAGGGTGAGCTCTTCAAGAACGGGGCGGTGCCCGCGGTTAAGCTCGATATTGTCGAGCGTGTCATCGATGATGGTCAAGTTGCGCAGGGAAAGAAAGTCCATTTTGACTAAACCCAGCGCCTCGGCGGAGGGGAAATCAAACTGGGTAACAATTTGTCCGTCTTGATCGCGCTTCATAATGGGGATGATGTCGACCAGCGGTTCTGACGACATGATGACTCCAGCGGCGTGAACACCCCACTGGCGCTTTAAGTTTTCTAACCCTTGGGCTCGCTCAAACACGGTTTTCGCGTCGGGATCAGTCTCCAAGAGGGTCCGAAAATCTGCAGCTTCTTTATATCTGTCATGGGACTTATCCACCATGTCCTGCAGGGACATTTCTTTCCCCATCACGCCGGAGGGCATGACTTTGGTGAGCTTCTCCCCCATTCCAAAGGGGTGACCGAGGACACGCGCAGCATCCTTAAGCGCCTGCTTGGCCTTAATGGTTCCAAACGTGACAATCTGAGCGACTCGATCGCTACCGTATTTCTCCGTTACGTAACGAATAACTTCGCCGCGTCGACGTTCATCAAAGTCCACATCGAAGTCAGGCATCGAGACGCGGTCCGGGTTCAAGAAGCGCTCAAAAATCAGACCGTGTTCGAGTGGATCGAGTTCGGTGATGCCCATCGCAAACGCAGCCATAGAGCCAGGACCTGACCCGCGACCTGGCCCCACCCGAATCCCCTGGCTTTTGGCCCAGGCGATGAAATCGGCCACAACAAGGAAGTAGCTGGCGAAACCCATTTGGCTAATAACGCCGATTTCATAGTTAGCCTGCGTCGTGACTCGCTCAGGAACGCCGCCGGGGTAACGGTGGGTGAGACCGGTGCGCACCGCCTTCTCGAAGAAACTGACTTCACTCTCTCCCTCGGGAACCGGGAAACGCGGCATGTAGTTTGCTGACTCATCGAACTCCACATGCGCCCGCTGTGCGATGAGCAACGTGTTGTCGCTGGCCCCGGGGAAATCGGCAAACAGTTCCCGCATTTGTGCCGGTGTCTTGACGTAAAACTCGTTGGAACCAAACTTAAAACGCTTGGGGTCATCGAGGGTCGACCCCGATTGCACGCACAGCAGCGCAGCGTGAGCATCCGAGTCCGCCGCGGTCGTGTAGTGCAGATCATTGGTTGCCAACAGGGGAATATTCAGGTCCTGTGACAGGCGCAGCAGGTCAGACATGACCCGCTTTTCTATTCCCAGCCCGTGGTCCATAATTTCCACAAAGTAGTTATCCGCGCCAAAAATGTCCCGGAATTCCGCAGCCGAAGCTACCGCTTTGTCGTATTGCCCCAGACGCAGATACGTCTGCACCTCACTACTGGGACAGCCCGTTGTGGCGATAACCCCTGCACTGTAGGTCTGGAGAAGGTCGCGATCCATCCGAGGTTTAAAGTAATACCCCTCTAGCGACGCAATAGAGGACATACGAAAAAGGTTGTGCATCCCTTCCGTGGTCTCCGCCAGCAACGTCACGTGGGTGTACGCACCAGTCCCGGAGACATCGTCTTCCCCCCCGTTGCCCCATTGGATGCGCGTTTTGTCAGTGCGGTGAGTCCCCGGTGTCAGGTACGCCTCAATGCCAATAACTGGGTTGATGCCGGCCCCGCGAGCTTGTTTCCAGAACTCATACGCCCCAAACATCACACCGTGGTCTGTCATCGCCACGGCGGGCATCTCAAGCCGCGCAACCTCAGAAATCAGAGCGGCAATTTTCGCAGCGCCATCCAGCATCGAATACTCGGTGTGCACATGCAAGTGTGCAAAAGAATCACCGGAAGGGCTCAAGAAGGTCTCCTTAGTGGGCAGGAATCTCTAGCGTAATCCGCTGCGGGCGAGGGGCGAGTCCCCACTCCGACACGTCAGCTTTTCAGTCGTTCCAGCGCGACCTGAAGGTCCGCCGGAACGGGGCTGTGAACGTGAACCAGTTCACCACTGGAGGGATGGGTGAACTGCAATTCGCTCGCGTGAAGCCATTGGCGACTCACGCCTAGTCGCTCCGCGAGCGTGGGATCCGCGCCATAAAGCGTGTCCCCCACTATGGGGTTTTTCTGGGCAGACATGTGCACACGAATCTGATGGGTGCGCCCCGTTTCGAGTGTCACGGTGAGGAAGCTTGCCGCTTTGAACGCTTCTAGCGTCTCGTAGTGGGTCACGGAATCCCTGCCTCCGGCCACCACCGCAAAGCGCCACGAGGAGCTCGGGTGGCGCCCGATTGGGGCATCGATAGTACCCACCGTCGGGTCGGGACGCCCCTGGACGAGAGCCAAGTATATTTTGTGAACTTCTCGTGCTTTGAAGGCCCTTTTCAACTTGCTGTAGGCCACTTCGCTCTTGGCTACCGCCATCACTCCCGAGGTTCCCACATCCAAACGATGAACGATGCCCTGGCGTTCGGGCGGACCCGACGTCGAAATCCGATAGCCGGCTCCCGCGAGCGCGCCCAGCACCGAGGGTCCGTCCCAGCTTGGTGCTGGGTGGGCAGCCAGCCCCGGGGGCTTATCAACGACGACGACATCGTTGTCGTCGTACAAAATCGTCATCGACTCCACCACAATCGGTTCGATACGGGGCGCTTTTTTGGGCTCGAACGTCACCTCAAGCATCACTCCGGGACTAACCCTGTCGCTCTTAATGCCCGCTTTCCCGGTCACCACAGCTCCACCAGCATCAATGATTTCTTGAGCAAAAGACCGAGAGAACCCAAAGAGCCGGGAAAGGACAACATCAAGTCGTTCTCCGGCGAGCCCCTCGGGCACAGCAATAGTACGTGTTTCAGCCACTACACGATGCTTTCAGGTCCAGGCCGGAGGAAAAAACCACTACGCCGAACGGGTGTCTGACGCATCTTGAGGAAGATCCGAAGAACCCAAAGCCCCCAACTGCCCGTTAATGAAAGACTGCAAACTCGCCCGGTACTCGCGTTCAAAGGTACGCAACTGCTCAACTTCTTGGGTGATGCTCCCGCGCTCACCCTCCAGTTTCATCAGATGCGCCCGGTGCTCTGTCTCGACATCAGCGATGATTCGTGCAGCTTGGCCATGTCCTTCCGCGATTAACTGATCGCGTTTCTCGATACCTTCGCGCACGTGATCCTCATGGAGCCTGCGCGCGAGCTGAAGAAGATTGTTCGCGTTTGCCGTGTCCACTGTTTCGCCGTTCGCAGCGAACCCGGAAACTCCGACGCCGCTGCCAGAAGCACCCGAGCGCTGAAGCTCGGAAATGCGCCCTTCCATGCCCGCAAGCCTTTGAACCAGTTCGTCTTTTTCGGACACCACGCTGCGCATCTCGACAACGACCTCGTCGAGAAAATCATCAACCTCGTCCTGGTCGTATCCTTCACGAAACTTGGTGGACTGAAAACGTTTGTTGACGATGTCCTCTGGTGTCAGTGCCATGGGACCCTACCTCTATCTCGATGACCGGTGAAAAAACGGCGTCCGTCGTCGCTTTTCAGCAACGCGACTTTCCCTAGAGTACCCCCGATGGGGAAAAAAGGAGCGAAGCTATCGCAAACCTCCGACAAAAGACCAGACAATAAAGGTGGCGAACATCAACAAGCTCCAGCCCAAATCTATCGCGGCACCCCCAAAACGCAGGGTGGGGACCACTTTGCGAACAGCACGTAGGGGACGATCTGTGACGGAATAGGCCGCCTCGGCGAAGACCAAGACAGGTCCTTTGGGGCGATACCCCCGGGACAAGACTTGCACCCAGTCGAAAATAAATCTCACCCACATGGCTAGCAAAAAGAGGGAGAGACCGATGTACACGATGCTGGCAAAACTCGTCGCGATGATATCCATAGAATCCCCAGTATGCCCGAAAGTAGCTGTGGAGACGGCCGCTGTTAGTCGGTCAGTGCGGCGTCAAGCTCGGACTCGACACCGTCACCATCGCCGCTGACGAGAATGTGGGACGGAGAGAGGAGGAAAACCTTGGGCGTCACGCGCTCAATGTGACCGTGCAGTCCCTGGGAGAGCCCGCTGGAGAAGTCAACGAGTCGTCGAGCTTCGGACTCGCTCATTTGCGTGAGGTTGATGATGACCGGGACGCCTTCGCGAAACGTTTCCGCAATGATTCTGGCATCGTCATACTTCTTCGGGTGTACTGTCAAAATTTCGTTCACGTCACTCACCCCTTGTTTAGAACCCCGACGCAGCGGCGTTACGG
>JBLIEN010000032.1:0-10759 GCA_047633115.1 Pontimonas sp.
CCGCAAAGCCCACGACAGCGATAATGGTGACGAGGTACGGCACCATGATGATGAAGTCTGTGGGAATACCGGGGCTCACCTGATTGGCCCAGACTCGCAGGATGATGGAGAACCCGAACAGCAAGGCGGCTGCCGACATATAGAAGGGGTTCCAGCGCCCCAAGATCACCACGGCAAGCGCAATAAAGCCTTGGCCGCCGGACATTTCTTGTCCGAACGCTCCCACGTTCCCAATGGTGAAAGCAGCACCCCCGAGCCCCGCCAGCGAGCCTCCAATGGTGACCCACCAGAACCTGGTCCTTGCAACGTTTACGCCCATAGTGTCGGCCGCCATGGGGTATTCCCCGACAGCTCTTGCCCTCAACCCCGCACGCGTTCTGAAGAGAATGAACCAGAGCAGCGGAATGATGAGAAACGCCAGGTACACCGTCAGCCTGTTATCAAACAACACGGGCCCGAGGATAGGAATTTCGCTCAGTAAGGGGATAGCGACAATGTCGAAGGTTCCGGGGTTATTGCTCCCGGCGCTGTCTTGGGTAAGCCACTGCGAGTAGAGGAAGTTAGTGACACCGATGATCAGCACGTTGAGCACCACACCCACGATGATCTGGTCCACAAGGTAGCGCACGGCAAAAACCGCAAGAATCGTCGACACGAGTCCCGCAGCGATCATGGCCGCAATAAGACCGAGGTAGAGGTTGCCGGTCAGAGTTCCCACGACAGCAGCAACAAAAGCACCCGTGAGGAGTTGCCCCTCAATAGCAATGTTGACGACCCCCACGCGCTCGGACATTACACCCGCCATCCCCCCAAAAATGATCGGGATGGCCAGCACGATCGCGTTAGCCAAGAGGAACGCAAAGGGCACACGGTCCCCGGCAGCAAGCCAGCCCAGAAGCGAGATCACAGCGATCAGGCCAAATACCAACGACCACCACAGCGGAACAGGTTTTTTGGAGGTGACCCACACAAACGAAAAAGCCGTAATAGCCATCAAGAGGATACCAAGCACGACTCCCACGGTGCTGGAGAGAGCCGTGATGGAGGGCAGCGTAATCGCAGCATCATCGGACGTGAGGGTGTATTCGACAGGTTCCCGGCGGCCTAAAAGGCCAAACCCAACAAACACAACCAGTGAGAAGAAAGCCATTGACCACGGAGCTTTCCAGCTCACTGTGGCCTCGGCGAGGGAGAATATTCCCGGCTTCACTTCCATGCTCATGACGTTTTGTCCTTTCTCCCCAGCCTGGCTCTGAGACGATCAAGCCTGGGCGTTGAGCTCAAAGCAGGAAGCCTGAATATTGCCCGCACCAAAGGTGGGGCTGCAATGAAAAGCACGATGGCTCCTTGAACGATGTCGAGAACTTCAGGCGATACCCCGATCACCTGCATTTGAGGCCCACCAGCCTTGAAAGCTCCAAAGAGCAGCCCTGCAAATAAAATCCCCCAGGCGTTACCTCCACCCAACAGCGCAACGGTGATACCATCAAAGCCGATGTTGGCGTGGATTGTTTCGGTATAACCCACCTGGGAGCCCAAAGCCTGGTTAGCACCCGCTACTCCCACGAAGGCGGCGGACGTGGCCATCGCCCATATGTAGGTACGCTCGACAGAAATGCCGGCCGTCCGCGCAGCATGAGGATTATGGCCGACCATCCGGAATCGATACCCGATGGTAGATCGTTCCATCAACCACCAATAGGTAAGGGTGGCCAGCAGGGCGAGCACAAAACCTAGGTGCAATGAGTAGGAGCCGGGAAACAATTGGGGCAACTGTGCCGTCAGTGCCGGGGCTTCAGCCTTGGGCGTCCCGCCTGCCTGCTCAGCCTGCAAAAGGTTAGGGGACCGAATGAACCAGGTGAAAAGACTGATCGCCACATAGTTCAGCATGATGGTCAATATGACCTCGTGCGCCCCGGTCCGTGCTTTCAAAAAACCGACCAAAGCTCCCCACAGCGCTGCACCCAAGATGGCCACAATCACAGCGACCACCATGTGGATGATGAGCGGCATTTCAACGCGGGTGCTAATCCATGTCGCCCACAGGATTCCAAAAACCATCTGGCCGTTTCCACCAATGTTGAAAAGGCCCACTCGAAACCCCAAGGAAATTCCTAAGCCCGCCGCGATGAGGGGTCCGGCCAGTCGGAGAGTCTCGGTGAGCGGCCTCATTGCGGTGACCAGGTCATCAGCCCGGGCGTTGAATATCGAGCCACGAAATAGTGCTCCATAGCCGTCCGCGACCGTCATAAGTGCCGCCCGCGCCGCGTCGCCCAACCCTCCGACCTGCCAGCCTTCACCTACGTCCTCACTGGACACAATCATGAATAGCGCCCCGACGACAAACCCCATCAGAATCGACAAGAAAGCTTTCGTCGGACCCGTGGAGAGAATCTCCTTCACCACCGTCATGCTGCAACTCCCGCCGGAACAATTCCCGCCATCATCTGTCCCATGTCTTCGCGCGAAATCGTAGGGGGCACGATACCCACCACCTTTCCTCGATACATCACGGCAATACGATCTGCGAGTCCGTATACCTCGTCGAGCTCTGTCGAAATGATGAGCACGGGGATCCCCGAATCCCTCGTTTTGATGATGCTTTCATGGATAAATTCAATCGACCCCACGTCAACCCCGCGAGTCGGCTGGGCGGCAACAAACAGTTTCAAGTCGCGCGAAAGTTCCCGTGCAACAACGACTTTTTGCTGGTTTCCCCCCGAGAGCTTCTTCGCCAAAGTCGTAGAAGAGGGAGTCCGGACATCGAATTGCTCAATCAGGTTTCGGCTGTGTTCATGTCGGGACTCAAAGTCAATGGACAGACCTTTAACGTACGGCTGTGAATAGGAACCATCGAGCATAAAGTTTTCTTCGATCGTGAAGTCGCCCACCAGCCCATCTTTCTTGCGGTCTTCAGGAACGTAGCCCACACCGGCCTCCAGGACATCTTTCACACGGGAATGGGTGATGTCTTGACCAGAAAGCATGATTGATCCACCCTGAACGCTACGAAGCCCCAAAAGCGTCTCGGCCAGCGCCGTTTGCCCGTTGCCTTCAACCCCGGCAATACAGAGAACTTCTCCGGCATGAACGTCCAAACTTACGTCGTCAACCACACGTTGTTGGCGCTCATCGACGACCACAAGGTTTCGGACCTGCAGGATGGGTGCCCCCGGCTTCGCTTCGGCTTTGGACACCGTCAGGTCAACATCGCGCCCGACCATCAAAGACGCAAGCTCCGCCACTTTAGTTTCGGGCGAGACCGATTCAATGACTTTTCCTCCGCGAATAACCGTCACAACATCGGCGACAGCTTTGACCTCTCTGAGCTTGTGAGTGATGAAAACAATGGACGTTCCTTCGCCTGCGAGTTGCCGCATAATTTCCATGAGTTCATCGGTCTCCTGAGGAGTGAGCACCGCAGTGGGCTCATCGAGGATGAGGACCTGCGCATCTCGTGCCAGTGCCTTGACAATTTCTACGCGCTGTTGCATGCCCACAGGAAGGTCTTCGATCAATGCGTCGGGGTCGATATTAAAACCGAATCGGGCAGAAATTTCTTTCACACGCTGGCGAGCTGTCGCGAGGTCGAGCACCCCGAGAAGGTTTGTGGGCTCATTGCCCAACACCACATTTTCTGCTACGGAGAACACGGGCACCAACATGAAGTGCTGGTGAACCATTCCAATCCCGGCGGCCATCGCATCGCTTGGTCCCGAAAACGACACCTCTTCTCCATCGAGGAGAATTCGACCTTCATCGGGCTGGTAGAGACCGTAGAGGAGATTCATCAGGGTGGACTTGCCCGCACCGTTTTCCCCCAAAAGAGAATGAATTTTACCGGGCTCAAAAACAATCGAAATGTTGTCGTTGGCGACAACGGACCCAAACTTTTTGGTCATTCCCTGCAATTCAAGCTTCATCGCTTGCTCATCCTCCCTGTCATGTTCTTTCACTCTAAAGGGAAAGAATGAGGGGCCCCAGACAAGTGTCCGGAGCCCCTCTCCCTACTTCATGTTAGAACAACGAGCCGCTGTCTAGGACAGTGGGTCGATCGTTCCATCGATGATGCCCTGCTTGATTTGTGCGAGGCGATCTTTGGTTTCCTGAGAGACCTTGGAATCAAAGTCGTAGAACGGAGAAATGTCCGTTCCTTCGTTTGCCAGGTCGCCCATGTAGTAGTCACCACTGAAAGTGCCGTCGACAGCGTAGGCCTTGATGATGTCGAAGGTTGCCGCTCCCATGCGCTTTTCAGCGGAGGTCAGGATATATTCGGCGTACTCAGGTGAGGTGGCCGCAATATCTTTGTCGACACCAATCATGACGGCGTCAACACCGGATTCCTTGATGGCTTCAGAGCCGGCACCGAACTGGTCGCCACCAACGGGGAAGAGGACATCTGCGCCATTCTCAAGCTGAGTGGCGGTGATGGCCTTACCGGTGGGGTCATTGGGAGCAAAGCTGCCCCAGAAGTCACCGGTTGCTGCCATGGGGTCCCAGCCAAGGACTGTCACCGGAGTACCGGTTTCCGTCTCGTAGGCCTTGGCTCCAAAGTAGAAGCCAGACATGAAGTCGGTCACTGCGTCAATCTGGAGACCGCCGGAGGTGCCCACAACCTTGGTGGTTGAGTATGCAGCTGCGAGGTAACCGGAGAGGTAGCTGGACTGGTTCATCTTGTAGCCCACGGGCTTGAGGTTGTCGTTTCCTTCACTCCACCCATCAACGGTCACCATGGACACGTCGGGGTTTGCCGCAGCGGCGAGGTTGACATCTGCCACCAAATTGAATCCGACGGCAAAGATAACGTCGCAGCTGGCATCGACCATGGCCTGGAGGTTAGGTGCAAAGTCCTCAGCGCTGTTGGACTCTGCCTCTGCGAGCTGAACTCCGAGTTCAGTCTCGGCGAGTTGAAGTCCGTCATACACGGCTTCGTTGAAGGAGTTGTCATTCCAGCTTCCTTCGTCAGAAACTGCACACGCGAGGAAGTCAAGTCCCTCTGCTGCGGGAGCTACTTCGACAACTGCTTCTTCTGGAGCGGCTTCTTCTGTCGTGCCAGCAGAACAACCTGCCAACACGAGAGCAGCAGCACCGAGTGCGGCGATACCTGCGAAGGTACGCTTTGCTGTGATTGTTTTCACTATTTTCGTCCTCTCATTGCGATTTAATGTCAGGCCCTGTGACCTTCGCGACTGTCGCCTCAACAGAGTGAAACGCGAAGGAGAATCTGACGGGATATGCCCTTATCCTAGAGCGGGCTCAGGCGAAGAAATTCGGCCACAGGCCCACCAGCTCATATGCGCTTCAAGCCATAGTTGAAAGTCCCCAGAACTACCGGCGCAGGCCCACTATGGGCCTCGAAGGCTCTGTCACTGTTGCCATAGTGTTCTTGATGTAGGCGAAGAACGCGGTGGAATCCACAGCCTCGATGACCCGGGCATTGGGAGCTAACCCATGAACCCCCCACGACATCGCAGAATAGCCTCTGGTCAGTTCGGAATCCGCCTCTATCTCCACCGAATACCAAGCGCTTCGCGTCACCATTTCTGGGTGGAGCAAAAGAGCCACCGTCAGCGAATCCGGATGCGTAGAGCCGGGGATTCCGACACTCTCATCAAACTCCAGCGTCGCCTCACACACCTGGGCAAAAAAGGATGCGACCGGAGTTCCTCCGTGCCCAATTTCTGCCATTTGATCCCGGGAGAAAAGGGCGTGAGCGACAGTGAGTGGCTCCCACGGAACAACCGTGATGTCGAAGCCCGCGCCGAACACGATTTTTGCCGCATCGGGGTCTACATAAAAATTGAACTCCGCGGCCGCTGTGATGTTTCCTCGCGCGTTATTAGAACCACCCATGATGTAGAGCGACTTCACACGGCTAGGAAATGTCGGGTCTTTCACCACCGCCATGGCGATGTTGGTCAAAGGACCAATCGCCACCACGGTGAGTTCCCCGGGGGACTCTGCGGTCAGGCGCAACAAAGCGTCAACGGCGTGTTCTTCCTCTGGGGCCACGCCTGTGGTGTCCATCGAGAGCCCGCCGACACCATCGCCGTGCACATTTTCTGCTGAGATCCACTCTCGAACCATCGGCCTCCGGCATCCCAAATAGACGGGACAATTGCCCAGTGCTGCGCCAACGCTGAGGGTCATGAATGCGTTTTTCGTTTGCTGATCAAACCCCACATTGCCTGCGACCATCGTTACCGCTTTAAGGTCGGCCACAGGATCAAGTAAGCCCAACAAGAGTGCGATGCAGTCATCCTGTGCCGTGTCGGTGTCGAGAATAAAAGGTATCGCCACCGGCTTAGCCTCCAACCTTAAGGCGAGCGTCGAAATAGGAAATGGTCTTTTCCAAGCCTTCGCGCAGTGCCACTGTCGGCTCCCATCCCATCGTGTCCTTCGCGAGAGTGATATCGGGCTGGCGCTGTCGCGGATCGTCGGTGGGGAGCTCTGTGTTTTCGAGCTTCGACGATGAGCCGGTGAGTTCGAGGACCAGCGAAGCAAGCTCGAGCATGGTGAATTCGCCCGGGTTACCAAGGTTCATAGGGCCGATCTCGCCTTTCGAGTTTTCCATCAGTCCGACAAGACCCGACACAAGGTCGTCGACGTAACAAAATGACCGCGTTTGGGACCCCTCTCCATAGATGGTGAGAGGCTCCCCGCGGAGTGCTTGAACGATAAAATTACTGACCACACGACCATCATCCGCAGCCATTCTCGGGCCGTAGGTGTTGAATATCCTGGCGACCCGGATATCCAACCCGTGTTGACGGTGGTAATCAAAAAAAAGAGTTTCCGCAACTCTCTTTGCCTCGTCGTAACAGGCCCTGGGCCCAATCGGGTTGACTCTGCCCCAATACTGCTCGGTTTGCGGATGCACTTCGGGATCTCCGTAGACCTCAGAGGTGGAGGCTTGGAGGATGGGAACGCCCAGGCGCTTAGCGAGCCCGAGCATGTTGATGGCCCCCATGACGTTCGTCTTCGTTGTTTGGACCGGATCGCGTTGGTAATGGATGGGGGATGCCGGAGACGCGAGGTTATAAATCGCGTCCACCTCGACATAGAGGGGGAACGTCACGTCGTGACGGATGGTTTCAAACTTGGGGTCGCCAAACAAATGTTCAACATTTTGTTTTGAGCCCGTGAAGTAGTTGTCCACGACAACAACCTCGTGACCGGCAGTGAGGAGTCGGTCAGCAAGGTGGGATCCCACAAATCCGGCTCCGCCGGTAATCAAAATCCTCATGAACACGATGCTATCGCTGGGAACACACGCCTTCTTTTACAGAAGGTCCTCAAAGCCTTCCTCACGCAGATGGTCCACAATTTGTTTCACGTCCTGGGCGTGTTCTTTTGTCGTGATTAGTAAGGCATCAGGCGTGTCAACGACCACAATGTTCTCCACGCCCAAGAGCGTGATGATCCGACCGGACGAACCAACCACAATTCCCGTGGAGTCATGGGGATGCACTTTGCTTGAATCCCCGACTACCGTGACGCCAGACGATTCATCAGATTGCTGAGCTTGCGCGAGGGCCGCAAAGTCGCCGATATCACGCCACCCAAAACTTCCCGGCACAACCAGGAATTGACCCGCCCTCGCTGCCGGCTCAGCCACGGCATAGTCAAAAGCTATGGAGGGAAGTTCCTTCCACAATTCGTGAATATCCTCTCCTGCGACAAGCAAGGCTGCAATCTGGCGCAGGGGGCCTGCAATTTCGGGAGCGAACTCATCAAAAGCCGCCACCACGCTCGCAACAGATCCCACAAATATCCCCGCATTCCAAAGATACTCACCGCTCGCCACAAAGCGCTGCGCATCAATAAAAGAAGGTTTTTCGACAAACTCATCGACGTGGTGGACCGCGGCGCTTCCGAGATGGAGCCCTGCCTTCTTGACGTATCCAAAGGCACTGGAGGGCTCGGTGGGAGTGATGCCGATGGTCACCATCAGGCCACTTTTTGCTGCCTCGACCGCCGTTCCCACAACGCTGCGAAAAGCGTCTTGCTCGGCAACGACGTGATCGGCCGCGAAAAACCCGACGATCGCGTCGGGGTGGCTGAGTTGCAAAACATAGGCGGCTAAACCGACCGCACCAGCCGAGTTTTTGGGAGAGGGCTCCACGAGGACGTTTCCAGGGGGCAAGCTGGGAAGTTGTTTGCGTACGGCGTCATGGTGGGCCCCCCCGGTAACCACAAACACTCTCCCCACCGGGGCAAAAGGTTCCAAGCGTTCAACGGTGTCCACCAGGAGTGACTTCCCAGAACCCAGAAGATCCAGCAGAAACTTTGGCTCCTGGGACCGTGACAGCGGCCACAAACGGGTTCCAGAACCCCCAGCAGGAATAACCGCAAAGAAATCACCAGACATGTGTCCAGCGTAATGGGAACCTGAGAACGAGCCGTCATTGAACACCATATGATTAGTACGCAACGGATTACACGAAAGGTTTTCAGTCTCGTGACATCAAGCAATGCCACCAGCTCACCTGTGGTGACCCTCTCGCCTCCTGCTCCCCGCAAGAAAAGTATTATTCCCGGAGGAACGCTTTACCGCGGCCGCGAGGGAATGTGGTCCTGGGTTTTGCACCGCATCACCGGTGTGAGTATCTACTTTTTTCTCCTCGTGCACATATTGGACACCGCGCTCGTCCGGGTTAGCCCCGAGGCTTACAACGCCGTCATCGGCGCTTACCAAACGCCACTGATGGGGGTTGCTGAAGTAGCGCTCGTTGCGGTCATCGTTTTCCACGCTTTCAACGGCTTGCGCATCATCCTCGTGGATTTTTGGAACATCGGGACCCGCCATCACGTCGCGCTGTTTTACGGTGTCCTCGGCCTCTGGCTTGCCGTCATGGTGGCCTTCACTCCGCGTCATCTCATGAACGTTTTTGGGTGGTAAAGCAATGACCGTCACAATTGAGGCCCCAAAATCCCCCGCGCGTTCCCGGCAACGAGGTATCAACTGGGAAAAGTGGGGCTGGATCTACATGCGGGCCTCCGGCATCGTTCTTGTTGTTCTCATTTTTGGCCATCTCTTCGTCAATCTCATGGTGGGCGAAGGCGTGAAAGCGATCGATTTCGCTTTTGTCGCCGGCAAATTCACCGATCCGTTCTGGGTGGTGTGGGACACGGCAATGCTCTGGCTTGCTCTGATTCACGGTGCCAACGGGATGCGTACGCTCGTCAACGACTACGCCAGCACGGACACTTTCCGCAAAATCCTCCATGGAGCTCTACTGGTGTCCACAGTCGCGCTTCTTGCCTTGGGGACTCTGACTATTTACGCTTTTGACCCATGTCCCGCAGGCTCGCCGGCTGATCTTCTGCCCTCGTTCTGCGCGGCAGTGAAGTAGGAGATATGGCACTCAGTTCCCCCGCCGCAGCACCCCCCTTAGATTCCACAACAACCCACCATCACCAGTTTGATGTGGTCATTGTGGGCGCCGGTGGCGCCGGCATGCGAGCAGCGATCGAGGCCGGCCCACACGCCAACACTGCTGTTATCTCCAAGCTGTACCCCACCCGGTCACACACGGGTGCCGCGCAGGGCGGCATGGCTGCAGCTCTCGCGAACATTGAAGACGACAACTGGGAGTGGCACACTTTTGACACCGTCAAGGGCGGGGACTATTTGGTCGACCAGGATGCTGCGGAAATCCTAGCCAAAGAGGCCATCGACGCCGTCATCGATTTAGAAAACATGGGGCTGCCTTTTAACAGAACACCCGATGGGAAAATTGATCAGCGTCGTTTTGGCGGTCACACCAGAGATCATGGGAAAGCTCCCGTCCGTCGCTCCTGCTACGCCGCTGACCGCACCGGTCACATGATTTTGCAGACTCTGTTTCAGAACTGCGTGAAACTGGGAATCAATTTTTATAACGAGTTTTATGTGCTCGATCTCATCATGGTTGATGATCCTGAGGGCGAGACAGTGGAAGGCAAGGCGAAGCCTCAGAAAGCGGCCGGCGTCGTGGCCTACGAACTTGCCACCGGAGACATCCATATCTTTCATGCCAAAGCAGTGGTGTTTGCCACCGGTGGTTTTGGAAAGATCTATAAGACAACCTCGAACGCTCACACCCTTACCGGTGACGGCGTGGGCATTATCTGGCGCAAAGGCATTCCGCTGGAGGACATGGAGTTCTTCCAGTTCCATCCGACAGGTCTCGCTGGGTTAGGCATCCTTCTCACGGAAGGAGCTAGAGGCGAGGGCGCCATTTTGCGCAACGGCTCGGGCGAGCGCTTTATGGAGCGCTACGCGCCAACCATTAAAGACTTAGCGCCCAGAGATATCATCGCCCGCTGCATGGTGAAGGAGGTGGCTGAAGGTCGAGGCGCGGGCCCCGAAAAGGACTATGTCCTTCTCGACTGCACCCACCTTGGCGCAGAGGTGTTGGAAACGAAACTTCCCGACATCACCGAATTCGCTAGGACTTATCTGGGTGTTGACCCCGTTGTTGAGCCAGTACCGGTGATGCCCACAGCCCATTACGCGATGGGTGGTATCCCCACCAACATCAAAGCAGAGGTGCTCTCGGATAACGTCACCGTCATCCGAGGCCTCTACGCCGCCGGTGAATGCGCGTGCGTGTCGGTTCACGGCTCGAACCGTTTGGGCACGAACTCCTTGCTCGATATCAACGTGTTTGGCAAGCGCGCCGGAAGGTACTCGGTCGAATACGCCAATGGCGCGCAGTTTTCTCCGCTTCCTGAAGACCCTGCCAAAGGGGTGCGCGAGATGATCGAGAACGCT
>JBLIEN010000033.1:0-10392 GCA_047633115.1 Pontimonas sp.
AGTCTAGAAATCCCACGGGAGCCCCCGGCAGTTAGACAGCATCACATTTCTCCTGGAGGGTGACATGAATAGCCAGACTTTTAGAGAACGACTTGAGGCGCCCGGGCCCATCATTCTTTCCGGTGGCTACCTTTTTGAGGTAGAGCGCCGCGGGTATCTCACCGCCGGTGAATTTGTCCCCAAGGTTGCTCTTGAGCACCCCGACGTGTTGCGCCAGGTCACTCGGGACTTTCTCCGCGCTGGAAGTGACATCGCACTCGCCTTCACCTATAACGGCCACCGGGAAAAGATGCGCATCATCGGTCAAGAACACCTACTCGAGCCCCTTAACCGGGAAGCGATGCGCATCGCCCGCGAGGTGGCGGCTGAGGCCCGTGAAGAAATGGGCCGAGACATTTTTGTCGCCGGCAATATCTCAAACTCGAACATTTTTGACCCAGCTGACGAGTCCTCTAAGGATGCCGTGCGAGCAATGTATCGGGAGATGGTCGGCTGGGCCAAAGAAGAGGGAGCAGATCTCATTCTTGCCGAAACGATGTATTACTACGAAGAGGCCAAAATTGCGCTCGAAGAAATCAAGGCTGCTGGCCTGCCGAGCATTGTGAACGTTGCTGTGTTCTCCACCGGCGAGCTCCGCGATGGGGTCTCCCCCGGCGAAGCCGCCAAACGCCTGGCGGACGACGGTGCAGATGTGGTGGGAACAAATTGCTTCCAAGGCCCCAACACCATCCGGCCCATCCTGGAGGAAATCGTGATGGCAGTGGGTGAGCACAAAGTGTGTGCCATGCCCGGAACGTTCCGGACCACCGCAGAACACACCACCTTTTTCAACCTGCCTGATCCCGGCAACACAGCATCGTTGCCCCACGAGCGCACCTTTCCCGATGCGCTCGAGGCGCAGAACTCTAATCGCTATGAAACCGCAGAATTTGCCGAATTCGCTGATTCGCTCGGAGCTAAGGTCGTCGGGTTGTGTTGTGGCGCCAGTGTGATTCATCACCGCGAACTGAGTGAACGCCTCGGCAAACCGACCTTCCTGTCGCGATATTCACCCGACATGAGCAAACACTTCATGTTCGGTTCCGACTCGACGCTTCCTAAGATTGCGACAGATTTCGGGTCACAAGCCTAGAAACTGTGACCCAGAATCTCTCAGGTTCTACTTGCATCAAGGAGATTCAGACTGCGCCCCGAGAGGGCCAAACCGCAGAACCTCTCTACACCGGGGGAAGGCCCCCTCACTTTGTCTTCTCGAAAAGGTCGTGTTTCTCCTCCGGCGGCTTGGTCAGGGTTCGGCGAGGAATCCGCGGGTTGATCGACCCGCAGCAAAAGCAGCACGGGTGGCGCCTCTGGTGATGAGACAAGAAGCCTGGTGTGACACTTCATTGGAGGCCCCTCGAAAGTTGATGAAGCAGGGCAGTAGGATTGTGGGCACATGGGACGCACTGCAAAAGCCATCATCGGCTCTCTCCACTTCGACATTGTTGCTGGCCTCACGGTTGCTATTGTCGCGTTACCTTTGGCTCTGGGGTTCGGCGTCACCTCGGGCGCAGGAGCAGCAGCAGGTCTCGTCACCGCAGTCGTCGCTGGCGCTGTCGCCGGGATTTTTGGAGGGTCACGTTTCCAGGTGAGTGGCCCTACAGGCGCCATGGTCGTCGTCCTAGCTCCCATTCTTGCGGCTTTGGGAATGGCGAGCCTGCTGCCGATGGGAATCATTGCAGGAGTTTTTCTCCTGGCATTTGGCGCGCTTCATCTCGGTCGATATGTCGAGAAAGTTCCGTGGGCCGTCATGGAGGGGTTCACCCTCGGAATAGCCGTCGTCATCGCTCTGCAACAAATCCCCCTGATTTTTAACATTGATAGGGCCGAAGGAAGTGAAGTGCTTCTTGTGGCGGCACGGACCACAGCGTCAGCCCTCTCGCAGCCCCTGGAGTGGTGGTCATTGGCCGTGGTGGCAGCGACTCTTGCCCTCAAAATCCTGTGGTCTGCGCTGAGGCCGCGATGGAACTTCACTCGGTCTCTGCCGGCAAGCGCCGTCGCAACGATCATTGTGTCCGTCGCCGTATCGATTGCGCACCTTCCGGTCGCCACCATCGGCGAGATACCCTTCCCTTCCACGTTAACTTTCGGTGTCGAGTGGGCTGATCTGAAATGGGGATCACTGGTTTGGGCGGGCTTCGTTGTCGCCGTCCTAGCAGCTGTTGAGTCCTTGCTTTCTGCGCGCGTGGGAGACGCTATGGTCCACCGCAGAGAGGGGGAAGCCCCACGCCCCTATTCCCCCAACCGTGAACTGGTTGGCCAAGGTCTGGCAACCCTCGCTTCCGCGATCGCCGGTGGTATGCCAGCGACCGGTGCTATCGCTCGCACAGGGGTGAACGTCAACGCTGGGGCGCGAACCCGGTTGGCGGCTCTGATCCACTCCCTGGCTCTCTTAGTCTTTGTGCTGTTCTTACCCCACCTGATCAGTCAGATACCCCTGGCAGTTCTCGCGGGGGTCCTCTTAGGCACATCGTGGCGAATAGCGAACCCTGGAAGTATCCGAGAATCCCTCCAGACGGTGTGGCCAGCAAGGCTGAGCTATATCGTCACGGCCCTGTCCGTCGTTGCCATCGACCTCATCTGGGGAATCGTTCTGGGTCTCTTGGTGCACACGCTTGCGACGTTCATCGCATCTAGGAAAGCCACCGGGGACTAGCCGGAGTCTCGCGAGGCAGACCGGGGTGGGAATTTAGGGCCCCGCGGGCAGAAGACGTGTCAGCTCTCCCCCTCTGCTTTCCTCGACGTTGAGGAGATGATCGCCCTGCGTGACGGGGGCGCAGCCTTTGCTTGTTGTCTTTCGCAGAGCCAAGATGCCTCAAAATACGACATGAATTCCGGAGCCCACCACGCTTCCAAGAGGTTCGCCCCGGACGCAAAGCCGTCGCGGAGGATCTGGCCGGGACACGTGAAATCCTCACGCAGTTTATGCACGCGAAGGAGTGCGTATTCCCCCGGGAACGAAAGTCAGGCAGCCGATCGTTGACAGGAGCCCAGGGTTCTCAGCGCGGGACGGGTTCGCATCACAGGCCACGGCAGAAACAAGGTCATGTGTTCTTGGCGCCCTAAAAACAGTGTCCGGTTATCGGGCAATATTTCTCCATCCCGGCGCATCTCCTACCCCTCGTCGCTCCGGATGTTTTGTCCTTTTCATCGGGAGGATTCGTGGTGTTGCGGAGAGACCGCAGACCCAAGGAAATGTGGTTGAGAGCGGTGTTGCCACCCTCACACAATTGTGGGTTGTGGTGAAGGCTCGGCAGGTTCCCTGACCGTGACCCACGGATCCCCGTACTCAATTTGTATGGTCTTGAGAGCGGGTTTTTAGCCAAGAAAGGAGGCCAAGGTGACAAGCGCGCGGCTGAGGGACAGATCAGTGGGCGGCTTTCTGCCGGCTAAAGGTAAAACGCCATCCTGTGACGAGCGGCTCCGCCTCTTCCCAGCTATACCCTGCTAGTTTGAAATATCTAGAGTATGGATGCCAGGCTCTTATCGGCTGAGAAGTCACGGTTGGAAACCTTCACCACTATGACCTCCCTTCTTGCGCCCGCTCCCCTTCCTCGGCCCCACGCGTACACGTCAGAATTTTCGGAACTTTTGGGAAGAATTAAGGCAGGCAATCTTCTTGATCGCACTGTTGG
The DNA here is from genome assembly GCA_047633115.1 of Pontimonas sp. Lineage (GTDB taxonomy): Bacteria > Actinomycetota > Actinomycetes > Actinomycetales > Microbacteriaceae > Pontimonas. The sequence continues at coordinate 3,675 of JBLIEN010000033.1, forward strand.
GTACTACATCACCTTGATCGTGGTGCTCTCTGTCGCTTTCCTCGGCACTCTGACGGCGATGTTTTTCATCGGAGATTCCTGGGTTCAGGTAGCGCTGGCGCCGGTTGTTGCCATCATCATGACTCAGTTTTCATTCGTCACTCATGAAGCAGCGCACCGCCAAGTGTTTCTTTCAGGTAAGAACAACGACAACACAGCGCGAATTCTCGCCAATGGTGTGGTGGGAATTAGCTACTCGTGGTGGATGGGAAAACACACCAAACATCACGCGAACCCGAACACCGTAGGAAAAGATCCTGACATCAAAAGCGACGTCGTTATCTTCCAGGAAGAGAAAGCCCGCGAAACGAGAGGCCTCACTCGTGCTTTTGTGAAACGCCAGGGTTGGCTGTTTTTTCCTATTCTGACTCTCGAAGGACTCAATCTCCACATCCAGGCCTTTCGCCGAGTTTTCAGTAAAGAGCCGGTGAAAAACCGCGGAACAGAGATTTCATTGCTCTTAGTGCGCAACCTGGGGTATCCCGTCGTGTTGTTGCTCCTCATGCCCTGGTACATCGCGGCCGTTTTCCTCGTGGTCCACATGGCCCTCTTTGGTGTGTACATGGGTGCATCTTTTGCCCCGAACCACAAAGGCATGCCTCAGATCCCCGAGGGCGTGAAAGTTGATTTTCTGCGCCGTCAAGTGATGACGAGTCGGAACATTAGAGGTGGATTCTTCATGGACCATTTCATGGGTGGGCTTAATCACCAAGTGGAACACCACCTTTTCCCCAGTATGGCCAGGCCAAAATTGCAAAAAGCAGCCCGACTGGTGCGGGAATTTTGCGCAGAGAAAAAGATTTCTTACACCGAAGCAGGTCTTTTCGAGTCTTACGGAATTGTCGTGCGCTACCTCAATGAGGTAGGCCTAGCGGCCCGGGATCCTTTCGATTGTCCCGCCTTGAGCACGATCGGGCGGTAGTTCTCCAGAGAGGGAACGCCCTCTCGATGAACCTCTTGTGGGTAGCAAAGCTCCCACAAGAGGTTCATCGCCTTGTCGGAGGAAAAAGGCGACAGTAGATATTGCTGTGTAAACATCGTGGGTCGGCAAAGAGGGTGCCTCGTCGTGGCACCGAATCATTCGTAGCGTCTCCAGCCCACGTGGAACTTAGAGAGTCGCCAAAGATCTGCGGAGCGGTGGGCAGTCCGACGTGGTCGGATGATGGGCGTGGGCCGCCGCCTGCGTTGTGCCAAAACTAGCCCTTGTGAGTCTCACAGCCGCCTAGTGGTGCCGTCTCCATTAGCTCCGTAACGAACGGCGAGGCCGAGCTCACAGAGTTCGCTGAGACCGACGGGGACCCACCCAGCTGACGGAATCCCTCTGCCTGCTTCCTCGTAACGATGCCAACGCCGCACCTGGTCTCAGAGGAGGTTCGGAATTTTCTGCTCTTCTGCCACATTGGCCCTGCGGAAGAAAAACGTGACAAAAGTGGCGACGATCACGATGAAGAGCGAATAAAGCGCAGGAACCAACAATATTTGGTCGATATCCGGATCACCGCGGAACGTCACCAAGATGATCGCAATCGCAAGCGGGCCGTTCTGTATTCCTGTTTCCAGGGCCACGGTCCGCGCATTCATCGGGTGGATACGAAGAGCTTTGGCAAATAGATAGGCGAGGGTGATCCCCACGAGTCCCAAACCGACAGCAACCAGGTAGACCTGCCACGTGGTGCTCATCAGCAAGTCCCAGTTTCGAGGAACCCACGTCGCCATGAGGAACACAATGAAGAAGAGGCCGAAGAAGCCCCCCATAAGTTCCAGAACTGCCCCCGTGTTGGCGCTGTAGCGACGGATAAGCATTCCACACATCACAGGTATCAGCAGAATTGCCAACGTCACCACGATGTTTCTCGTAGGAATTTCAACATCCGACCCGGGTGGAAAGAGGGCCCCTCCATAAATCCAGATCATAAGAGGGGTCATGACGATTGCCCACAGGGTGGAATTGGTCGTCATGACCACACTCAGAGCCAGATTGCCCTTAGAGAAGTAGGTAAAAATATTGGAAGTCGTGCCCGCGGGGACGCTTCCCATCAGGAGAGCGCCAAGAGCAATCAGAGCCACATCTTCCAAAGGGAAAAATGGGAAGAGAAGCGTGACGACCAGCAAGTAAGCGATCAAGGGCATGAATCCAAATTGCGTGATCCAGCCGATAATCAGACCCCATGGGCGCCTCAGCGAGAGGCGAAAATCCCGGGGGGTCAGTCCGGCTCCGAGACCGAACATGATGACGAAGACGAGACCCGCGAGAAGCGCTTCTTCAAAAGCAGTGACCACGGTGGGCTCAGCGACAGCTTCGGCCGCAAAAATCAGAGAATTAAACATTACTCAGCGCCTTTCAGCGTTGCATCGGGAGAAAACGTGATGGTGCGCAACTCCCTGCGGAGAATTTTCCCAATGGGACTCTTGGGCAACTCGTCCACAAACGTGACGGTGGCAGGGATCTTGTACCCAGAAAGGGTCTCTCTAGCGTGAGCGAGAACGGCTTCCTTACTGGGCGGGGGCTGTTCTGCGACAATAAAGGCGCTGACGCTTTCGCCCGTTCTTTCATCCGGGACGCCAATCACGCCCACTTCGATAACCCCGGGGGCACTGGCCAACCGCTCTTCTACTTCGTTGGGGTAGACGTTGAACCCGCTCACCAAAATCATGTCTTTTTTGCGATCAACAATGGTGAAGTACCCATCGGCATCCATTTGGGCAATATCCCCGGTACTGAGCCAGCCATCACGCAGAGTGTGGGCGCTCTCCTCCGGGCGTTGCCAGTAGCCCTGCATTATTTGAGGACCCCGCGCGACAAGCTCACCGGGTTCGCCCACAGGAACAGTCTTCCCTTGGTCATCGACGCACTCAATGTCTGTGGAGGGAACCGGAATCCCAATGCTGCCGTCCTTGCCCATCCCACCCAGAGGGTTAAAGGTGAGGACCGGGGAAGATTCAGTCAGTCCATAGCCTTCGACTATGGGCGTTCCTGTTGCGTCACGCCACCTTTTAGCCACAGATTCGTGAAGCGCCATTCCTCCCGCTGCCGAAGCAACCAGGTGCTTGGGAGTGCTCTCGGTGAACCAGCGTTCTTTGAGCAGGGCGTTAAACAGCGTGTTGACTCCGGTGAGCCAGGTGACTTTATAGTTCTCGAACACTCTCTTGAGGTTGCTTGGCGGCCGAGGAGTGGGAACAAGAATATTTCGCGCTCCGACGTGGAAAAACCCGAGTAAATTCACCGTGAAAGCGAAGATGTGGTACAGCGGGAGGGCTGTTACCACGATCTCTTTACCGGGGCGGATAAACGTTCCACACATGGAAATCATCTGGAGCGTGTTAACCACGAGGTTGCCATGAGACAGCATGGCTCCCTTAGAAACGCCTGTAGTTCCACCGGTGTATTGCAAAGCCGCAAGAGTTTCCGACCCCACACCGTGAAGGTAGCTCTGGGCCTTCTCGGTGCTTTTCGCCGCCCGCCCCTGAGCAAGAGCTTTCCGGAGGGCATGGTGCTCGACCCTAATTTTGGGTAGTGAACGGCTCCACCACTTTTGAACCAGGCGAATCACGCCGGCAATGAGAGGGGGGAAGCCTTCCGCAATACGAACGGTAACCACCCGCTCAATGTCCGTCTTCGCAAGAACGTCAGGAAGACGATCGGCAAACATGTCGATGACCACGAGCACCTTTGCTCCGGAGTCAGAGAACTGGTGCACCATTTCCGACGGTGTGTACAGAGGATTTGTGTTAACCAAAACACATCCAGCCTTCAGAACCCCAAAGACGACAACGGGGTAGCTCAGGCAGTTAGGCATCTGAACAGCGACCCGCTCGCCGTGGGCGACACCGACCACCTCACGCAAATACGAGGCAAAATCATCGGAAAGTTCGTCGACTTTTTTGTAAGTAAGAGAACCGTTCATGCCATTAGCCATGCACTGAGTGAAGGCCTTAGTGGGGCCATACGTCTGGGCGGCCGAACGAATGAGCGCGGGGAGATGATCAAACGGCGGTGGAGCTAATTCGGCTTCTACGTCGCTGGGGTAGTGGGCAAGCCAGGGGCGTTGGGTCATGGTCGCTCTTTCGCCTTGAGGTCGCTGACCTAGTAAAGACAGCGGCGGTGCTGATGGAGACAATATACCGGTGACAGCTGGCGGCTCAACAAGGTGCTTCACAGAAAAGCCTTTTTCCTGGCAGATCGGGGCTCGGAGCCGCCTCACACTCCGTTGCCTTCTGGTCGACAAGAGGCAAAGAAACTGTGGTGTCGTGGTGGATAACACCGGTCACGCTTCGGTAACAATAAGCAGTTCCCTGAAAGCGATGGCAAGCGCCGGGCTACCTTGGGCGAGAGTGCACCATTGTGTACTTACCTCAGAAAAAACGTAAGGGGATATTTAATGAAAACAAATGTTGCCATCATCGCGGCTCTCGCCGCTATGACTCTCGTTGTGAGTGGTTGTGCAGCTACTGCAGACGACACGTCGGCAGAAACCGCACCCACCGCTTCCGAAACCGAAACCGTCGAAACTGCCGTAGTCAGTTCGGTCCGTGACTCCGTCATGGCCGCCGGTGTCCTGAAGTGTGGAACCCGCGACGCTCTGCCCGGCTTTGCCGTGTTGCAGGAAGACGGAACTCACGTCGGATTCGACTCTGATTTCTGTAAGGCCATCGCCGCAGCTGTTCTCGGTGACGCCACCGCAGTAGACATGGTCGACCTCGAGACCGCTGACCGCTTCACCGCGCTTCAGAATGGCTCCGTTGACGTTCTCGTACGTAACACCACGTGGACTGCTTCACGTGATGGTTTAGAGGGCGCAACTTTCTTGCAGCCGACCTTCTATGACGGCCAGGGCATGATGGTAACTGCTGCTAGCGGTTACGACAGTGTCTCCGACATGGACGGCGCGATTGTCTGTGTTGCCAAGGGAACCACGACTGAAGGTAACGCCGCTCTCGAATCCTCCCGCTTGGGTCTGGACTGGGAAGTTCGTTCCTACGACGAGACCGACTTGATCCTGGAAGCGTTCCTCGCTGGCCAGTGTGATGGATGGTCTTCCGACGTCAGCCAGCTCACTGGTTTGCGCTCGGCTTACCCCGACGGTGCTGCAACGCTGACGATTCTGCCCGAGGTCTTCTCCAAGGAGCCCCTCGCACCTGCTGTCCTGGATGGCGACACCCAGTGGGCACAGATGGTGAACTGGACCATCTTGGCTACAATCCAGGCTGAAGAATTCGGCATCACGAGCGCCAACGTGGACAGCATTGCTGAGTCCACCGAAGATGTCAGCATCCAGCGTTTCCTTGGTTTGGAACTCGCCTCGGATGATGGCTCCGCTGTCCTCGATCCAGGTCTCGGACTGCCTGGCGACTTTGCTTACCAAGTGGTCAAGCAGGTTGGGAACTACGGTGAGATCTTCGAGCGCCACCTCACCCCCTTGGGCCTCGAGCGCGGCGTCAACGCGCTCTGGACCAACGGTGGAGTGCTGTACGCTCCTCCTTACCGCTAAACGACGAAGTAGATAAACGGTGTCTTCGGCTTGGGAGGGTTCTTACAAATGAGTTCCCTCCCAAGCGCACCTATAAAGCCGCCTCTCTGGCGCGATATCCGGGTTCTCCGGTGGGCTTTCCAACTCCTTGTCCTGGCCCTCGTTGTTGCCTTCGTGTACTGGTTATATGGCAACTACCAGGCGAACGTTGCGCGAAGCAGTATCCCGACGGATTTGCGCTTTCTGGACAATCCCGCCAACTTCACTATGCCTGGCAATGACCTAGATCAAAGCCAACCCGTAAGAGATGCCTTCGTGCAGGGTTTCTACAACACCTTGCGAGTAGCCATCGTGGGAATCCTCCTGACCACGGTGCTGGGCACGATGGTAGGAATCGCACGTTTGTCGAAAAACTTTATGGTTCGCACCTTTGCCGCTGCTTACGTAGAACTCGTTCGAAACATCCCGCTGTTGTTGCTCTTAACTTTTATGAATCTTGCGGTAGTCCTCCAGACTTTTCCCCGCATCGAGAACGCGTGGTTGCCTCTGAACCTCTTCGTCATCTCCAACCGCGGCATTGCTATCCCCTGGTTCACGGGTTCAGGCGGAGTTCTTTTAGTTGTCCTCGCGAGTGCCCTTGTCGTGACGTGGATTGTTGTGAAGATCCGGGGCCGAGTGTCAGACGTCAACGGCAAACCTGCCCGCGGTCTCGCCTGGGGTACACCCGCGTTCATCGTCGTCATGGTCGCCGGCTGGATCGTGCTCGGGTACGACTGGGTCCTTCCCTTCGTCGATGACCGCTCTACCAGCGGTGGCTTGCGGTTGGACCCCTCGTTTTTTGCTCTGTTGGTGACCCTCGTGGTCTACACCAGCAGTCACGTGGCAGAAATTGTCCGCGGCTCCATTCAGGCCGTAGCAAAGGGTCAAGCAGAAGCAGCGGACGCTTTGGCGCTCAGCGGCGGACAAAAAATGAGACTGGTCATCCTTCCTCAAGCTTTTCGCATTGCTATGCCAGCACTGGGTAACCAGTTTCTCAACCTCATCAAGAACTCATCGCTCGGGGCAACCATCAGCTACTTCGAGTTGACTCAGGTCGCACAAATCACGGTGGGTAATGGCTCTCCCGCTGTGCCTGCCTTCACTTTGACGCTTCTGGTCTATCTGGTAATTTCCCTCGTAACCAGCGTCATCGTGAACATTGTGAATCGACG
>JBLIEN010000034.1:0-10226 GCA_047633115.1 Pontimonas sp.
GCAGGTTAATGGCGGGGTGAGCCACGGCGCTTCCCCCGGTCTCGCTTCAGCTACCACCACAATGTTTGCGAAAAAGAGTGACGGGGACGTTATTTTGCTTCCCACGCCAGCGATCTTGGAGCGCCAGGAAACGAAAGAGGCGATCGAATCGGATGCGACTATTCGTGGCGTCCTAGATCGTGCCGGTCAAGCCGACACGTATCTTTTTAGCGCGGGGCCCGCCACCGACATCAGCATTCACGTCCAATCGGGCTATATCCATCGTGCTGAGGTGGATCGCCTGCAAGAACGCGGCGCCGTCGGCGATGTCCTCGGCCGCTACATCACTGCAGAAGGTCACATCGCTGACCCGGCCTTAGACTCTCGCACCCTCGGTTTGTCCCTTGAAAGCCTCCGAAACGCCACTCGCAGAATTGCGGTTGTCGCGGGAGAAGATAAACACCCTGTAGCGCTGGCCATCGCCGCGCACGCGTTAGCCACTGTCATGATCATGGATGAAGACACCGCCGCTTATTTGCTCGATCACCACCAGAAGGACACCGCCCCATGAACCCCAGAGCTAGTGCCTTGGCCACCACGCACCGATCCCACTCTGTGTTGGGATCCGGCGCGACCGAAAAAGCGCTGACCACCTTCCTGCGCGGCATTCCCGGCGTTGACACCGTGGGTGCGGAAGCCAGGGCGGCCGGGTTCGCGACCCGGTCTCTGAAGACCACCTCGAAAGCTGCAGGCCTGGACATGATCATGTCCATGGTTGATCTGACCACGCTCGAAGGTGCTGACACTCGGGGGAAGGTCCACACCCTGGCCAAGAAGGCAAGTGTGCCCGACTCCACTGATCCAGGCGCCCCCTCGGTTGCCGCGGTGTGTGTGTATGGCGACATGGTCGCCGAAGTTCGGGAATCGTTGGGCTCGTGGCATATCTCGCAACGCGCCGATGGGGTGGCTATTGCGGCTGTTGCCACTGCTTTTCCTAGTGGTCGCGCGAGCATGCCGGTGAAAATCTTAGACACACAGTTCGCGGTGGCCGAAGGGGCGGACGAAATTGACATGGTGATAGACCGCGGAGCTTTTCTCTCTGGATCCTGGGCCGAGGTTTATGATCAGATTGTCGCTGTCAAAGAAGCGTGCAAGCGCAAAGATGGCTCCTACGCTCACCTTAAAGTGATTTTGGAAACGGGCGAGTTAGCAACCTTGGACAACGTTCGCCGCGCCAGTTGGCTGGCGATTCTCGCGGGAGCTGATTTCATCAAGACTTCCACCGGGAAAGTGTCACCGGCCGCGACGCTTCCGGTGACCGTCACCATGTTGGAAGTCATCCGGGATTGGTATGGGATGACCGGAGAAAAGATTGGCATGAAGCCGGCCGGGGGAATCCGGGCCAGCAAAGATGCGCTGCGATATCTCGTGGCTGTCGCCGAGACAGTGGGGGAGCAGTGGCTCACCCCGGACCTTTTCCGCTTTGGGGCATCCAGTTTGCTCAACGACGTGGTGATGCAAAGACAGAAGATGCGAACCGGTCACTACAGTGGCCCCGATTATGTAAGTGTGGACTGATATGACGTTCTTGGACTATGCGCCCGCTCCGGAGTCACCCTCGATTCTGAACCTCAAACCCTCGTATGGGCTCTTCATCGGGGGTGAGTTTGTCGATGGTGGTGGGTCCTCCTTCGCCAGCGTGTCTCCCTCCACAGAGAAAACCATCACGACGGTCGCCGAAGCCACCGAGGCGGACGTTGATCGTGCCATCACAGCTGCGCGAGTGGCATATGACACGACCTGGTCAAAAATGTCGGGGAGCGAGAGGGGAAAATACCTTTTTCGCATTGCTCGCATCGTTCAAGAGCGCTCGCGTGAACTCGCGGTTGCGGAGTCGATGGATAACGGGAAACCGATTCGCGAAACTCGCGACGTGGACATTCCGCTCGTCGCGGCCTGGTTTTTTTACTATGCCGGGTGGGCAGACAAGCTCGAATATGCGGGCCTAGGCCCCAACCCCCGCTCGCTCGGGGTAGCCGCACAGATCGTCCCCTGGAACTTCCCTTTGCTGATGCTGGCGTGGAAAATTGCTCCCGCACTAGCCGCCGGGAACACGGTCGTGTTAAAGCCGGCGGAGACGACTCCCTTGACAGCGTTGCTCTTTGCAGAAATATGCCAGCAAGCCCACCTGCCCGCAGGTGTCGTGAACATCATCACCGGAGCTGGCGCAACTGGTGCTGCGATGGTGGCTCACCCCGACATCAACAAATTGGCGTTTACCGGGTCCACTCCTGTCGGACGCCAGATTGCTTCCACTCTTGCGGGAACCCACACCAAGGTCACCCTGGAACTGGGCGGCAAAGGCGCGAACATCATTTTCGATGATGCCGCTATTGACCAGGCCATTGAGGGCATCATCAACGGGATTTTCTTCAACCAGGGCCACGTGTGTTGCGCGGGCTCACGTTTGCTTGTCCAAGAAAATATCCACGACGATGTGGTGAACCGTCTGCAACATCGTCTGGCCACACTCCGCCTGGGCGATCCTCTGGATAAGAACACGGACATCGGGGCGGTGAACTCGAAAGCGCAACTCGAGCGGATTAGTGAACTTGTGAACGCGGGTGAAGGAGAAGGCGCCACACGATGGAGCGCACCGTGTGCAATCCCGGAGAAAGGTTTCTGGTTCCCTCCGACCGTGTTTACCGACGTGCACACCTCGCACCGGATTGCCCGGGAAGAGATTTTTGGACCGGTTCTCTCTGTTCTCACGTTCCGCACCCCCGAAGAAGCGATTGCGAAGGCAAACAACTCTCCTTATGGGCTCAGTGCCGGCATATGGACCGAAAAAGCGTCCCGCATGTTGGCCGTCGCCGATAAATTGCGCGCCGGTGTTATCTGGGCAAACACATTTAATAAATTCGATCCCGCCAGCCCCTTTGGCGGGTACCAAGAGTCGGGGTATGGGCGCGAAGGTGGCCGACACGGTCTCGCCGCCTACTTGAACTCCAGTGACTGGAAAGCAGGTTCGCGATCATGACCAGACTCAGTGTGGCGAAAACCTACAAGCTGTACATTGGCGGAAAATTTCCTCGCTCAGAGAGTGGGCACACCTATGAGGTCACCACACCGCAGGGGGATTTCCTGGCGAACGCATCGCTGGCGAGTCGTAAAGACGCGCGGGACGCGGTGGTCGCGGCTCGATCTGCTTTCCCCGGTTACGCGGGTCTCACCTCCTATAACCGCGGACAGATTTTGTATCGCATTGCCGAAGTCTTGGAAGGGCGTCGGGATCAGTTTGTGCAAGAAATCCGTGAAAGTGAGGGCGTGGGCGCCGAGCCGGCAGGTAAGCAGGTTGATGAAGCAATCGATGTTTGGGTGTGGTACGCCGGGTTCGCCGACAAATACGCGCAGATTGCGGGTAACGGAAACCCGGTTTCTGGGCCCTACTTCAACCTCTCCAGCCCTGACCCCACAGGGGTTGTTGTAGCGCTGAGCCCCCAGGGGCTCACGGGTGCGAGCCTCCTGGGGATAAGCGCTGTCCTTGCTCCGATCATCACCAGCGGAAACACGGCAGTAGTTCTCTCGCATTTTTCCCAACCTCGCTCGGCCATCAGCTTTGCGGAAGTGCTCGCCACCAGTGACGTTCCCTCCGGTGTGGTCAACATCCTGACCGGAGATCCTGCGGGAATCATGCCGTGGATGGCGTCTCATGCCGATGTGAATGCTCTTGACCTCGCCGGTGGTTCAGAGGGTGAGTGGGTGGCGTGGCAACAAGCGGCCGCCGAAACGCTGAAGCGCGTTGTTCCCCCCGCGAGCGCAATTCCTGGCAGAAGTTTGGACGCGATTACGGCATTTGTGGAAATAAAAACCGTGTGGCACACGAAGGCTCTGGGATAAGTGATCTCGGGAATAGCCCTGGTCGATAAACAACTGGGTGTCTCCTCGCACCACGTCGTGGCGCAAGCGAGAAAAGCACTGAACACCAAAAAAGTCGGTCACGCCGGAACACTTGATCCGGCGGCGAGCGGACTTCTCGTCTTAGGTGTTGGCTCAGGGACCCGACTATTGACCTATCTGGTGGGGGCGGACAAAACATACCGGGCGACGGTGCGCCTGGGTTTTGGCACCACGACCGATGACGCCGAAGGTGAAGCGTTGGAAAGACTCGGTGACGTGTCGACCTGCACGGACGAGTCCATTGGCAACGCCGCGGCAGTCTTCGCAGGCGAGATTGACCAGGTTCCCTCCACCTATAGCGCCATCAAAGTTCAGGGCCGCAGGGCCTATGACTTGGCCAGATCTGGCGAAGAAGTGGTGCTGAAATCTCGCACCATCACCGTTCGTCGCCTCGAAGTGGGTGATATCCACCGGGGTGAAGACTACATCGACGTAGAGGTTCTGGTGGAGTGCTCCTCGGGGACCTACATTCGGGCACTAGCCCGGGATATCGGCCACACGTTGGGCGTGGGGGGACACTTAGTTGCCCTTCGTCGCGACCAGGTGGGGCCCTTTAGCGTCGAGGGTGCTCCGCGTGCCACGGATCTCACCGAGGGCGTCCTTCTTTCGTTGGCCGACGTAGCAGCGCAGATTCTGCCGGTGCTGAAAGTGCAGGAGACCGACCGGGTCGCGCTAAGCCACGGACGCCACATCGACGCCGAATCGTGGCCTGCGGATACACCCCTCGCGGCGATTGCTGAGGGTAGCGGCGAACTCATTGCCATTGTCCAAGCTCACGCAGGCCGGAGCCGTATCCTGATGGGTGTAGCAAGCGACTAAACCTGGGGGTAGTGCGTGATCGAGTGGTTTGTGTGGGCGCAGGTCACCCTCGCGGGGGCAGCCGCACTGTCGGCGGTAGGTTTTGCTCTCTTGAGAAAGACCCCCAATGACTACACGCTTGGGCCCGTGGCGCTGATGTTCGTGGCGTTGCTGGTGCAAATGGTGATCGCCCTTATTGCGCCCTCGACCGGGAACACACCCACCGGTTCGTTGCTGGAATGGTGGATGTATGCGATCACCGCGCTGATGATGATTCCCGCGGCCACGATCTGGGCTCTCGTGGAGCGATCCGTGATGTCTAACGTGTTGTTGGGGCTTCTCGCGGCCACGATTGCGGTGATGCTTACCCGCATGCATACGATTTGGTTCATCAATGGTGCCTAGCGCTGTGCTGGAAGGAGATCGGGCACCGCTCGATGGATCGCTCCCGTCACAGGTCGCTCACGGGGTTGAGTCCCGGTCACTTGGGGTGTATCTCCATGTTCCTTTTTGCGCAGCACGCTGTGGTTATTGCGATTTCAACACCTACACCGCACAGGAACTTCGCGGAGTTTCCCAAGCTTCATATCCTCAGCACGCGATGGCAGAACTGGCGCTTGCTAAGCGCGTGATGGACGACGCCGGGATGGGGCATCGGGCGCTTTCCACCGTGTTTTTTGGAGGGGGAACCCCAACTCTCTTGGGTCCGGGACCCCTGGTGGAGCTTTTGCATAAAACAGTCGACACTTTTGCCCTCACCGAGGGTGCCGAAGTGTCGGTGGAGGCCAACCCCGACAGTGTCACCGCAGATGACTTGATGGCTCTGGCCCGCGGTGGGTTTACCCGAGTGTCCTTGGGGGTTCAGTCGGCAAACTCCCATGTGTTGAGCGTGCTCGATCGCACGCACGACCCAGCGAGGGTTCCCGAGGCTGTTGAAGCGGCGAGAGATGCCGGGTTGCAGGTGTCCTTGGATTTGATTTATGGCTCCCCGGGAGAAACCCTCACGATGTGGGAGGACACTCTGGGGTATGCCCTGGACTTGGAACCCGATCACCTCTCGGCGTACGCGCTCATTGTGGAGCCGGGAACGGCTCTGGCGAGGAGAATTTCCCGTGGAGAGCTGGAAACGCCGCTCGACGACGTCCACGCCGATATGTATCTCACCACCGAAGCGGTTCTCGCACAGGCTGGATTTAGCTGGTATGAAATCAGCAACTGGGCCAAGGGTGAACATTTTGAGTCCCGGCACAATCGCACATACTGGGATTCAGGTGACTGGTGGGGGATAGGCCCTGGTGCGCATTCCCATCTGGGCGGTGTGAGGTGGTGGAATGTGAAGCATCCCGCCGCGTACGCCACCCGCCTCCTGGGCCAGCATTCTCCCGCTTTGGGAAGAGAAGTCCTGACCGATAAAGATCGCTCGCTGGAGAGGATTCTCTTAGGAATCAGGATGCGAGAAGGTATTCCTAAAGACTGGGTGACCAGCGATAAAGCCCCCTTTGTCGCCGAAGCTATCTCGCGTGGTCTTCTTGTGGGGTCCGAGGCGCTGCAGGGTCGCTATACCCTCACCTTGCAGGGGCGCCTCGTCGCAGACTATGTGGCCCGCGAGCTCACCTGAAACCCGCGTGGAGGCAGCCTCGCTACTATTAGGACTCAGTGCCTAAGACTGCTAGCGGCAAAGGAGTGACACATCATGGTGTCCCAGCGTGCGCTTGATGTCTTGAAAGTCATCGTTCAGGATTATGTCGACTCGAAAGAACCCGTAGGTTCTAAAACTATCGCTGAGCGTCACGGTTTCGGTGTGTCGGCTGCCACCATTCGTAATGACATGGCGCTCCTCGAAGAAGAAGAATTGATAACCGCCCCGCACACCTCGGCGGGGCGCGTTCCCACAGATAAGGGCTATCGGATGTTTGTGGACCAGCTCGCCGGGGTGCGGCCTCTGTCCGTAGTGCAGCGTCACGCCATCGAAGGGTTTCTGGGTGAATCGGGTGACTTGGACGACACTCTTGCACGCACCGTGCGTTTGCTGTCCCAGCTCACAAGTCAAGTGGCCATTGTGCAGTATCCGTTGCTGAGTGTGGCCACGGTTCGTCACGTGGAATTGCTCCCCATGGGCTCCCACAAACTGATGACCGTGTTGATTTCCGACAGCGGATCTGTGGATCAAAACATTGTGGAAACCCCCACAGAACTTGACGAAACGATGGTGGGTGAGCTTCGAGCTCACCTCAACCACGCCATGGTGGGCACTGTGATGGCGGACATGCCTGCTGTTCTGTCCCGTCTCACGAGCACGGTCTCACCCGATCGCGTGGGTGTGGTGAGGGCTATTGTCGAGGCGCTGACGCACGCGGTGGAGGGGCATCGCAGTGAGCGACTCTTGATGGCAGGTGCTGCCAACTTAGTGCGCGGGGAAAGCGATTTCACCAGCAGCGTGTATCCCGTGTTGGAGGCCATTGAAGAGCAGGTAACATTACTCAAGTTGTTTACCGAAATGCACTGGGAGACCCAGGACGTACAAGCCAGAATTGGTCGAGAAAACGAGGGTGCGCTGTCGGAGGTGGCCATTTTGGCCTCCACCTACCAGTCCGGTCGTGATCACAATGCGACACTGGGAGTAGTGGGACCGACCAGAATGGATTATTCGAACAACATGGCTGCGGTTCGGGCGGTTGCCCGTTATCTTTCGCGGCTGCTTGGTGATGATGAACAGGAAAGAGTGTAACGGGTGAGTGTTGAGCACTATGAGGTCCTCGGTGTTAGTCGCGATGCGAATGCGGAGACCATCAAAAAGGCCTATCGGAAACTTGCCAGGGAGCTACACCCCGATGTAAACAGTGACGCCGGCGCGGAAGATCGCTTCAAGCTGGTTACCCACGCCTACGATGTGCTTTCTGACCCTGCTCAGCGCGCGCAGTACGACCGCGGCGGGGAGCAGGCCTTCGGTGGGTTTGGTCCGTTCGGCGACATTTTCGAAAACTTCTTCGGGGGGGCAGGCCAATCTCAGGGCCCACGCTCCCGCAAAGAACGCGGGCAAGACGCACTCTTGCGCGTCGACCTCGATCTCAAAGACGTTATTTTCGGGCTGAAAAAGTCCCTCGATGTGGACACGGCCGTGGTGTGTGAAACATGCGAGGGTTCGTGTGCGTCTCCGGGAACCTCCCCTCGCACCTGCGACATTTGTGGCGGGAGCGGTTCCCTGCAACGCACGGTGCGTTCCGTGTTGGGAAATATGGTGACCCAGAGTCCGTGCGGCAGTTGCCGCGGGTTTGGTGAAGTTATTGACAGTCCTTGTCCGACCTGCGCGGGACAGGGCCGGGTACGCGCCACTCGGTCGCTGGCCGTGGACATTCCGGGCGGTATCGAAACGGGTCAGCGTATTCACTTACCCGGTCGAGGAGAAGTGGGCCATGGAGGCGGCCCTGCAGGGGACCTCTACTTGGAGTTCGCCGTGCGCGCGGACTCTCTCTACTCCCGCTCCGGAGATGACGTCGTGGCCACCATGGAAATCGACATGCTTGACGCTCTTGAGGGACAATCCGTAACAGTGGAAGCACTCGATGGCGAGGTTTCGGTGACGGTGAAACCGGGAACCCAAAGTGGCGACGTCATTACCGTCAAAAGTCGCGGAGTGACGAAGTTGCGCGGGAACGGGCGAGGCGATCTGCGTTTCGGGGTTCAGGTCACCACCCCCACCAAGCTCACGGCCAAAGAAGCTGAACTGGTGGCTTCGCTGCGGTCACTGCGCAAACCGGCCCCGCCCACCCTTGCCGGAGCACAGCAGGGCATGTTCCACAAGGTCCGCGATCGACTTTTCGGCGGCTAACCAGTGGCTCACCTGTATTTTGTGGCCCCGGGGGTGACCTTGGAGCCAGGGGTCAGCGTCCTCTTAGAAGGCGAAGAAGCTCGCCACGCAGCCACCGTCGCCAGGCTTGGGGTGGGGGAAAAAACCCTTCTGAGTGACGGGGTAGGCGGTATGGCCCGAGCGGACGTCTTGAGCGTCACGCGCCACACCGTCGAGTTGGCGGTGGCAAGCGTTGAAAGCGTTCCTCGACTGACACCACCGCTGTGGTTGGTTCAAGCCTTGGCCAAGGGCGACCGAGACGAACGCGCCGTGGAGGCCTGCACGGAACTGGGGGTCGACCGCATTATTCCCTGGCAGTCGGCTCGAAGTATTGTCCAGTGGTCAGGAGACGCGCTCGAAAAAGGTGTGGCACGCTGGCAGCGCATTGCCCGCCAAGCAAGCAAGCAATCGCTTCGTGCGTGGGTGCCTGAGATTTCTCCCGTGATGAAGCTCAAGGACCTGTGTGGCTACGCGGGCACACACCAGGTCATCGTTCTCGATCCGGGGGCGCATGTCCCGCTGGGGCACTTTGTCCCTGAGGGGCCTCAGCCGGTACTGGTTATTGTGGGGCCCGAGGGCGGAATCACCCCGGAGGAGCGCGCAGCACTGGTCACCGCAGGCGCATCCGAGTACTCTTTGGGACCGAACGTGATGAGAACCTCCACCGCAGGAGTAGCGGCGCTTGCCGTACTCAACAACACGGTCGGCCGCTGGTGAACACCCCACGCGCGCTCAGACCCCCGGCTCTAGACTAAGAACTATGACCAGCGAGAGCGTCTCGATTTTTTCCAGGATTATCGCCAGGGAGATTCCTGCCGATATTGTCGCCGAAACCGATGAGCTGATTGCGTTTCGAGACGTCGCCCCCCAAGCGCCCTTTCATGTTTTGGTGGTGCCCAAGACCTCGGACTACAGCACGGTATCGGAGTTAGCCGCCTCAGATCCTGCTCTGTTGGCGGATGTGGTGGCCATGGCGCAAGCTTTGGCGTCGGAGCACGCCGACGGCGAGTTCCGGTTGGTCTTCAATTCAGGGGAACAGGCTGGTCAGACGGTTTTCCACGTGCACGCTCATGTGATGGCAGGCTCCCTCCAGGAAGGCACCCTTGCCGGCTAATTTCCCGACCCCATACTCGCTCACACTCACTCTCGATGATGTGTCCATGGTGCGCGTGCTCGGGGTGCAAGACCGAGTGCTCGCGGTATTGGAAAAACAGTTCCCCACCGTCACCATTGCGGTGAGAGGCAATGCGATCACCTTGAGTGGGCCCGAGGCCGATGTAGCCGGGGCCAGAGCGCTGGTGGAAGACCTGGGGGAGGTTGCCAGGTCCGGGGCCGATGTCACTCCCGGAGATATGGTGCGCGCCGCGGTAATTCAGCGAGAGAGTGGAATGGCTCCCACCGAATTTTTATCCCAACCCATCCTGACGAGTAAAGGCCGCTCCCTTCGACCCAAAACCCTCGGCCAAAAGAACTATGTCGAGGCGATTGATTCCCACACCATTGTGTTTGGAATAGGCCCCGCGGGGACAGGCAAAACCTATTTAGCGATGGCCAAAGCGGTGCAAGCTTTGGAGCGCAAGGAAATTGATCGCATCATTTTGACTCGACCGGCGGTGGAAGCCGGTGAGCGTCTAGGATTTTT
>JBLIEN010000035.1:0-9691 GCA_047633115.1 Pontimonas sp.
TGAACATCAGGGCTTTATCGGCTGAGGTGAGTACAGTAGATAGCGTGACCACGGCAGACCTGGGCAAAGATCCCGCAGAGGTCTCTGCGATGTTTGACCAGGTGGCAATCGGTTACGACCGCACCAACGCCTTACTCTCAGGAGGCAACTCGGTGTTGTGGCGTCTTGCGACGGTGAAAGCCCTTAATCTTCAGCCTGGTGAGCGCGTGCTGGATGTCGCGGCAGGAACCGGGACTTCTTCTAAGGCGCTCCAGAAAACCGGAGCCGAGGTGGTGGCGTTTGACTTTTCCCCGGGAATGGTGGAGGAAGGTCGGCGACGACACCCCGATATTGAATTTGTTGAAGGGGACGCGGAGGCCTTGCCTTTTCCTGCAGCCAGTTTTGATGCCCTCACCATCAGCTTTGGGTTACGCAATATTAACAACCCTCAGATCGCACTCGGTGAAATGTATCGGGTGGTGAAGCCCGGTGGTCGGATTGTCATTTGCGAATTTTCCCACCCACCGGCGCCGTTAATTCGCGCGGGCTACCAGGGCTACATGAAGTACGTTATGCCGGCGGTGACAGCACTCTCTAGTAGCCACCGCGAGGCCTACCGCTATTTGATGGAGTCCATTTCTGACTGGCCGGAGCAATCCGTTTTGTCCCGGTGGATGCGGGCTGCAGGCTTTACACGGGTGGCATACCGTAACCTGACGGGAGGCATCGTTGCTCTACATCGCGCGAAGAGTCCCGAGGATTCCAAAGTGCGTGAATCGGTGGGAAAGCGCCGCCAGCGCCCTGCCTCTCCCTCCACCTCGTCGACGTCGATACCGCTTCAAGATCCCTCCTAGTATTGCCAAACCCTAAGGAAAATTCCGTGAACCCGACACTGAAGGTGGCCTCCTCCGAAGCCCCCGGGCGGGGCGCTGCTTTTCTCACGGGGGGGTCGCTCCTCTTCGCTTCTCCCGAGCAAAAAGAGCTAGCCCGCACGTTGGATGAGGGCCTTTCTGCCATTGAGACGGGTTTAGGGCGAGAATTAAAGTTTTCTGAAGACATCGCTGACGCGGTGTCGCGGCACCTTTTTGACGCCGGTGGGAAAAGAATTCGCCCCCTCCTGACGCTCTTGAGCGCACAATGGGGAAGCGGTATTAATGAGCGCGTCGTTCGGGCCGCCCAAGTCATCGAGCTCACCCACCTCGCGACTCTCTACCACGATGATGTGATGGACGAGGCATCTCAACGCCGGGGTGTGGCCGCAACGCACACCGTGTGGGGAAATTCTGTGGCCATCCTGGGGGGAGATCTTCTTTTCGCTCGGGCCGGAAGCCTGGTGGGTTCACTGGGTCAAAAGGCCATCACGTTGCAGGCGGCAACCTTTGAACGCTTGGTTATGGGTCAAATGCGAGAGACCGTCGGCCCGAAGCCCGGCGAGGAACCCATTGATCACTACCTCCGGGTCCTGTCTGACAAGACCGGTTCCTTAATTGCGTTGGCAGCCGAAATGGGTATTCGGATGGCCGAGGGACCGGAGTCCTTGATTCGCCCTATCCGTGGGTTTGGCGAGAAAATCGGGATTGCTTTTCAGCTCGTTGATGATGTTATTGACCTCTCTGACCGAAGCGCGGGCACAGGAAAACCACCGGGTACGGATGTTCGTCGTGGTGTGACAACGCTCCCGCTGTTGTACTTGCGGGAGGAAGCTAGGAAAGATCCTGCTGCTCAAAAATTCCTTGAAACTCTGGAGCAGGGGGCTCGCGGCGAGCTCACCGAAAAGAATTTTCAGATCGCAATCGCTCGGCTCCGAAATCACGAAGTCACCGAGCGCACCATGGTGACCGCACGCGAAATGGCGGATCAGGCGATTGCCCACCTCGAAGAGGCTCCGTCGGGGATGGTGAAAGACGCCCTGGTGCGGTTTGCTGACCAGGTTGTTGACCGCAGCCACTAAATTGGGGAGTACATCCTCCGAGAAAGAGTGTTCGTGTATGTCGAAGTTGCGGTTAGCAATCGTTGGTGCAGGACCTGCAGGAATTTATGCTGCGGACCTGGTGCTCAAGCACGAGCGCCCGTTTGACGTCTCCATTGACCTCTTTGAGCGCTTGCCTGCACCTTACGGCCTGGTTCGATACGGTGTTGCTCCGGATCATCCCCGCATCAAAGGGATCGTTACCGCCCTGCGCCAAGTCTTAGACACGGGCGAAATCCGGCTGTTTGGGAATGTGAACTATGGGACCGACATCACGCTCGAAGATTTGAAGAAGCACTACCACGCCGTGATTTTTTCCACCGGTGCGATCACCGACCAGGGGCTTGACCTGCCGGGAATCGACAAAGAAGGAAGTTATGGCGCGGCAGATTTTGTCAGTTGGTATGACGGCCACCCTGATGTCCCAAGAACATGGCCTCTCGAGGCCAAACACGTAGCCGTGATCGGAAACGGCAACGTCGCCTTAGACGTGGCACGCATGTTGGCGAAGCACCCGGAAGACCTTCTTCCCACTGAGGTTCCTGACAACGTGTATGACGGGCTCCTCTCTTCTCCCGTTACCGATGTTCACATGTTTGGCCGCCGAGGACCGATGCAGGTGAAATTTACTCCTCTGGAGCTTCGCGAACAGGGCGAAATGAGCGACGTTGACGTGATCATTTACGACGAAGACTTCGTCACAGATGAAAGTTCTCAGAGTGCTATCGAATCCAACAAACAGCTTTTCATAATCAACAAGATTTTTGACTCCTGGAAAGCCAAAGAAACCGGCAAGGCCAGCCGGAGGTTGCACCTACATTTTTACGCCAAGCCTCTCGAAGTTTTAGGTGACGACCGGGTAAGCGGCTTCCGGTACGAGCGCACCGAACTTGACGGGGAAGGGGGCGTTCGCGGCACGGGGGAAATACGTGAGGTCGAAGTTCAGGCGGTCTATCGTGCTGTGGGGTACTTCGGCACTCCCCTTCCGGGCGTTCCTTTTGACCAGCGCCACGGGGTCATCCCCAACCACGAGGGCCAGGTCTTAGACGATGATAATCAGATTGTTCCGGGTGTGTATGCCACGGGGTGGATTAAACGCGGCCCTGTCGGCCTTATCGGTCACACCAAAAGTGATGCCATGGAAACGGTCAAGCACCTTGTGAGAGATCAGGCATCGTGGTGGAGTCCCGAAGCTCCCGAAGAAGAAAGTGTCACTGCCCTGCTCGCATCACGCGGGGTAGCGTACACCAACTTGGACGGCTGGCACCGCTTGGACGCGAAGGAGCTTGCGTTGGGCACCACGCGCGGGCGGGAGCGACTCAAGGTCGTCGACCGTGAAGAAATGATGGACGCCTCGCTCGCAGATTCTCACTGAACCGTAGCGGTGAGGCGCGCGAGTCCTTCAATGAAGCGTTGGGTAAGACTTCGAGAACGCCACGTATCGAGGGTGAGAGCGGTGCTGTTTGCTTTGTACGACTCATAGATTGTGCTGAGTTGGCCGGCGACAAGTGGGCTGGCAAATAACACCGAGACCTCGAGGTTGAGGCTGAATGAGCGCATATCAATATTGGATGAGCCGATGACGCTCATGGAGTTATCGACGATGATGAATTTCGAGTGCAGGATCACGGGTTCTCGATAAAGCCAAATTTTTACTCCAGCAAGAAGCAGCTCGTCATAGTAAGAACGTTGGGCATAAAAAACGAGATGCTTATCGGAAATCTCGGACACCATGATGTTGACATCGACCCCCCGCTCGGCGGCGGTGGTAATCGCGTACCGCATAGATTCATCGGGCACAAAGTAGGGGCTCGACAAAATGAGACGCTCTCTCGCGCCGTAGACCAGCCCGTTGAAGAGTTTCAGGTTGTTCTCCCCTTCAAAGGCAGGGCCGCTCGGAACAACCTGGCCCCACATTACGGGGCCACCTTGATCAGGTGAGCCACCAGGCCGGGGGGTGTCCAGAAGCTCATTGGTCTCCTGGTACCAGTCAGAGACGAATAGCGCCTCGAGGCTGTCAGCGAGCGGCCCAGTGACACTCACCATGAGATCCAGCCAGGTTAATCCCCGCTTGCGGTGGCCTTTCTTGCGGTAATGGGGCTCGATAATGTTTTGGGAACCGGTGTAGGCGATGATGGAATCAATCACGAGAAGTTTCCTGTGGTTGCGCAAATCTGGCCGTTGATACACACCCCGCCAGGGTTGCAGGGGCAGCATGGCGCGGAAATCCACCCCGATGCGCGTCAGCTCGGCAAGGAGGCCCCGGTAGCCAGCCACCTGCAGGCTCCCCAGATGATCGAAAAGAACGCGAACTTTTACTCCTCCGGCGACGGCTTCTTCCATCGCCGCAAAGAAATCCTTCGTCGCGTCATCGCAACTCATGATGTAGAACTCGACGTGAACCGTGGCGCGCGCATTCCTTATGGCATTCGCCATGGCGGCAAGGGACAAGTGGTAGGTCGAGAACATGTCAAGGGAACTCCCCGCAACCATCGGCATAGCGCCCAATCTCTCGTTCATTCTCACCGTTTGAGCCAACCATCGTGGGAATTCAGGACGACGAGCGATATCCTCCGGGGTGACGACGATGCCGTCATCCAACAGTGTCGATCGGGTCCGCACCAGCCCGTTGATGGCACGTTGTTTTTCCCGGCGTTTCTTGGGAAGGCGCCGGGAGCCAAAAGCAATAAAAGCCAGGAATCCGAAGTAGGGGATAAAAAAGATGGCGAGAAGCCACGCCATTGCTGTTTGAGGGCGGCGGTTACGGGGAACGATGACCAGAGCAATAACCCTGAAGGCAATATCCAGGGACAAGGCTAACGCCACCCACACTTCGCCGGTTGTCACGGGAGAATCATCTTCGAACAGAACCGCTAACGATAGTTGACGAACTGCACGTCAAAATCGAGATCAGCACCTTTCACCAAAGAGATGACGGTTTGCAAATCGTCACGGCTTTTTGATGTCACTCGAACCTCATCGCCTTGGATTTGGGCCTTTGCGTTTTTGGGCCCTTCGTTGCGGATGAGGGCAGAAATTTTCTTGCCGTTTTCGTTCGTGATTCCATCTTTCAGCGTTCCGGTCATGCGGTAAATCTTTCCGCTGAGTGTCGGATCGCTGAGGACGAGGGATTTGAGGGAGATTCCTCGCTTCACCAGTTTGGATTGCAGAACATCAACAACCGCTTTCACGCGTTCCTCAGAGTTTGCCTCAAAGACAATTTCCTCTCCCGAATGCTTGAGGGAGGCACCGACGCCCTTGAAGTCGTAGCGCTGGGAAAGCTCTTTGTGGGCCTGATTAACCGCGTTCTCTAACTCCATAGAGTCCACTTTGCTCACGATGTCGAATGATGAATCAGCCATTAGACCATGGTAGCCACAAAGCACGCTGGCGGGACCGGGAGATTGTTCTAACCACAGAGAAAAAACCGATATCGTTGTGACCGCGCACCCGATTGGTGAATACACCGGTCGGGAGCGCATGGCGAGTTACCCAAGCGGCCAAAGGGATCTGACTGTAACTCAGCTGGCCTAGCCTTCGGGGGTTCGAATCCCTCACTCGCCACAATATGGTTTCAACCTTCAAAGACATCGCTGTGCTGCTTGCCCGGGAAGCGGGTGAGCTGATTGTGGCGGGCCGCGAGGGAACCGTGGAGGTGGCGGACACGAAGTCCAGCTCTGTCGACATCGTGACGGTGGTGGATAGCGCGTCGGAGGAGCACATTTTCCGCCGGCTGGAAGAGTTACGACCGGGCGATGGCTTTCTGGGGGAAGAAGGTGGAACCCGTGACTCCACTACGGGGATTACCTGGGTTGTTGATCCCATAGACGGGACAGTGAACTTTCTCTACAATCTTCCCCACTATGCGGTCAGCATCGCGGCCGTCTCGGGAAATCCGACACCGGGCTCTTGGCAGGTGGAAGCTGGAGTCGTTTTCAATCCTGTGACCGGGGAAATGTTTAGCGCTGCGCGCGGCGAGGGGTCCTTCTTGGGCGGGCAGAGGCTTCAGATTTCTGACCCTCCCCCTGTGGCCCAAGCGTTATTAGCTACAGGCTTCGCCTACTCCAGCGCCGTGCGGAAGGAGCAAGCCCGAGTCATGATGGGGCTCCTTCCCGAGTTCCGTGATATCCGAAGGCAGGGAACGGCGTCGCTCGACATGGCGTACGTTGCGTGTGGCCGAGTCGACCTTTATTTTGAGCGGACATTAATGCCCTGGGATCATGCCGCAGGGGAACTTATCGTCACCGAGGCCGGCGGCGTCATCGAGGGACTGGCCGGAATGCCACCAGGTCGCGAAGGTCTTTTTGCGGGGCATCCGGTCCTGGTGGCCCAGCTTCAGGGCAAGGTGAGGGAACTGGAGGGGGACACGCCGTTGGCGGATCTTCCCGGGTGGGGTTTGGACGCATAGCCGGAGTTCGGTAGGTTTATGCAAACGTGACCTTTGGCGCCGTTTCGTTTTCTGTGTTAATTGTCGTTGTCCGTGAGTGTTCTGCTGCTTGGAGGTGGGTGGATGAGAGAGGATTCTTCCTCCCCCAACGCGCCTCTCACCAGACGGGACATCAGAAAACAAGGGCGCTCTCGCGCCTCTGCGCTCAACACTCCCGAGTCCGTAGTGGCGGAGATCGCCCCCGAACGGCCGGCCGCACCCAAGCTCAAACGGGGAAAAAGCTTACTGACCCGGGGCACGCTATTTGCCATCCCCCTATTGCTTGTCGGACTATCGTTGCCGGCCAACCTTTTTTATCCTGCAGCGAATTCACTTGCCGCGGCCAGTGAAATCGCCTCGGGTAACCGGGATACCGCAACCCAATCTTTCACCGTGGCGAGTTCTGAATCTAAACAGGTCGGAGTTCAACGCGAGTCCTGGATTGTCACCTCCTTCGCCGAGGTTCTCAAAGCCCGCTACGGAACCCGGAGCTTCACCTACTCAACGACCGGTGTGGGCTCTATTCGATGGCCTTTCCCGACTGCTGTGCCCATCAGCTCGGGCTATGGGGGCCGGACCCAACCCTGTCGCTACTGTTCCAGTTTCCACCGGGGCTTGGATTTTGTGCCAGGAAACGGCTCGCCCATTTTTGCTGTTGCTGATGGCGTGGTCTTGGATTCCCAGTATGGCGGGGGATATGGGCAGTTTGTCTCCATCGAGCACACCCTCAACGGTCAGTCGATTGTTACGGTGTATGCGCACATGCAGCGAGGAAGCAGTCCACTCGCAGCGGGCGACACCATACGGGCGGGAAAGTTAGTGGGACTCGTGGGAAACACCGGTGTTTCCACTGGACCCCATCTTCACCTCGAGGTGAGGATCAACGGCGAGAAGGTGGACCCTTTTGCGTGGTTGCAATTAAACGCGTTCTAGCTTCTCATCACCCAGACCGTCGTGTGGGCGGGAATCTCTCTGTTGCCCAGCAGCGCAGAGCTAATCAAAAGCTCGCCTGAGGGCATCTCGACTGCGTCTTCACTGGTGTTGGCAATGATGGTGACAGCCCCATTGGTGAAAGCTACGACTCCATCTCCGTAAGCCTCAAGCCACACCAGGCTCCCGGCCCCGAGGCCGTATTCGGAGCGGACGCGGAGCATCGCGCGATACAGCTCCAGCGTGGAATCGGGGTCACCTATTTGCTCAGAACGAGAGAGCCCTTTGAAGGTTGCCGGCTGAGGCAACCACGTTTCTCCGGAGGAATTAAACCCGAAGGCAGGGGCGTCGGCCTCCCAAGGCAGGGGGACGCGGCACCCGTCTCGGCCATAGCGTTCACCTTGGGTTCTAAAAAACGTGGGGTCTTGCCGAAGCTCATCAGGAATCTCAATCACCTCGGGTAGGCCAAGTTCTTCGCCCTGATAGATGTAGGCGCTCCCCGGCAATGCCATCATTAGCGCGCTGGCGGCGCGCGCTTTTTGCAAACCCATCGCCTCGTCCGGTTTGTGAGCAGAGTTGGGTCCAATCCCTGTGGGATGAACCCCGGAAGGAAGGGTCGCCCCTAGCCTGCTGGCGTGGCGCACCACATCGTGGTTCGATAACACCCAGGTACTCGGGCTGCCGATTGAACCAAAAGCATCCAACGACTGATCGATGACTTCTCTCAGCGCGGGGGCATCCCAGGAGGTGGCGAGGTAGGCGAAGTTGAAAGCCTGCTGCATTTCATCCCTCCGCGCGTACTGCGCCATTTCGGTGAGCGGCATGACCCAAGCCTCAGCGCACATCATTCGCCCGGGGCCGTAGCTATCTAATACTGCGCGCCAATCGCGATACACCGCGTGGACGCCTTCTTGGTTCCAGAAAGGCCCGTCATCGCCTAGTGGTGGATGGGGAACATGTTGCTTATCGGGGAGTCCCTCTTCTTTGACCAAGCCATGGGCGACATCGACACGGAAGCCATCGACCCCCCGATCGAGCCAGAAGCGCAAGACGTCCCTAAAGAGTTCCCACACTTCCAAATTGTCCCAATTGAGATCCGGCTGAGACTCGTCAAAGAGGTGGAGATACCATTGCCCCGGCGAACCGTCAGCTTCCGCGACCCTCGTCCATGCGGAGCCGCCGAACACCGATTCCCAGTTGTTGGGCGGCAGTTCACGGTCCTCGCCGTGTCCTTCACGAAACATGTAGCGCTCGCGCTCCGGGGACCCAGGAGCGGCAGCTAAGGCATGCTGGAACCACTCGTGCTGGTCAGAGGAGTGGTTGGGCACCACGTCCACAATGATCCGGAGGCCGAGCCTGTGGGCGGTGTCAAAGAGTTCCTGCGCATCCGAGAGGGATCCAAAAACGGGATCGACCTCGCAATAGTTTGCTACGTCGTACCCGGCGTCTTTTTGAGGTGAAGTGTAAAACGGAGAAAGCCATATGGCATCCACACCAAGATCCGCAATGGCGGGAAGTCGGGAAATGATGCCCGGGAGATCACCTATTCCGTCGCCGTTTCCATCAGCAAAAGAGCGGGGATAGATCTGGTAGATGACAGCGTCACGCCACCAATCATCAGGGGAGTGGGCAACTGTTGGGGGCGCAAGCATGGCACCAACCATAATCGCATTTTCTCTCTACGTAACCGGTTGTGTGGAGGGGCTCGAATTCCCCTGTTAGTTTGCTCGCCACCGCGCTGGGGTGATACTCTCGGGCGTTGGTCCTGCCAGTGGAGGACTTGCCCCGATAGCTCAGTGGTAGAGCACTTCCATGGTAAGGAAGGGGTCGTCAGTTCAAACCTGACTCGGGGCTCGGATGACAGTCATCCACTTGCGGCGGGGTAGCTCAGCTGGTCAGAGCGCACGGCTCATAATCGTGAGGTCGCGGGTTCGAGCCCCGCCCCCGCTACGCGAGTTGTTGTACACTTAACGGCTCAAGCACCTCTAGCTCAATTGGCAGAGCAACTGACTCTTAATCAGTGGGTTCCGGGTTCAAGTCCCGGGGGGTGTACCAACAACATAAAGGCTAGTTCCCTGCAACTAAAAGGGTTCTAGCCTTTTTGTCTGCCCCCGGAGTACCATGCGGTAGCACCGAATAACACGGTGTTTGGGCACGTATTGGGCAGGAAACCAAGAATGTGAAACTAGAAGCCAGGATTTATAGGGGCAGTAGCCGAATAACAAACCGTCTCTTAATCAGTGAGTTCCGGGTTCAAGTCCCGGGGTGTACCAGGGAAAATCGCTTCAGGGCCAAAATTTTTTTGCCACTTATCGACGTTGGCTGAGGTTTAGAGCCCCGAGTGGTTTTTGCGCAAGTCAATCAGACGATTCAAGAACATCGACCTG
>JBLIEN010000036.1:0-9671 GCA_047633115.1 Pontimonas sp.
GTCGATGTTGGCGCCGGCCCCCGCCACAATGGTAAAAATCTCCGCGGCCTTGCCCGGAATGTCTGGCACCCCCACAACCGTGATTTTAGCTTCGCTGGTGTCACCGGCGACACCTGAAATGATGGGCTCCTCCACGTTGTCTCCTCCGCTGTGGTCCGAGATGAATGTTCCCGATTCTTCCCTAAATGACGACCGAACATGCAACGTCACGCTGTGTCGGCGTGCGAATTCGACCGCTCGAATATTGATGACCTTTGCTCCCGCTGCTGCCAGTTCGAGCATTTCCTCATACGTCACATGGTCGAGTTTCTGTGCCCGGGGAACCACCCGCGGATCTGCGGTGAAAACCCCATCCACATCCGTATAGATTTCACATGCCTCGGCCCCCAGAACCGCCGCCAAGGCAACCGCCGTGGTGTCAGAGCCCCCTCGGCCCAAAGTGGTGATATCTCGAGAATCATGGTTAAAGCCCTGGAAACCAGCAACGATGGCGATGGCACCCTCGTCGAGTGCTTCTCGAACACGGGTGGGGGTGACGTCCACAATGCGCGCCCTTCCGTGTTGAGCATCCGTTTTCATCCCTGCCTGGCTTCCTGTGAAAGAGCGGGCATCAAAACCCAGGTCACGAATGGCCATCGCGAGTAATGACATCGCCATGCGCTCACCGGTGGTGAGAAGCATGTCCATTTCGCGCGAGTCCGGGTTGTCGCTCACTTGATGGGCCAAATCAATCAGATCATCAGTGGTGTCTCCCATCGCCGAAACGGTGACCACCACATCGTGGCTTGCTTTTTTTGCCCTCACAATGCGAGCGGCAACACGTGTGATGCTGGCAGCATTTGCTACGGACGAGCCGCCATACTTTTGCACAATCAAACTCACGGTCTCACCCCGCCCCAAAGACATGGCCGCGAAGGCGGCCAAGATTTAATTCTACTGCCTCGTCGAAAATCCGTGGTCGGAAGCTACGAGACGCTTCGTCGGCCCTCAAAGGCCCTACCCAACGTCACTTCATCGGCGTACTCCAAGTCTCCGCCCACAGGAAGCCCGCTGGCCAACCGTGTCACGGTGAGGCCAGGCTGATGCAAGAGCCTGCTGAGATAGGTTGCAGTTGCTTCCCCTTCCAGGTTGGGATCAGTCGCAATAATGACTTCGGACACCTCGGTGGACGCCAGACGGGACAACAGCTCTTTTATCCGAAGATCATCGGGGCCGATGCCATCGATGGGGCTAATGGCTCCGCCGAGGACGTGGTAAAGCCCGCGAAACTCCCTGGTGCGCTCCACGGCAAGGACATCTTTCGCCTCCTCGACCACACAAATCATGCTCGAGTTGCGTTTGGGGTCTTGGCAGAAACCGCAGGTGTCGCGCTCAGAAATCATCCCGCACGTCTGACAAAACCGTACTTTCTCTCGCACCGTCTTGAGCAGCTCCGATAACACCACCGGGTCGTATTTCTCGTTTTGAACGATAAAAAAAGCAATCCTTTGGGCAGATTTGGGTCCAATACCCGGGAGCCGACCGAATTCGTCGATCAGGTCTTGGACGATGCCTTCATACATTGCTACTTCTCCTCATCGCTAGCAACAGGATGCTCGGAAACCAGTTCTCCCCCTAAAACCTCGCGGATGACAGCTTCACCTACTTGTGACAGCGCCCCCGCGGCAGAGGGCGACTCCACCTCGGGTTCTTCCGGGGTCTGGGTCTCGTGATTGCTGGTTTTTTCCCCCTCAGCACGAGGAGGGGCGACGGTTGGCCAGGAGCCTGCGGGGACTTCCTCGGGGGCAGAAGCTACCTCGGGCGGGGCTTCCGGCGCCGCGGTCGGAGCAAGCTCCTGGACCTTAAATCTGACACGATGACCCGATATCTCGAGGATTGCGTCCCGCACAAGTTCCGCATTGACAGCTAAACCCGGGCCCTGGGGCTTTTTCAACACCTCTGAACTCGAAAGGCTAGGAAAACCAATCGTCAGTACATCATTCTCAAGTCCCACAACGCTGGTTCCCACAAGCGCCGTCCATACCGCGCGCTTTTTCTCCCCGATACCTTCAAGAATCGCCGGCCAAGAATCAATCATCAGTTCAGAAGTGAGGGGGGTGGAGGGAGGGTCCACGGCCGGAGCCGGAGTCGGAGCAGCGGAAGCATCGGAAGCAGTCGAGGTTCGCGGAGGAGGAAGAGGAGATACCGCTGCGTGTGTCCCCGTGTCACCGCTGGTGCTGCGAGAGACGAGAAGGCGGGCCATCAGAAGCTCAAGGTGAAGCGTGGGTGACGTGGCGCCTGTCATCGATGACAAGGCTTCTGCCATCACGTCCGCCATAGCGGAAAGAGCCGGCGTACCGAGTCCTGTGGCAAGGGACCGCATAACCGTGAGGGAAGCAACACTCAGGCCTGGCAATAATGCGGCCGCATCGACTCCCGCCTGATCAACAATGATCAGGTCTCGGACATACTCGAGAAGGTCCTCTCCAAAGCGCCGGGGGTCCTGCCCGGTCTGAATGACCTTATCCAACGCCTGAAAGGTGGCACTACCCACTCCTGACGCCAACGAGGTCATGACCTCGGCAAGAAGCTCACCGTGGGTATACCCAAGGAGCCCAATCGCGTGGCCGTAGGTGACCTTAGGCTCAGGCGATCCCGCGATGAGTTGGTCCAACACCGACAGGGTGTCTCGAACGGAGCCGCCCCCTGCGCGCACCACCAACGGCAACACGCCTTCTTCAACACTCACGCTCTCCTTGGCGCACATCTGCTCCACATAGGCCAATAGCTCAGAGGGAGGAACAAGTCGGAAAGGGTAGTGGTGGGTTCGCGAGCGGATTGTTCCGAGAACTTTATCGGGCTCCGTTGTCGCAAAGATAAATTTGACGTGCTCCGGTGGCTCTTCCACAATTTTCAGTAGAGCATTAAATCCTTGCTGGGTGACCATATGGGCCTCGTCCAATATGAAAATCTTGTAGCGGTCTCTCGCCGGCGCAAACACCGCTCGTTCACGCAAATCTCTGGCGTCATCAACCCCGTTGTGGCTGGCCGCATCTATCTCCACAACATCCAAAGACCCCCCTCCGTCGCGGGATAGCTCGACACAACTGGGACACGTCCCACAGGGCGTGTCGGTAGGCCCTGTGGCGCAGTTCAAACAGCGGGCAAGGATTCGCGCAGACGTTGTTTTCCCGCATCCACGGGGCCCACTGAACAAATACGCGTGATTGACGCGGTCACCCAGGAGCGCTTGGCCAAGCGGATTAGTCACATGAGCCTGACCAATCAGCTCAGCAAACGTTTCTGGCCGGTAACGACGATACAGAGCAGTAACCACGCCTGGAGCCTACCGGGCAGAGCTGACGAGTGAAGCGGTTTGCTGAGCAATCTCCCGCTCTTCATTCGTAGGAATCACCATCACCGTCGCACCAGAATAGGCCAAGGAGACGCTCCTCGCGCCGCTGTGTACTCCAAAGTTGAGAGAGGGGTCCACAGTGACCCCAAGGAACTCGAGCCCTTGGGTAGCCAGCACCCGCCCTTCAGCGGAGTTTTCGCCAATGCCGCCGGTGAAGACAAGCGCGTCGAGTCCGCCAAGGAGCGCTGCGTAGGCGCCGATGTAGTGGCGGATCCGCCACGCCCACACATCCAGTGCCACAAGCGCTGGCTCTTCCCCTCGACTAGCCGCCGCGGTGATCTCGCGAAAATCTGAGGTACCGGCAAGCGCTAGCAGGCCACTGTTTTTACTCAGCATTTCCGCAACATAGTCGGCAGAAAAGTTCCCTGTCCTCACCAGGTGGGTCACGATGCTGGGGTCGAGGTCCCCGGGTCTGGTGCCCATGACAAGCCCCGATGTAGGAGTGAAACCCATCGACGTGTCCACGCATCGCCCGCCCAGAATGGCGGCAGCAGAGGAGCCATTGCCTAAATGAAGACTCACAATGCGATGATCTCCTGGGTCGCCGCCTAGAAGTGTCGAGGCAACCCTCGACACATACTGGTGGCTGGTCCCGTGGAACCCATATTTGCGAATCCCCAGCGACTCCCGGAGCTCTCGTGGCAATGCAAGTGTCGTTGCTGCCTCCGACAGGGTGTGATGAAAAGCGGTATCAAATACAGCGACGTGAACGAGCTCAGAAAGCGCTTTTTGCGCGGCCGCGATCCCTGCGAGGTTCGCAGGGTTATGGAGCGGTGCAAGAGGCGACAGATCCGCAATGTGGTCCTCGACCTCAGGAGTAATGATGGTGGGTTCCACAAATCTTGCCCCACCGTGAACAACCCTGTGGCCAACAGCATCAATGCGGGCGCCATGGGGAACAGACTCTAGAGCCTGCTCTATCGCCTCCCGATGGGTGGGACCGCTCTGGCCCTCGCCGATATTCTCCACCAGTCCCGAATAAAGCGAGTCCCCTGAATCGGTGTCGACAATTCGATACTTAAGTGACGAGGACCCTGCGTTAAGGACCAGAATCTGCATTAGGCCGACCCCTGCGCTTGTATCGCAGTAATCGCCACCGTGTTGATAATGTCTTTCACTGTTGCTCCCCGTGAAAGGTCATTCACAGGCTTGGCTAAACCCTGAAGAACAGGACCGATGGCGACAGCACCTGCGCTACGTTGAACCGCCTTATAAGTGTTGTTTCCCGTGTTAAGGTCGGGGAAAATAAACACCGTCGCGGCGCCAGCGAGCTGAGATTGAGGAAGTTTGGCCTGAGCGATGCTGGGCACAATCGCCGCATCGTATTGAATCGGTCCGTCCAAAATGAGATCTGGCCTGCGCTCTCGCACCAGCGCGGTTGCGGTGCGAACTTTGTCTACGCCAGCCCCAAATCCCGAGTCGCCGGTGGAATAGGACAGCATTGCCACCCGGGGTTCAATCCCAAAGCGCTCGGCCGTTTCTGTCGCAGAAACAGCGATATCAGCAAGCTCCTGCGCGGTGGGATCCGGAACAATCGCGCAGTCCCCATAGACCAAGACCTGATCGGCCAGACACATCAAAAAAACGCTGGACACGATGGAGACGCCCGGTGCGGTCTTAATGATCTCGAAGCTGGGTGTGATGGTGTGGGCCGTGGTGTGGGCCGCTCCTGAAACCATTCCGTCGACTAAGCCCATATGAACCAGCATGGTTCCGAAATAGGAGACATCCGAGATGATCTCCCGCGCCATTTCCTCGCTCATTCCCTTGTGCGCGCGGAGAACCGAGTACTCCTGAGCAAACCGGTCACGCAACGGGGGGTCATCAGGAGAGAGAACTCGGGCGAGGGAAATATCGACTCCTAGCTCGCTCGCGCGCTGACGAATCAGCCGCTCATCGCCGAGCAAGGTGATGTCCACGATGTCACGGGAGAGCAGTGTCGCACTCGCCCGAATGATGCGATCATCAAGTCCTTCGGGCAACACAATGTGTTTCTTGTTCTTTTTCGCCCGCTCCAAGAGCGTGTATTGAAACATCAGCGGTGTCACCACATCTGCCACGGTGACGTTCATCTGCTCAAGGAGCGCGTTGGCATCAACATTGGTGTGAAAAAGCTGCAACGCGGTGTCGTACTTGCGCTGGGAGTCCGCAGCGAGTTTTCCTCTCGCAGAGACCACATGCAGCACCGATTCATACGTGTCATGGTCGGTTCGAATGATTGGAAGGGTCTCACCACGACCGTGAATCAGTTGTGACACTCGATCGGATAACTCAAATCCTCCGTAGAGTATGAGTGCGGAAAGGCTGGGGAAGTGTTCGTTGCGGTGCGCCATCAGCACCCCCACAATCGCGTCAGACCTGTCGCCCGGAACTAAGACCACGAACCCTTCGCGGAGGCGCGCGATGATGTTCTCGAGAGACATCGCGCCGACCATCACTCCCAAGGCTTCCCTTTCCAGAAGCTGCTCATCACCCTGGAGGAGTGTCCCTCCAACGGCTGCCATAACTGAAGCGACGGTGGGAGAGACCAAAAAGGCGTCCTCGGGAATAACCCCCACATGAAGGTGGGCATGAAGTGACCCAAGTTTCTCTGCAAGCTCCCGAGAGTCTCCCGCGTTGGCACGGTTCACAATGAGCGCAACAGGGCTCGCGTGGGTGGCCCTGATTTCGCTGAGTGCTGCCTCGCTCACCCTGGTGACGTCCTCAACGCTTCTGGCTGGCAGCGACAGGTCTCTCCCTGCCGACAACGTTGGTTCCCGGCCAGTGACGACCAACACAACGGGGGCGCCGAGGTTCGCAGCGACTTTCGCGTTGAAAGAAAATTCTGTGGGGTTTCCTACTCCCGTAAAGTCGGAGCCGACAATGACTACCGCCTGGCACTGAGCTTCCACCGCGCGAAACTTCTCCACGATGATGCCCATGGCAGCGTCCGCATCCTGGTGGACATCGTCGTAGGTGACCCCCACGCATTCCTCGTAGGCCAAATCGACGCCATCATGTTCCAGAAGCATCTGAAGGACGTAGTCCGGTTCTTCCCCAGAGCGAGCCACAGGTCTGAAAACGCCGACTGTCTCCACCTTGGCCCGCAGAGCGTCAAGGATTCCCAGGGCGATAGTGGACTTGCCCGAGGATCCTTCTGCAGAGGTGATGTAAATACTGGTGACCATACCCCCAGCCTAGAACTTGCCAGCACGAAAAAGACCCCCCGCGCACCCACCAGAGCCCAGTTACCCTTGCTATGTTTCCATCCTGGGGGAGTTAGCCAAGTTAGCGCCACGCGAGGAGCCAACAGTTACCCTACCGTCAGCGCACGGGACGCATCGCTCAGCCTTAGCTGAGTGTGCACTGGGGGATTCTCCTCCTGGTCAATACAGTATTTTCGCCAACGCGGGATTCGCCATGAATCGCGTCAGGAAAAACCTAAGGGAAGATTGTTCCGATCCACTCCTGGTGGCAAAATCCCTCAGGGTCCCTATAGATGTCTTGGCGGGTCCTGGGCGCCTCGACTCTCGATACCCCCGGTTCAGCGCCCGCGACTCTGACCAGTTCATCGACTTTCCCCGCCTACACCCGGTGAACGCAGGGTTCAATCACGACAGCGAGCGGGGCTTTTGGCGGCGTTTCTTTGCCCCTCCCGCAGGGACGGGCAAAGACGCACCGCGCAACGCAAGAACACGCATACCCCAACCCCCGCCTGGGTGGCCAACAGGCGCGTTCTGAACACGTTTCGGAAGGCGGAGTGCCCTCCGCCATCTGTGAGGTTCTGGTGAGGCTTTCAGGTGGAAGCGAGAAAATACCGTGGCATATTTCCCGAGATTTTGCCAGTCTTTGAAGGCGGAAAAAATTGGTTTTCTTCCCCCTTGGTCGTCAACCCCCGGAGCGTTCTCTCCCTCAGCTCTCAAGAGACACTGCGGGTTCGCGCCTCCCTTTTCGCCTGCGCGGCAAACGGTGATGTCCCTATCGACTTCACCCCGAAAAACATGCTCCGCAATGAAGAAGGCCTCTTGGTTTTTCTTGACTTTGAGTTCTTTCAATCCTCTGAGTCCAGCACGTCTCTCTTGAGAAACCCCGCGCTTTTTGGGCTGAAGAATTCCAGTTTCCTAAGGCGCCCTGCGCCCTTCAGGAAAACGAGGGGATTTTACTTTCACCATTGGTTTCGCTCTACTTTGATCCCGCGATGGGTGTTTGTTTCGTCATCATCGGAGCGAGCGTATGCGGCTTTCCAAATATTCTCCAGAGGGTACTCGCGGGTAAGGGACTCGATGCCGAGAATCACTCGGTTAATTATGTTCATTTTGAGAGTCCGGGCTGAAATAATCCGGAAAGTTCGTACCCTAATTAAGACATCCAGCGTGTTGCGCCGGAGGGTACCCGGCGACTTCTAAAGAAATTCGAGCTCCCCCCAATATGCCAATTTTTAGTCGCGCTCTCTTCGGTTGTGAAATACCTTGGGGCCCTCGAATATCGCATTCGTTAATCCGAGGCAGATCCGCCGAGCTTCCTATTCAAGAGCTCGAGTAATGCGGTCAGATTCTACCTCTTGGGCTCCTAGATCTCGCAACACTCTAGGCAGACAACCATCTGTCGCTCGAAAGCATCGCGCCATTTTTTAAGCCCGCAAAAACCCGGCTGGCGCCCTGGTCCGTCCGGAGCGAACTCGCTAAGGACCGACTCGCGCCTTTGGGAACTGAAAACAAAGAATCTGCTATGGCGGTGAGTAAGGGATTCGAACCCTTGGTTGCTTTCACAACACACGCTTTCCAAGCGTGCCTCTTCGGCCACTTGAGTAACTCACCTTTTGTCACCTAAGAACCATTTTAGCCTAACCGAATACTCACGTTGTTCGACCACGCTACGCAGGGGTACTTGCGTTGCGATTGAGGAAGGAGGGATTCGAGTCCCAATCCTCAGCCAAATAATTCCGCCCGGCCCTATCTTGCCCGCGTGCAGAGAAACCCAATCGGAGTTGCGGGTGTTTCTGAAGAGCGTTCTGCTTGAGGTTTGCACTTTCCTTTCCTGAGTATTTACTGACCAGCACCGCTGATACTGGATAGCTCTCCACCAACACCTCGGCAGGTTTCTTCCATGCCCCGCGCCTGCTTTCTCTCCCCTTCCGGTTCCGCGCCCTCCGGCCTGCGGCACATGAGAATCCGGACCTTGTGAGCCTCCTGCCTCCCTAGTTTTCCGCCAAGGGGAAAACTAGGGACGGGCCAATATTGGCGAGTCAGTATTCTGATCTCTCCGTGTCGCACAACATAAGCGAGCTACCCAAGTGGCGGGGGAGTGAATCACTGATGTCAACGAGGTGATCAGTTTCGGCTGTGCTCGATGGGCCCTGTTGAAATTAGCCGGCGAATCGTTGCGGCTTGGCCTTCGGTAGCTAGTGCCCCCCCGGATCAAGAGCCGGCTTTGCCATCCCATTCATTGGTCTGGGTGGATAACGAGAGAATCAAGTCGAAAAAACTGTCGGCGGTTCCGGCCTCAAATCCGCACCAGGCGTCACGCGTCTCTCCAACACCAAAACAAAACCGCCGGCGGACTCTGTGAGGGCTGTGCCGCCGCCCCCAGTTCGTGCGCGAGCACCAGCGGGAGTCACCAGCGGCGCTGCCAACAGATGAGGAACCCGCGACCGCCAGCTATTTTTCATCGTGTTCATTTGTCCATTGTGGTTATAGATAAGCCCCGTTGCTCGCGGACTGTCTGTTTGGCGAAATCACCCTGGCTTAGGCTGAACTGCGGCTTCGGCTCTCACTCAACCCCCATTTACGCACCGAACATTTCGAGAGTACTTGCAGCGGAGAACCGAAGAACTGTGGGTGGTCAGGTGATGGAACTTCACGGTGGCGGGTGAAGGCATCAAATGAAACGAGGATAAGTCCGAAAGGTGGCTACCGCGTCGACCGCCGCAAGTAGGTCGTTCGGACTCTTAAGCTTCGGTACGGGGCACTCGGAGAGCCAGCATGAGTCGAGCGGCCCCACACTCCTCTAAGTCGGTTGATCGGCACCGTCCCAGCAACGCGAAGCAAAAGGGTGGGAGCAAAAGAGCTGGGGAAACATCGGCCCCACTCGGAGTTTCGAGGATCTAATGCGGGCATCGCCCGCCATGGTCACAAGACGGTCATAACTTTCGTTGGAGAAGAGGACGCTCAGACAAGGGCTGTCGGGACCGGAATTCGCCCCTTACCGTGGGGTTGTCGGCTAGCCATAGAGTCTCGACAGCGGAAAGCCCGCAACACTGCCGGTGCCTTGGTTTCTCGTGCCGTGTTTGCTCGAGTCG
>JBLIEN010000037.1:0-9578 GCA_047633115.1 Pontimonas sp.
CGGGCCGGACCATCATTGCGGGCCGGACGATCATTGCGGGCCGGACCATCATGACGAGCAGGACGAGCGGGACGGTCATCACGTGACCGGTCATCACGGGCCGGGCGGTCGGACCCTCCGCTGCCCTCGCTAGAGGTTTTGCCGGCGGGTCGCTTCTTGGCGTCTTGGTAGGAGGTGCGCTTGCTGGGGGGACTCCACAAAGGAGCCTTTTTGTTCTGGGGCATGACAGACGTAGCTTTCTGTTGATTGATGGGGAGATGAGATGTCTGACATGACACCAACCCAGATCACCAGTTGCCAGACGAGGGCTGTTTCAACTACACATGTGGCCGCTCTCACTATTGCGAGGCGATGGCCCACGAGCTTCCCCGTCGATGGGGTGCTCTTGTTCCGTCCTAAATACTACCAGGGATTGCCCTCGTGTAACAGAGGCAGTTATCTCCAGGGTTAGA
The DNA here is from genome assembly GCA_047633115.1 of Pontimonas sp. Taxonomy (GTDB): domain Bacteria; phylum Actinomycetota; class Actinomycetes; order Actinomycetales; family Microbacteriaceae; genus Pontimonas. The sequence goes on from JBLIEN010000037.1 coordinate 453, forward strand.
GTGAGGGGTGCCTCGCTCTCTTTACTACACCCGTCGATGGGTGCAACTACTGGGAGGGCTCTTCGTCTTCGGGTTTTCGGCTGCCATGATGTTGAAAGCCAGTCTGGGGGTGGACCCCTGGACCGTCCTTGCGGAAGGGCTGAACCTGACCTGGGGTTTTGGTTTTGGCTGGATTGTCGTAGTGACCAGTGGTGTGGTGCTCCTCTTTTGGATTCCCCTTCGGCAGCGACCCGGAATTGGGACCATCCTCAATGCTCTGCTCGTGGGGCCCAGCATGGAGGTTGGATTAGCACTGGTGGGCACTCCTGACCTGCTGTCGCAGAGGATTTTTCTTTTCGCCGCGGGTCTGTTGATGATGGGGATAGCGAGTGGGCTCTACATTGGCGCAAGCTTTGGTCCGGGGCCACGAGATGGCCTGATGGTCGGGCTTAACGCACGATTGGGTTGGCCCCTGTGGGTAGCGAGAACAATTGTAGAAGTCATTGTGCTGGTGATCGGCTGGTCTCTAGGAGGCGGTGTAGGAGTTGGCACAGTGGTGTTCGCGATCATGATTGGCCCGCTCGCTCAACGAGCCATCAAGGTTTTTAAAGTTCACCCCTACTCGCCAAAGGCAATCGGTATATAAACATCCTGCACGCGGTCCTCGAGTGCGGTGTGATCATTTCGGGTGTAAAGCCCGCAGCGGACTGCGGTGCAATCCACGTTCTCATCCGACTCTGCGGGGGCCTCTATGTAGGCCGTAAAGCTGCCCACGTTGGCATCGTCGAAGCTACGGGCCCCGAAGAGGCGCCATGCCCAGTCATCATTAATCCAGTTTGACGCGCCATATTCGACGACGCCGGCGATGGCTTCCCGTCCCTCTCCCCTCTGTCCTACTCCGCCGAGGCAGGGGCCAGGTTTTAGTTCTAGAGAATCGGGAACCTTACACAGCGCAACATATATTCCTGATGCTGCGTCGTATCCAGTACCAGAAACGATGATGCGATCGCCTGCCGCTAGCTCATCGAAACCCCGGCGCTCATCCTCCAGGCTCGCGCTCAAAACGCGTTCGCGGCCGTCATCCCCGAGAGCGCTCACGGTGCTCGGGTAGCCCTCGACATCTAACACCTGACCGGATTGCCCCTGAGGCGAGCCCGCGAAGACAGAGACAAGGAGCCAGGCGGCGACGGCTGCGATAACGAGCGCTGTGGCGCTCAGGCTCCAAGCCCCCGCGCGCCAAACCCAACTCTTCGAAGAAGCCATTGCTCCAGTTTAGGAGCCAGCCAGGTAGCCTCACATGTGTGAAAATTCGAGAACTCCTCGCGGTCGCGCTTGGCGGAGCTTTAGGGACTCTCGGGCGAGTGAGCATCGACATTGGTTTCCAGAATTACCCCCAAGGCGCCGCTTTCGCCACCCTCATTGTCAATGTGCTCGGCGCCTTCGCTCTGGGGTGGGCGCTGAGCCATGGGCTCGCGCAGCTGACTCCGTGGCTTCGTCAAGGAATCACGGTGGGCTTCTTGGGCTCGTTCACTACCTTCTCGGCGCTCGCTTTACTCAGTGCCACCGAGCCGCTCGCCTTCGCAGTGGGGGCTCTTCTGGTGAATTTCTCTCTCGGTGTTCTGGCCGCGTGGGCTGGAATTCGACGAGGACGGGCGCCGCTCGCCTCGAAAGGCAACACGCTATGAGCATCACAATCTTGATCGCCAGCGTTGCGTTGGGAGCTCTCGGAGCAGTGCTGCGATGGCTCATGAGCCAGGCGTTGGGTGCGGGACGAGCGTGGCAGGCCATCCTATTTGTCAACGTCGTAGGCTCGGCTTTCGCCGGTGGGGTGAGTGCGGTCCCGGCCTTTGAGGGGGCGTTGCCCCTGGTGGCGGGGTTGTGTGGAGGGCTCACCACCTTTTCCACGCTTGCCGTGCAATTACTTCCCGGTGACCACACCCGAAGGGCCTCACGGCTGATAGCGCTGGGCCTCGCCCATGCCCTGGGTGGGGTAGGAGCGTGCCTCGGGGCTTTCGCCCTTGTTTCCACACTTTTTGTGTGACCAGTTTTTTACCAAGCCCGCGTGATAAAGTTTGTTTCTGCATCGGGCACTACCCGGGGCAGGCGCTCTCGAAGTGGTCAATGTGAACGAAGGAGTGGCCCATGGGTCGTGGTCGGCAAAAAGCTAAAAACACAAAAGTAGCGCGTGAGCTGAAGTACTACAGTCCCAACACAGATCTCAGCCAGCTCCAGCGTGAACTTTCGAGTTCCGACAATTCGACTGATGTCGACCCAGCGCAAGACCCTGAAGACGACACCGCCAGGGACTAGTCCCGATATTTTCCCACCAGCGCAACCGCTCCACCGATAACCCCTTTAGCGCTCGTGGTGGGGGCATGTGCTGCTACATCCGCAGCGTTCTGAATCACGCCCACCGGCCACACTGTGTGGCCGTGGAGCTTCAACCTGGCCGCAATCGCATCCGCCTGGGTCGCATCCACCACCGCAAGCATGCCGATACCCATGTTCCATGTCTCTTCGACAGCTTCAAGCTTGTACCCTCCCGCAGCAGCGAGCACACGCATCACCGCAGGGGGCGACCAACCGGAGCGCTCAAGGGTGACGCCAACGGTGGTGAGTAGGACCCGAGAAAGATTTTGCGCAATTCCTCCCCCGGTCACGTGACTGAGCGTATGGATGGCGGCGGGAAAAGCGGCGAGAGTATCGACCAAAGCCGAGGTGTAAAGCCGGGTGGGCTGAAGGAGCTCTAAGCCCAATTCTTGGGAGAATTCTGGCCGCAGCTCACGATACGACCAGGCGTTGTCCTCCACAATTTTGCGGACCAAAGAGTACCCGTTGCTATGAAGCCCACTCGAACCGAGAGCAAGAACGATGTCCCCGTGGGTCACGCTCTCGGCGCTGAGCATGGCGCTCGCCTCCACGACGCCGGTAGCGGCACCCGCAAGGTCGTATTCGTTTTCGCCGAGCAGGCCTGGATGCTCCGCTGTTTCGCCACCGACCAACGACACCCCGCACTCTGTGGACGCCTGGGCAATACCTTCGACAATGGCCGCAATTCTCTCGGGAACCACGCGACCGCAGGCGATGTAATCGGTCATAAAGAGTGGTGTGGCGCCCACCACGACAATGTCATCAACCACCATGCCCACCAGGTCGAACCCGATTGTGTCGTGCTTATCGATGGCCGCGGCAATCGCCACTTTCGTCCCCACACCATCGGTGGAGGTGGCCAAGACGGGATGGCGGTAGGAGAGCAGAAAAGACGCATCGTACAGGCCGGCGAACCCCCCCAGGCCGCCGATAACCCGGGAAGAGTGACTGGCTGTGACCGCTTTTTTCATCAAGTCAACTGCTCGATCACCGGCATTGGTATCCACGCCACTGTCGGCGTAAGGCGAGGGAGAGGTCACTTTTCCAGTGTAGTTGGAGGCTGTGAATAACTTTGGCGTGAATCTTTGCCTGCTCCTTAGCCTTCTGGAATGAGCTCCTCCCCGTCCTCCCCCCCTGTGTTTTCCCGCTGGGTGTCCTGGCTGGGCATCGTCATTCTGGGTGCCGGGGTCTCCAATGCCCCCCTCATGGGAGCAAACGCCTCCGGACCAGCCGCGCAGAGCTCTTCCGTGCAATGGTCGGGAGTCGATATTGCCGGCGGTGTTCTTCAGGGTGGCACCCCGCTCACCTTCACCACTGGAACTCGTGGTTGGACGAAGAGTGCTTTCAGGTCTGCGGGGACTTTTGGTTTGGAATGGGAGTACGGCGGCGACCCCGCCAGGCGCATGGAGTACCAGGGAACCACCGAAACCTCATCATTCACGGCAGGAGGAACCTCCGAATGGACGACGGCAGGGAAGGTTTCCTCCGACCCCCGTAACGCCATTTTCGTCCGTGAGACCGTGAGCGTTGTCGGCAACACCGCGTTGTTCACACTCCAGCTCGAACCCATCGATGGCGACGTCATGGCCGGCAAGCGAATCTTTTGGGGCGTGTCTCTCCCTCCCGGTTTTGACAGCGAATTCTCCGGAACGGAAGGGGCAACACTCATCGTTACCGACGCTTCGAACACCCACCCCACCTTGGTGATGCACGCCACCAGTGGGGCCGGGAGCGTGAACTGGGGTGGCTCTGATAGCCATACAGATCCTCTATTCGGCGGGGATCTCGCCCCCACTGTCTACATACACTCGACCAGCGAAGAAAACTATGCGATCACCATCACCATCGGGGTGGTGGACCGCGACCCCTGTTCGGCAGACGCCGCGAGCACCTTCGCGGCGTCTAAAGCTGGTGTTTGGGGCGAGACATGGGCCACGATCACCTCCTGTCTCCAGTCCCCTTCGTGGACAGTGCTCGCCGATGAAGAAGCCACCCATGTCGTCCTCGAGACCGGAGTGACCACGGAGAATTTGGCGGCAGGAGAGACCTCCGCCGTCAGCATCTCTGGTCTTCCCTCTGGCGTCAGCTTTGGCGTTGGCGACAGCTTCGGAACGACGATGACCGTGTCCATGACCGCAAGCCGCGCGGTGGCGCCGGGAACATACTTTCCCTCCATCACTCGGACGACCGAAACAACAACCGAAGGAGTTGTGGTCGTTTCGCGCAGCGATACCGTCATCGGAACTCTGGTCGTGGGGGAAGGCGATGAGCTTCACGCACCCACCCAACCCCGTTCCGCTTCTCCGACAGAGGCTCCCGCGCCCGAAGTGATGCCCCCACAACCCCCTGTCCTCGCTGACCCCCCGCCCCCGTCTCCCTCCCGAGTGATCACTCCTGAAGTGATCGAAGCCGTTCAACCGGCCCCTGACGTTTCTCCCGAACCCTCCCCGCCCGCAACCGAGCGGGAGCCTGCATTCTTGGCGCCACGTGAGTCGAATATTCCAGAAACTGGGGCTGCCTCTGCATGGTTGGGCCTCAGCCTGCTCGCCGTAATGCTCACTGGCGGCCTCCTTGCATACCTCCGCAGGCGCAAACTTTCTTTGGGAGTGACGGACAACGCTCGGGAATAAAAAGAGGGGCTCCTCCTGGACGCTAAGCTTGTCTTAGACGCCATCCAACGCGAGGAGAAAGCCCCAGAAATGTGCGGCATTGTCGGCATCGTCTCTTCTTCTCCCGTCAACCAACAGGTGTATGACGCACTGGCGTTGCTGCAGCACCGCGGGCAGGATTCCACGGGAATCGCCACCTCGGATGGGCAGACCCTCCACATCCACAAGACAAAGGGTCAAGTCCGCGAGGGTTATCGCACCAGAGACATGCGCGGCCTTCCCGGAACGGTCGGCCTCGGCCATGTTCGCTACGCCACCAGAGGTAGCGCCAAGAAGGAGCAGGAGGCTCAGCCTTTCTATGTGAACTCCCCTTGGGGCATTGTCTTGGTCCATAACGGGAACCTCACTAATACTAGGGAGCTCACCGCGAAGCTTCACCACTCGGACCGCCGACACCTCAACACCACTTCGGATACCGAGCTGCTCGTCAACGTGTTGGCGAGCGAATTGCAGAGATCAGGTGCCTCCGACTCGTTCAGCCCGGAGGTTGCTTTCACCGCGGTGTCGCGCTTACACCAGCGCGTCGAAGGTTCCTACGCCGCGCTCGCGGTAATCGCGGGCCAGGGGCTCTTGGCTTTTCGGGATCCTTTCGGGATTCGGCCCCTGATTCTGGGTAGGCGCAAGACAGGCTTAGTCGGAGATGAATGGATGGTTGCCAGTGAATCGTTGGCACTGGAGGCCAGTGGATATGAAACTGTGCGGGACGTGGATCCTGGCGAGGCAATTTTTATTGCCCGCGATGGAACCATGACAGCCAGACAGTGCGCAGAGAACCCTCGCCTAGCCCCGTGCTCCTTCGAATATGTCTACCTCGCGAGACCAGACTCCATCATGAATGGCATCTCGGTCTATGAGGCACGACTTCGCCTGGGAGAGAAACTCGCGGACACTATTGCTCGATATGCCCCGACCGACACCATTGATGTCGTCATGCCGATCCCCGATTCTGCCCGGCCCGCGGCAATGCAGGTGGCTCGAAAACTGGGGATTGAATATCGTGAAGGGTTCTACAAGAACAAATATGTGGGACGAACCTTCATCATGCCGGGGCAAGCCCACCGGACGAAGAGTGTGAGGCAAAAACTGAACGCCATGTCCAGTGAGTTTGCGGGCAAGAACGTCTTGATTGTCGATGACTCCATCGTTCGCGGAACGACTTCCAGAGAAATCGTAGACATGGCCAGGGAAGCAGGTGCCCTATCGGTAACGTTCACGTCAGCGGCCCCGCCGGTGCGCTTCCCCCATGTGTATGGAATCAACATGCCAAGCAAAAAAGAGTTAGTAGCTGCGGGACGCACGATTCCTGAAATTGCCCGCGAAATTGGCGCTGACCACCTGATTTACCAGGAAATCGAAGACATGCGCGACGCGATTATTGAAGGCTCCGGGGTCACTGAACTAGACATGTCTTGCTTCACAGGCCAGTACGTAACCGGCACGGTGAGCACGGAATACCTCGATTGGGTTGAAAACAATCAAGCTAGCTAGTGCCCCCGGTCGTCTCGCGACCCATGTTTAGCTCCCTGGCTCTCTTGCGAGAAATCAAATCAAGCACCAGCCACACAATCATTCCCAGCCCTATGGTCCCTGTCACTCCATACAGAGCGAAGTAGGCAAACAAAGCCACGAATCCGATGGAGGGGTCTGAGGGGAACAATCCCGTTAAGATCAGCGTGCCAAAAAACCCCAGCAGTCCGAACACCGCCACAAAAGCTGACAACTTGGGAGAGCGACGGACTCGAACTTTTTGCCGGTCGACAGGCTCAGGCGTTGACATGACTTCTAGGCTAGCCCGGAAAGGGGGAGCCAGGCTGTGAGATCTGCCCTCTCGCCCGAGGCAGAAATATCGCCCGCATCACGGGCGCTGATAAAGCTTGTGCCGCCGCTGGCAACCGCGAGCCACGTCTCCGGGGACATTTCCACCACCGCAGGTGGTGTTCCTCGGGTATGAGAAACCCCTTCGATTACCTGTGCCGCGCCGAAAGGCGGCACCCGAACCTCGACGCTTCTCCCCGGCGCTTTCTGGCGCAAAACCTGGAGGCAATACCGGGTGGCCACTGCCATGTCCGAAGAGGTCGCCTCGCCCCTTTTCCAGGCGGCAAGAGCCTGTAGCCCCTCGTCGTCAGAGATTCTTTTCATCGCCACCTGCAACACGCTAGCAAGCTCTCGCGAGTAGGGTAAGCCCGTGAAGATTTTAGTAGTAGGTTCCGGTGCAAGAGAGCACACCATCATCCAGGCCATCGGTCGTGACCCAGAGAGCCACCAGTTGTGGGCGGCCCCAGGAAACGCCGGTATTTCGGCTCACGCAGAGGTTGTGGGTCTTGATGCCACAAACCCCAAAGTGGTCACCGAGTTTGCCGTCAGTACCGACATCGACCTCGTTATCATCGGCCCCGAAGCGCCGTTGGTTACCGGGGTAGCTGATCGCCTGCGCAAAGCAGGTGTTGCTGTCTTTGGCCCCAATGCTGATGCAGCAGCACTGGAAGGGTCCAAGGCTTTTGCCAAAGACGTTATGGCGGCTGCCGGGGTTCCCACAGGAATGGCTTGGAGCGTCTCCGACAGGGAGAATCTTCTTGAGGCTCTCGATCACACGGGTGCGCCCTACGTTGTCAAAGCTGATGGCCTAGCTTCGGGCAAAGGTGTCCTAGTCACCGAAGACCGAGAAGCAGCAATTGAGCACGCCGAGTTCTACTTGCAACACGGAGACGTTCTGGTTGAAGAGTTTTTGAGTGGACCAGAGGTGTCGCTGTTCTTCGTGAGTGATGGGCACACCGTCGTTCCTTTGACTCCTGCGCAGGATTACAAGCGTGCCTTCGATAACAACTTGGGCGCCAACACCGGTGGAATGGGTGCGTATTCGCCACTCCCTTGGCTCCCCGACACTTTCGTCTCTGACATGCAGAAAACCGTCGCCGAGCCCACCATTACCGAGATGGCCAAGCGTGGAACTCCCTTTATCGGTCTGTTGTATTGCGGGTTGATTCTTACCGAAGAAGGTGTGAAAGTCATTGAGTTCAATGCCCGCTTTGGGGATCCCGAATCCCAAGTCGTCTTGGCACGGTTAAGTTCGCCTCTGGCGCCCGTGCTGTACGCCGCGGCAAGAGGAGTTCTCTCCAGCGTCGAAGCCCCCCAGTTTTCTCCTGACGCCGCAATCACGGTTGTACTGGCGAATGAGGGATACCCCGAAAATCCGGTAACTGGTCGGGTAATCTCGGGGTTAGAAGAAGCCGAACGCGGTGAGGGCGTCAGTATCGCTCACGCTGCGACCGCATGGGATGGGCGTGACCTCTTGGCAACCGGTGGGCGAGTGTTGAGCGTCGTTGCGCGGGGAGACACCTTTGCATCTGCTCGCACACGCGCCTACGGCGCCCTCGCGCATATCCACCTGGAAGGGTCACACTTTCGCACTGACATCGCCTCAGGCATCGAGTGACCCAACTCACCGACTGGAAACCCGTCTACTCGGGGAAGGTTCGTGAGCTTTACATTCCACACACGGCATTTAGTATCTCCGATGCCGCGTCGCTATTGATGGTTGCTACAGATCGCGTGAGTGCCTTCGACCACATCCTTACGCCCGATGTTCCCGACAAAGGGGTCATGTTGACCGCTTTGAGCCGATGGTGGTTTGGAATGCTCCTGGACACCCCCCACCATCTGACCCAAGAGCGGCCCCCTGACGAAGTTGCCGCACGGGCGATGGTCGTAGAGCCTTTGGACATGTTTCCCATCGAATGCGTCGTTCGAGGGTTCATCGCGGGCAGTGGGTGGAAGGAATATCAATCCAGCGGAAAAGTATGTGGCATCGCTCTCCCCGCTGGTCTTTCTGAGGGGGATGAACTTGCGGAACCCGTTTTTACTCCCGCGACAAAGGCCGCTCCGGGCGAACACGATGAAAACATTTCCTTCGATCAGGTCGAGGCCATTCTCGGTACAGCTGATGCCTCAGCGCTGCGCGCTCTCAGCCTCGAACTGTATGCGAGGGCCTCCTCTATCGCTAAAGCCCGGGGCCTGATTCTTGCCGATACAAAGTTCGAGTGGGGCCGCCATCGCCTCACAGGAGAGATTACGCTCGGCGATGAGGTACTCACTTCGGATAGCTCGCGAT
>JBLIEN010000038.1:0-9468 GCA_047633115.1 Pontimonas sp.
ATGACCTTTCTTGCCATCGCTTTTATATTCCGCGGGGAAAAACTCACCAGAGATCAGATTGTGGGATTGCTCATTGGTCTTGCCGGGGCCTTGGCAATTTCTGGTTTCTGGTTGGGTTTTGGTGACTACCCCGCGTGGGCACTGTTAGCTCTGTTGGGCTGCACCATCTGTTACGGCTTGTCCTACCCCTATACAAAAAAATACATTCTCCCTTACAGGACCGCGCCAGAAGCCTTGGTGACCATGCAGTTTGGCTTCTCCGCGATGACCCTGTTGCCCCTTTTTCTGTTCTTCGGAGTTCGGCAGGCGCCTTCCACCTTCACTCAGATAGGGTCCATCCTGGCGCTGGGGGTGCTGTGCACAGGTATCTCTTTTGTCTGGAATTTCAAGCTGATCGCTCTCGCTGGTTCCCTCGTATCCTCCACGGTGATCTACTTTGTCCCCGTCGTGGCCATTCTTATCTCAGTAATTTTTACCTCGGAGACAATTACCTGGTACCAGTTGGTGGGCTGCACCACCGTCTTATGCGGGGCAGCAGTGAGCCAGGGTCGGTTGCGCCGCAAGACCCACTAGCACCCTCGACCCACGCCAAGGCAACGGGTTCCCGGGCGGGAGCACTACACCAGTGAGTCGAGCCAGGCCTGATGCAAGGTAGCAAAGCGTCCTGAGCCCTGGCGTAAATCTAGAGCAGGCCCGTCTTCGACGATGCGGCCTTCTTCCATCACCAGCACACGATCGGCTATCTCCACCGTGGAGAGCCGATGGGCAATGATGATCGCGGTGCGGTCTGCGAGCAGTGTTTGCAGGCCATGTTGCACCAAGCGTTCACTGGGAATATCCAGTGATGCGGTGGCTTCATCCAGGATGAGGACGCGCGGATCAGCAATAAATGCCCGGGCAAAGGACACCAGTTGTCGTTGGCCCGCAGAGAGCCTGCCGCCGCGTTTGTTGACATCGGTGTTGTAGCTCTCGGGGAGAGCGTGAATAAAGTCATGAGCCCCCACCGCACGAGCCGCTCGCTCCGCCTCGGCCTCGGTGGCATCGGGTTTGCCCAGCCGGATGTTGTCCAACACGCTCCCGGAGAACATGTATGCCTCCTGGGTGACGAGCACTACAGCGCGTCTGAAGTCAACATCGGCGATATCTCGCAGGTCGACCCCATCGAGGGTAACGGTGCCCTCGGAGGGGTCATAGAAGCGAGCAATCAGTTTCGCCAGCGTCGATTTCCCCGCCCCGGTGGCCCCGACCAGAGCGAGAGTCTGCCCGCCAGGAATTGTGAGATCGAAACGCGGAAGCACCTCAGCGTCATCGGTGTAAGAAAAAGAGACCCCGTCTAGCCGCAGCGCCCCGGTGGAAGAGGTAAACGCGTCGGGTTCTTCGGGTTCGGGGAGTGCGGGAATTTCTTCGAGCACTCCGGAGATTTTTTCCAACGCCGCGGAAGCGGACTGGAACGAGTTGTAAAACATGGCCAGATTCTCTATCGGGCCAAAGAAGTTGCGGGTATACAAAACAGCCGCGAGCAGGACGCCAATTTCGAGCGCGCCGTCAATCACGCGGAAAGCCCCTAAGAGCAGCACCACGGCGACCGTGATGCTGCCGATGACTTTGAGCATCGGGTCATAGATACCAAAAACTTGAATGGTGCGCCGGGTTGCTTCCCGGTAGTCCTCGACTTTGTCGGCGTAGGTGTCCTGGTTGATCTTTTCGCGCCGAAACGCTTTCACCGCCCGAATACTGGCCATACTTTCGACAAACTGCACGATAAGTCGCGCGGAATACGTGCGAGATGCCCGAAACTCGCGGCGCGAAGCATTCGAGAACCACCAGGTGGCCCCCGCCACTGGCAGAATCGCCCCCAGCAAGGGCAGTGCGCTCGAGGGATCCAAGAGCAGGAGCGCTCCGGTAGTGAAGACCATGAAAAGGATTCCCTGCACCAGGTTTCCCAGACCACCGTTGAGCAGTTCCCCGAGGGTGGAAATGTCGCTGGTTTGGCGGGCAATAATGCGCCCAGACGTGTACTTTTCATGAAAACTCATGCTCAGCCGCTGAGTTTGGGCAAAAACCCTGCGACGCAACTCCGCCATGATGTCCTGGCTGATGGTGATGGACAGGCGACTATAGAGCGTTAACAGACCGGCAGCCCCGAGACCGGAGAGAAGGAACCCCGCCACAATGAGCGCTATCGGGGTGAAATTCTGATCGTCAGTAGCCGCCGGTAATCCTTGGTCAATTCCCGCTGCAATGAAAGCAGGTCCTGCGACTTGCAGCGCGGTACTGACAAAAACTAACGCCATCGTGACGCCAAAGCGGCGACGATGGGGGCGCATGACGTCCAGCAACAGTGTGAGGGACCGGCGACGAATCTGTGCACTTTCCTCGCGGGTTAAGTCGTTGCGGTCTTCGCCTGACACGCCCATCATGCTCATGAAGTCGCCCCAGTATCCGACCGTGTTTCTCGGGCATCGTCTTCGACGCCGGCAGATTGAATAATCTCCAACTCCACGGTGGCGTCGGTGACGTTTCGGTCCTCCCGCGCTGCCTGATCGGTGTCCGCCAGGGACGAAATAACATTGCGATACGCAGGGGACGTGGCCAGTAGCTGCGCGTGTGTTCCTACCGCGGCAATGCGACCATTGTCCAAAAGTGCGACACGATCGGCGAGCATCACGGTGGAAGGACGGTGGGCGACCACCAGGGCGGTCGTGGTTGCAAGGACCTTCCGAAGGGCGGATTCCACTCGGGCCTCTGTCGCAACATCCAGCGCGGAGAGGGGGTCATCAAGCACCAACACTTCGGGTTTTGCCGCAATGGCTCGCGCCAGTGCAAGCCTCTGGCGTTGGCCGCCAGAGAGGCTCAGCCCTTGTTCGCCGATGACGGTGTCCACACCGTGAGGGAGATCAAAGACAAACCCTGCTTCGGCGATTTCGAGTGCCTGGTGGAGCACCGCGTCGGCTTCGGGGCTGTGAGGATCAGAAAGATCATGCCGGCCCAACAACACGTTGTTGCGCACGCTGGCAGAAAACAGTGTGGCGTCTTCAAATGCCATGGCGATGCGGGTGCGAAGCTCCGTCAGCTCAAGATCGCGGATATCCACGCCATCGAGGAGGATACGTCCCTGGGTCACGTCATACAGGCGGGTAGGCAAGGCCGTGAGGGTTGTTTTTCCGCTGCCGGTCACTCCCACCAGCGCCATCGTCTCTCCGGGGCGGATTTCTAGAGTGACGCCGTCAATGATGTCGCCTCGATTAGTGGGGGTATCACCGTGTCGAAAATGGACGCCTTCGAACACGAGGGAACCTTCGGTGTTCGAGGGCGACGCTGTGCCGGGGTGATCCACGATGGTGTTCTCGGTGTCCAACACGTCGAAAATTCGATCGACCCCGCTTCGCGCTTCGAGGGTGAGGGCTAAAAGAAAACCGATCGACGCGATGGGCCCTGCGAGAACTGCAGCTGTGGCAAAAAACGCAAAGAGCTGGCCCGTAGAGAGCGAGCCGGTGCTCGCCAGCCACACACCTAGGAGCAAGCACGCGGCCAAGGCGAAGTCAGGAATCCAGCCCAGCCAGAATCCCAGGGTTGCCATTGTGCGTCCCTTGGTCACTTCGAGGTCGCGACCTCGTCCGGCACGCCGGCCAAAGGCGGCGAGGGCCTGGGGTCCCCGCCCAAAGGACTTAAGGATGCGAATGCCGTGAACGGATTCTTCGACCGACGTGGCAACATCGCCCCACTGGTCTTGAGTGATTCGAGAGAGCCCAGAATATCGGGTTCGAAATCGTGAGCCAAAAATCAGGATGGGCAACGAACACAACACAAAAACACCGGCAAGAAGCGGACTCCAGGTGAATAAAATCGCCACTCCCAACACAATCGTGATGGAGTTTGCTACCAAGAGCACGAGACCAAAGGACATCCACCGGCGAATAAGGCTCACATCGGTTTGAGCACGGGAAAGCAGTTGCCCGCTTTGCCAGGTGTCGTGGAACGAGACGGGGAGATCCTGGAGATAGTTGTAAATCGACGTGCGAAGTTTGGCATCGATGCGGGTGCCGGGGGTGAGGACCGTTACGCGGCGTAAATACACAAAGAGTGCCTCGAGAAGGCCCAAGAGGGCGACGAGTCCGGCCGCTCCCCACACTTGGGAGGAATCTCCGGTCGTGAGCGGCCCGTCTACCAGGGCTTCAAGGGCGAGAGGTATAGCTAAAGCAAAGGCACTCGACATCAAGGCAATCAGCATCCCCAAACCCAGGCGGGGAAGGTCTGCTTTCGCGTAGGGAAGCATCCGCGAAAGACCCCGGAGAACTCCGGGTTGAGAATTTGCGGGAGACGAAACAGTCATAAACGATTCATCCTAGTCCCGCTTTCCTGGGAGATAAGAGGGGGAACGGTTGACCAGTCCCTGCCGCCACGGATTCCACGTGCGCCAGCAGCTGTGCCGAGGATCACGGTGCCGCGGCCATTTCCCGCATCACAGTGTGGGGTCGGCATGAGCCCCAGCATCGTGAGCTTTACAGGTGAAGTGAACCTGCAAAGCCGAACCCTTACTCTTCGGGCAGCCCGCTTGTTTATCAGCCAGTTTCCTCCCGAGAGAAGGAGCGTGGCCCACGGGGCCGAGAGGAGATCGCGCGCCGAGCAGAGCTTTTTGCTTGCCCAGCGCGCGTCTTTCCCGGCTTGGATTATGGGGTGGGGCTATTTTTCGGGCCGAAAGGCTTGTGCCAGCTTGTTCATCGCACCGGATAGTTCACCGGGAATAATCCACACTTTATTCGCGTCACCCTGGGCCATGAGGGGAAGCTGCTCGAGATAGCGGTAAGCGAGCATTGCTTCGTCCAGTTCGGCTTCCTTCACCGCGTCGAATACCTGCTTCACCGCGGTAGCTTCGGCTTCAGCACGCAGAACCTGGGCTGTAGCTTTACCTTCTGCGTTGAGAATTTCTGACTGCTTGGAGCCCTCTGCTATCAGGATTTGGCTCTGCTTTTGACCTTCAGCGGTGAGGATCGTGGCACGCTTTTCGCGTTCAGCCCGCATCTGCATTTCCATGGCCACCTTGACTGTTTCGGGCGGCTCGATGGATTTGATTTCGACGCGGTTGACCCGCACCCCCCATTTTCCGGTTGCCTCGTCCAGTACCCCGCGCAGGGCAGAGTTAATGGTTTCACGCGACGTCAGCGCTTGTTCCAAATCAATACCGCCGACGACGTTACGAAGAGTGGTGATCGTAATTTGTTCGATGCCCATCACGAAGTCTTCGATCTCGTAGAGAGCTGACTTGGGGCTGGTGACTTGGTAGTACACGACGGTGTCGATCTGTACCACCAGGTTGTCCGACGTGATGACTGGTTGGGGAGGGAAGGACACCACTCGTTCGCGCAGGTCAATCAGGGGCCGCAGACGATCCACAAAAGGAATGAGCAAGTTGAGCCCCGCTTCGAGAGTCCGGCTGTAGCGGCCAAGGCGTTCAACAACACCGGAGCTTGCTTGCGGGATGATGCGAATGGCGCGGGAGAAAAAGGCGACAACTGCAACGATGAGGATAATCGGAACGATGGCATCCATGGTGAGACCTCCTAGAGAGCGGACGATGGGGATGGGGATGGGGCTGGTTCGACGATGGCGATGGCGCCGTCAATTTTTGACACGATAACGCGGTGCTGAGCGGGGATTGTCCCGGTGAGACTGCGTGCACTCCACACTTCACCACGGAGGTCGACCTCACCGGAATACTCGGTAATCTCTAACCGGGTAAGCGCGGAAACGCCGAGCAGAGCCTCGGTGTTGGTGGCATTTTTGGGGGTACGTTTCGATATTTCTCGCAAAGCCAGAGGACGCAAAATTGCGAGAGAGAAAACAGCAGAAACGGCGAAAGCAATTCCTTGGGCGAGAAAACCGCCACCAGCCCAGGCCGTCACCATGGCGGTCGCGGCGGAAAATGCCAGAGAAGCAAATAACAAATTTGCGGTAATGGTTTCCACAACGAACAATACGCCCGCTGCGAGGAGCCAGAACCACACTGCCATTTGACTCACATCCTTGCGTCACCTCGTCAGATTGTCAGTGTAGAGGAGTGCACTGAGGACTGTCTGGGCACAGGTGCCGGGCCTTGGGCCTAAGGAAGAGTAAGAGAACGAGTGGAGCTCAACGCATCGCGCTTTGTTGCGCGAATCCCACTGACGCGGGAACCGATGACGAGTGCCGCCCCAATAATGATCAGGTTCTTGACGATGTACTGGCCCTCAAGAGTCAGCCCCAGGGGGAAAACATCCCAACATACTTCGGGGAGGAGTATCAAAGGAAGGAAAGTTCCCGGCATTTGGAATGCGAGGAGAAAAATCGCCACTCTGGTGAGCGCCGGGATGAGGAACGTCACCCCAATCAGAACTTCCCAGTATCCGATAGCCGGAACAACAATCTCGGGAGTCCACCAATACACAGTGGCAGCGAGGAGATCTTCAGCTGGGCTGATGCCGAGGGGCTTAAGAGCACCAAACCAGATGAATATGAGGCCGATTCCCACCCGAAGAAAGGGGAGACCAATAGCGTCCAGTAACTTGATGACGACCGCATCGACGCGGCGGAGTTTTTCTCGAAGTGTCGTCATCCTACGATGCTAACGACCCAAGGTGAGTTGTGTCCCCAGAATCATCGGGGGCGCTTCGCGTCTTATTGTCCTCGCTGGGGCGCGGTGCTTCCGGGCTTGCCGCGCAGAGCGTTGAAGAGGGGTACTCTGCGTTTTTTGTCCGAGTAGCGAAGAGGCGGCTAAAGCCGCAGCCATCGTGCGGTGATACCAGTGGTCGTGTTTCCAGGGTTACGCCGCTGACGCCCGCTGCCGGCACATCAGCGAGAAACTCCAGCGCCAGCGTGCCGTCGGCTATCTGAAAAGACCCCGCGACGTCATTGTCCAGCTGACAGCCAGAAGTGGAAAATTTCCTGCCATGGGTCCTGCTGACGTTTCCACATTGCCCCCGCAGGCCGAGATCAGCGTCAGACCGGCGAGCGAAAGCGCAGACATCGCGGCGCGAGAGCGAGAGTTCTTCATTGGCGAAATGCTGAGCCGGGGGTTTTAGCGTGACAATGTGCCCACGCTGAGGCCTCGTGGGCAAGGGTGCTTGGTGGGTTAATCGGCGGGCTTGCGCATCAAGGAGGCCATCTCGACCACCCCCAGTTCCCACCGGGGCATGGTATTTTTCCGCAGTGGGAAGAATACTCGCGGTTGAGCCGGCACTTCCGACATTTCGGCATGCCCAAAAAGACATTACGGATCAGCTTGTCGACGGCCTCGCTACCGACGCCACCATGGGTGAGGTCATTCGCCGCATTCATCGCTCTACCGGTGTGGAAACCCGGCACTTGGTCATGCCTATTGAGCAGTATCGCGATATTGACAGTTTCACGAACGCCAATGCTCTGTTTCATCACCACGGGCTCGAATTGGCAGTGCAAGCGACCACGGGGGCTTTGACCAAGGCGGGGGTCACCGCTGCAGATGTTGATTACCTCTTCTTTACGACCGTGACTGGGGTGGGTGCCCCTTCGTTGGATGCCGAGCTTTCTACACACTTAGGTTTTCGCTCCGACCTTGTCCGCGTCCCAAGTTTTGGTTTGGGATGTGTGGCGGGTGCTTCAGGCCTTGCTCGCGTTGCCGATTATCTGCGCGGCCACCCCGGAGCTATCGGTCTTCTGGTGTCGGTGGAGTTGTGTTCGTTGACGGTTCAGTGGGATGACCCTTCGATGGCCAACATTGTCGGAACGGGGCTGTTTGGTGATGGAGCCGCAGCGGTCGTAATGGTCGGCGAAGACCATCCCCGTCAAGGGGGAGTGCGGGTCATTGCCTCGCGTAGCGCGCTGTATCCCGAAAGCAAAGAAACTATTGGCTGGCGCATTGGCAGCACAGGGTTTCGTCTGATGTTGACTCCTGCGGTGCCGGAGCTCATTGATGCCCATCTCGCCGGTGATGTCGATCAGTTGTTGGCAGACAACGGGCTCACCCGCTCTGACATTGGCTCGTGGATTGCCCACCCCGGAGGGCCACGAGTGCTCGAAGCGTTTTCCGACACACTGGGCTTAATCCCCAGTGATCTTGCCACGAGCTGGCAAGTAATGGCAGAAGTGGGGAATTTATCCTCGAGTGCGGTACTGCATGTTCTCGCTCGATCCATGAATCGACCCTCTGGTCACCGCGCGCTGCTCTTTGCTCTGGGCCCTGGGGTCAGCGTCGAGCTTGTTCTTTTGGAGTGGACGTGATCGCCTACACGGTATTCGTCTTGCTCACCGGAGTGGAAAGACTCTGGGAATTGCGCATCTCCCGACGCCATGCCGCACTCGCTTTTTCTCGGGGAGGCAAAGAGTACGGGCTGAGTCATTTTCCCTGGATGGTGGCGCTTCACACCGGCCTCCTTTTTTCTGCGGTGGCCGAGGTCTGGATATTCGACAGGCCTTTTGTTCCCGTGTGGGGGTGGGTGTTTCTGGCCTTGGCCCTGGCCGCGCAAGCCGGTCGATACGGGGTGATTTGGGCTCTGGGAGAACAGTGGAACACCCGTGTCATCGTGGTCCCGGGGGCGCCGCGCGTTCGCCGTGGCCCATATCGTTTTACCTGGTTATCCCATCCGAACTATTGGATTGTGGCGATAGAAGGAATTGCGTTGCCCATGGTGCATTCAGCCTGGATGACGGCTATCGCTTTTACGGTGTTGAACGCCATCTTGCTCCTGGGCTTCCGCATTCCCACCGAGAATCGTGCGTTGGGAGAGCTTCGGTGAGCACACTGGATCTGGTCATTGTGGGGGCCGGTCCCGCGGGGCTCGCCACGGCCGTCTTTGCCCGCCAAGCCGGTCTTTCTGTCTGCGTCTTAGACGGTGGGCCCACGGATGGTGATAAGGCCTGCGGTGAAGGGCTAATGCCTGGTGTTGCGCCCCTGCTCGCAGAGCTCGGCATTGACCCTCCTGGCGAAGAGTTGCTGGGGGTCGCCTATCAGCAAGGTTCCACTCGCGTGGAGCACCGGTTCCCTGGGGCGCCAGGACGAGGCGTCAGGCGCACCGTGTTGAGCGATGCACTGCGGGAACAGGCGCTCACAAGTGGTGCCACTGTGTGGCAAGAAAAATATGTGTCCCTCCGGCAAGACAACGAGTCGGTCACGGTCACTACCGATGCCCATCGCGATATCACCTCGCGCTACGTGATCGCGTGCGACGGCCTTCACTCCCGGGTGGCCAGTGATTTGGGCGTGGTAGTCGCGCCGCGCAAACGGGCTAAACGCTACGGCCTGCGGCAACATTTCCAGGTAGCACCGTGGTCTTCCACCATCGAAGTTTTTTACGTCGCTGATGCCGAGCTGTACATCACGCCGGTTTCCCGGGACACGGTGGGCGTCGCTGTCTTGGGTCGAAAAGGCGTGAATCTAGATGACACTTTGGCGATGGTTCCCTCCCTGGCGGCACGTTTAATGAACGCCCCACGGGCGTCTCCTCTGCGCGGAGC
>JBLIEN010000039.1:0-9367 GCA_047633115.1 Pontimonas sp.
ACCGCGTTTTCCGCCCTGATTGATGCCGAACACGAGTTGCTACGCGCCCTGCCTGAGACGGAAAGACGCAGTGTTGCCCAGGCTTTGCGCCAGCTCAGCCTGGATGTGGAAAGCCGCTAAAAGCTTCTTCTTCAGAGACCATGGAATAATGGAGGTATTAGACCCTTCCACCCCCTAAGGAATCTGTGACCACGAAGAAACCTGCCCCGCACGCTCTGCGCTGGTGGATTGGCATGTCCGCCCTAACGATTGTGGCATTGGACCAGGCCTCGAAGTGGTGGGCAGAATCTACCCTCGAGCTTGGGGAGTACCACCCGGTCATCGAAAATCTTTTGGGGTGGCAACTGGTCCATAACCCCGGTGCGGCTTTTGGCTTGGGCTCGGGTATGACCTGGATTCTGACTCTCATCGCTGCCGTTGCGGTCATCACACTTGTGGTGGTTGCGCTTCGCACCACCCAGGCGTCCTTCGCCATCGGTATCGCAGGATTACTAGGCGGCGCGATTAGTCACCTGGGGGATCGCCTGCTGCGTGACCCTGGTTTTGGTGAAGGCCACATCGTAGATTTTATTAACTACGCCGGATTCTTTATCGGAAATGTTGCCGACATTTTCTTGGTGCTCTCCGCTATCTATCTCGTGGTGCTGAGTGTGTTCCAGAAGGAACCCTCGGTGCTCACACGAGATGAGCACCCAGCGGACTCGACACCGTAGGAAGGGGAGCGGGGCCGCCGGGCCCGAGTCTCTCGACAAGTTCGCTCTGATGCTCAGCATCCCGGGCGAGAAGCACGCAGGTGGGGCCAGAGCCCGACACCATCGACCACAGAGCGCCGGCCCTCTCCCCCTCGAGGAGTCGGGTGGCAATGGGGGGGTGCAGATCCACCGCAGCGGATGCTAAATCGTTGTGAAGATGATCGGCAAGCGCCAGCGGGTCCCCGGCGGCCAGAGCGTGGAGGAGAGGTTCTGGTAGCTCCTGGGGCAACAGCTCACGGTGCCCTGCGCGAAGCTCATCCAGGCGCCTGTAGACCCGCGGAGTGGAGAGATGATGATCAACCGGGAGGAGCACCCAGTGAAACAGGCCTGAATGCACGCGTGTGAGGTCACCGCCATACCCTCTCCCCAGGGCGCTTGCCCCGAAGAGGGCAAACGGGACATCCGCCCCCAGGCTCAGAGCGATTCGGTGAAGGGTCTGGGAATCAGCCTGGGAACCCCAGAGTTCGTTCAGCGCCACCAAAGCTGCGGCGGCATCCGCAGAACCTCCGCCCATGCCGCCTCCCACAGGAATCGCTTTTTGAATGTGGAGTGTGGCGGCGCCGTCGTGTCCGATTTCTGCCGCGAGGGCCTTCGCCCCTTTCACCACTAAGTTGCTCTCATCAAGTGGCACGTCCCCCAGAGGGACACTGCCTTCTAGGGTGAGGCGATACTCTGTGGCATCGCTGACTTCCACAGTCTCCCAGATGTCGAGGGCATGGAAAAGGGTGAAAAGCTCGTGGTAACCCTCACCGGTGAGAGGCCCCACGCGCAATATAGGGTTGATTTTCCCCGGGGCTTGAGCAACTACACGGCGCGACATGGCTTTAGATTACCCGGGCTCTAGCGTTGGTCGAAGGGGACAATTTCGGGAACAATCGTTTGATAGACCCTCATCCCGATGATTTCCATTGTGAGATGGGCCACAACCACCAGGGGGATCATCCCCCAAACCTCAGCGTCCATGGCCATCGCGATAGGCAACATGATGACCCCACCCCGGCCAGCGCCAACAATGATGATCGCCCGTTTTTCTGGCGGACTCAAGCTTGCCAACACTCCTGCCAAAAACCCCAAGGGCGCCATGAGCACCAAGAAGGTGAAAAACAGGGGCACCAGTCGAAACAGTTCGGTCAGTTCCCCCAGGTGGTCTGGCACCCGCGTCCACAACACCAAGGCTGCTGCGAGCGCTATCGAAGCAATGGTGGCGCGGCGGAGGCGGTAGCGCAAACGGGCTGCTGATCTCTTCCTAGCGGCCACGGCTTGAAGCGCTAAGGCCAGAAGGCCCGGCAGCAGAATGGCAGCGCCAACCGCGAGAAAGGTGGGGGGTAAATCAGCAAAACCTAACACCCCACCGCTGAGCCCCACCGCGTAGACGGGAACGACGATGAGCTGCCCGATGAGAAGCACCGGCTTTGCGCCCAAGACACTTTCGACGTCGCCACCAGCTTGGGTGACAGTGGTCAAAGAGAGGGCCACACCGGGAGCCAGCAGCACCAGGAGCAACCCAACTTGCAAGGCGGGGTGTTGCCACAGCACCCGAGAGAGCACGAAGGCCACCACGGGCACCACCACCAGGTTCAGAGCAAAGAGCGCCACCAATACCCTCGGCTGCGACACAGCCCGACCGAGTGACAGCAGAGGCAGGGCAGAAATCACCAGAAACACCATCACCCCGAGCGCACCCCACGTGATGGCCTCTAACACTGGGCCCTCACCCCTGACAAAGCCACCGAGTAACGCGCCGACGAGCACCCCCAGCACAATCCATGCGGTGGACACTTCGCGGGCAGCGCTCACGAGTCCCTCACCACTTTCGCCAAGGCCACAAATTGTTCAAGCGACCACGATTCTCCACGATCGGTGGGCTTCAAACCGGCTTTCTCGATCATCGCCACAACGTTGGCGGGACCTAAGTACTCGGCAAGTGCCCCTCTCGCCATTTTTCGCCGTGACCGAAAAGCATGTGTAACTGTGGCGTCGAGGACACGTCGCAGACTGTCATCTCCAGGGGGCGCGGTCGCCTCCATCGCCACCAGAAGAGAGTCGACATTGGGTACCGGCCAAAAAACCTGTCGGGAGACCGGGGCGGCGATACTCCACCGACCAAACCACGCTGCCTTAACACTGGGAGAGCCATACGCTTTGGATCCCGGTGACGCAGCGAGGCGTTCGGCAACTTCTGATTGCACCATGACGAGCACCCGACGAAGGCTAGGAAACGTGCGCAGCAGATGCAGGACGATCGGAACGGAGGTGTTGTAGGGAAGGTTTGCCACCAACACAGTGGGTGGGGTGGAAAGCTCTGTAACGTCCATGGCATCGGCGTCAATCACCTCGCAGCGCCCCTGCGGTTGGTGGGCCGCGATGGTTTGCGGGAGGATGCTCGCCAACCGGGAGTCAAGCTCTATCGCTGTCATCTCGGCTCCGGCATCGAGCAAACCCAGAGTGAGGGAACCTAAACCTGGGCCGACTTCTAAGACATGATCGCCAGGTTCTAGCTTTGCCAATACGACAATCTTGCGTACCGTGTTCGCATCATGGACGAAGTTTTGTCCCAGCTTTTTGGTGGGAACCAATCCCAACCCGGCAGCCAGTGCACGAATCTCTCCGGCGCCTAACAGCGCAGAAGAATTGTCAGCGCTCACGAATCACAGAATCTGGGGCTGACAAGGGTTCATCATCGAATCGCCCATAGACGTCTTGGGTGTTGCTGGTGAGTTGAGCCGCCAAGAGGCTCTCATCCATTTCCAGAGTGTCTGCCATGGCGCGCAGGGTGTAAGGAATCATGTAGGGACTATTGGGTTTTCCGCGAAAAGGAAGCGGAGTCAAAAACGGAGTGTCCGTTTCAATCAAGATTCGGGAACGCGGCATGATGCTCAGAGCCTGACGGAGGCCCCCAGAATTTTTGAACGTGACCGTTCCGGAAAACGATGCATACCAACCCTCGTGGGCTAAGACTTCGGCCAGGGCCCCGTCCCCGCTGAAACAATGAAACACCGTGCGCTCAGGCGCCCCCACCTCTTTCAAAATTGCGACCACATCATCGTGAGCATCACGATCATGGATTTGCAGCGCAAGACCATGCTTCTTTGCCAGGGCAATATGCGCGCGAAACGCGTCGCGCTGGACTCCCTGCAGATTTTCTTGGGTGCGAAAGTAATCCAACCCCGTTTCCCCAATGGCAACAACACGGGGAAGCGCCGCAAGCTCATCAAGCACCTTCATCGCCTGCTCTAATTCACCGTTGGCATGAAGCGTGGGGGCTTCGTTGGGGTGAATCGCCACCGCCGCAAGCACTCGGGGTTCCCGCGCTGCCAACGCTGCTGACCAGCGCGAGGTCTCGACATCTGTACCGACCTGTATGACTCCCAGGACTCCCACGGCACCGCTGCGATCAAGGTGCTCGGTGTAGCTCAGGGGGTTATCCCCATCCGCGAATTCGAGATGAGCGTGGTTGTCATACACCCCGACCGCTAACGGTGGCGGTGCAGGAGGGAAGGAAATCTCGCGACCCCCAGATTCAACACTTCCCCTGGTGCGAAGGTGAGGGGGGAGCCCCTCTGAGGGAGACAACATCGCCTTAGGCGCCTTGCTCGATGCGAGGGAACAAAGCAGTCAGTTCACCGGTACCGGAGCCAGGCGGCAGCAGGCCGAAAACACCGGCGTCAGTGACACGTTGCGCCGTGATCCCACCGAGCGAATCGTTAGCTCCGAGCGCTTGCCAAAGCTTGGAGGTGGCCTGGGGCATGAAGGGCGAGAGAACGACCGCAAGTGCCCGTAAAGCGTCGAGAGAGGTATAGAGGACGGCGTCAAGGCGCTGGGCCAGGGCTTCATCTTTGGCCAACACCCACGGCTCTTGCGCCGTGATGTAGCCATTGACGCTTTCCACAATGCGCCATATCTGCGCGAGAGCTTCGTGGGGCGCGAAAGCGTGCATGGCAGCGTCCGCGTTTGCCACGGCCTCGAGCATGACCGCTTGGATGGCATCATCCGCCGGCTGGGAGTTAGGCATCACTGGCACGGTGCTATTTCGATAGCGAGTGACCATCGCGATGACGCGGGAGGCGAGGTTCCCTAACCCGTTGGCCAACTCGGCCTCATAGCGAGCAGAAAGGTCTTCCCACGAGAAGGAACCATCGGATCCGAAGGTAATAGCCCGCAAAAAGTAGTAGCGGAAAGCGTCAGACCCGAATACATCGGTGATGTCCGAAGGCGCGATCCCCGTGAGTTTGGATTTGGACATCTTTTCTCCACCGACCAGCAACCAGCCGTGAGCAAACACTGTCTTGGGAGGCGCCAAACCCGCGGCCATCAACATGGCGGGCCAGATGACAGCGTGGAAGCGCGCGATATCTTTGCCCACCACGTGAACGGCAGGCCACTTCTTATCGAAGCTTTCGTCGTCGTCGCCCCAACCGGTGGCTGTGATGTAGTTCAAGAGCGCTTCAAACCACACATAGGTGACGTGTGTGTCATCGAAGGGCACTTCGATGCCCCAGTCAATATTGGACCGTGAAATGGAGAGATCGTCAAGGCCGCGATTGACAAAGGCAATGATTTCGTTGCGCACACTAGCCGGCTGAATGAAGTCAGGTTGACGGGCGTACAGGTCTAACAAATCTTGCTGGAAGGTGCTCATCTTGAAGAAATAGTTCTCTTCTTTAAGTACCTCCACCGGACGGGAATGAATGGGACAGAGTTTGGAGCCGACAAACTCCCCCGCCCCCTCTTCCAGATCCACGAGGGGTTTGTACTCCTCACACCCCACGCAATAAAAGCCTTCGTATTCTCCCTGGTAGATAAATCCCTTGTCGTACAGCAAAGTGAGGAACATCTTCACTGCACTCTTGTGGCGTTCATCCGTGGTTCTGATGAAGTCATCGTTGGCCAAATCGAGGGTTTTCAGAAGCGGCTTCCACGCCTGTTCCACCAAACGATCCGCCCACTCTTTGGGGGTAACCCCGTTTGCCAGAGCAGTGCGCATGATTTTTTGACCGTGCTCGTCAGTGCCGGTCAAAAACCAGGTATCTATGCCGCTTTGGCGCATCCAACGGGCGAGAGCGTCCGCGGCGACCTCGGTGTAGGCGTGCCCAATGTGCGGCACGTCATTGACATAAAAAATCGGTGTCGCAATCAAAAAGGAATCAGAGTTAGAAGGTGCCATCGAGGTTCAACCTTACGCGTGTGCGCTGATACTCGCGCTATACAGCGCTCGCTTAGGGATACCCGTGGCTTTTGCGACCTGTGCGCACGCGTCAGAACGCTTTACCCCTTGGGCAATCAACCCTTCCACCTGCGTCAGGGCCTCGTCGATACCGGTAGTCCCGGCAGGCTTGCCCGCGATGACAACCACAACTTCGCCTTTGGTCCCCTGAGTAAACCGATGAGCCAATTCCTTGAGCGATCCCCAAGCAACTTCTTCGAACATTTTGGTGAGCTCACGTGCCACACACGCTTCACGGTCGGGACCAAATACCGAGGCCGCATCGGCGAGCGCCGACGCAAGACGGTGGGGAGATTCAAAAAACACCATGGTGCGTTCTTGCGTTGCCAGGGATTCGAAATACCCTTTACGTCCCTTCCGAGGGATAAACCCTTCGTGGACGAAGCGATCAGTGGGCAAACCGCTGAGAGCAAGCGCGCTGATTCCGGCGCTTGGGCCAGGAATGATGGAGACGGCAACACCCGCGGCTCTGGCCGCTGCCACCACGGCGTAGCCGGGGTCACTAATTCCTGGCATACCGGCATCGGACACGAACACCACGTTCGAATGTGCAGCCGCTTCCAGGACACGGTCGATAACCCCCGCCTCAGAGTGTTCGTTGGCAACGATCATGGGTGCGCTGGAGTCAATGTTGAGCATCGCCATCAGCTTCTTTGTCATCCGCGTATCTTCGACAACAATGAGGTCAGACGTGCTCAGGGTTTCAACTAAGCGCGGGCTGGCGTCGCCAAGATTTCCCAGAGGTGTCGCGGCAAGGATGAGCACGACTTCATTGTGTCAGTTGGGCAGAAAGCACTGCGGCGTCGGTCACCCCCAGAGAACACACCCCGCGTTCACACAGGTACGCCGTGGGCTCCGGGGCCTCTAAGCGGCCTTCCACCAGGTCACAACCGATGGCCAAAAATTCTGCGCCCTGCGCGGGGGTGAGAACTAAACACACGGCGCCATCGGGTTGCCACGTGCGAGCAACGTCTCCGAGCTCGCTCTCTTTGCCCACCACGACCAGCTCGCGAACGGGAGCGGCATATTCCGAGAGCACACGCAACACTCCCCCCAGGCCCAGCGGCTGATGAAGCGCCTGAGAAATATAGGGGGCCACCAGCGCAAGCGCTTCTTCGCGTAACGAGACACGTGACATCAGGTGGGACCAGCGCAACAGAGCGAGTGCCATCGAGGAACGTCCTGACGGGCTTGCCCCCTCGGAGATGTCGCCGGACGAGAGACCGTGGGCCACGAGACCTTTGGAGAGCAATACCGGGTCTGCTCGTTCGGTGTCGTCTCCCCGGGCACGCTCGACAAGGGCACCGCCTCGTGCAACAAAATCTGCGCGCCCTAAAGCCATCCCTAACTCGAGTAAACCCAGGGCAAAACTTCCGTAATCTTCCAGAGTTGCAGGGGCATCACTGTGGATCCCGTTGCGGGACACGCGGATAAGTGAGCCATCGGCTCGAACATGATGATCGAGCAACCAGGTAGCGATGCGGGCACCTAAAAGCCCCGGTTCTCCCTCCACTCCTGCCCGGTGAGCGTGGGCCAGCGCCTCGAGTGCTTGGCCATTCCAGCCCGTCACAATTTTGTCGTCGAGCGCGGGAGGTTCTAACAGCGCTCGAGCCTCCGCGTCTCGACGGTAGTAACCCCCTTCGCTGGAGACACCCTCGACCGTGCTTTCGCTATCTTGCCCACTGGCGAGTGCGGTACCAAGACCTTCTCCCACGCCGAGCTGCGAGGACAAAAACCCCACAATTTTCCCTGCGACATTCGGCATTCGTTGGCGCGAGTACGCCATGAGCAATCCGGCGTTGTCATAAAGCATGCGTTCATAGTGGGGGTCGGAGAAATCCGCTTGCGTGGAGTAGCGAAAGAAACCCCCTTCTACCAAATCCCATAAATCGGACTCGGTGTACTGCTTTAACACTCGCTGTGCCAGCGCACTCGCGTCCTCGTCTCCCAGTGATCCCCGGCCCCAGAGGAAGTTGAGCACCGGGGCGAGCGGAAACTTAGGCGCCCGCCCAAAGCCCCCGTGTTCGGGGTCTTCGGTCTGACGAAGCTGTCCCACCACAGCGCTCAGATCTTCTGGCGTCACTACTGGGTGCGAAGTGTCGTGGAGGGTGGCGTTCGCAGCGGCCAAGGCCTCCACAAGCGCCGATGAGCTCTCCAACACTTCGCTGCGATTATTTTTCCACGCCTTGGACGCCGCATGAATGACGTCAGAAAAAGAAGGAAGCCCCTCCCGTGCAGCCGGGGGCAGATAAGTCGCCGCATAAAAGGCTTGCCCCTGGGGGGTCGCGAAGACGGTGAGTGGCCACCCCAAATTCCGCGTAAAGGCGGCGGCCTGAGCTAAGTAAGTGGCATCAACATCGAGATGTTCTTCTCGATCCACCTTGATCGACACTACGTGCTCATTGAGCAACTCAGCGGTGGCAGGGTCATCGAAGCTTTCCCTTGACATCACATGGCACCAGTGACACGTGCGATACCCGATGGATATCAGGACAGGAACATCGCGCCTGGCTGCCTCCGCGAAAGCTTCTTCACCCCACGGGTACCACTCAACACTCTGATGAGCGTGGGCGAGCAGGTAGGGGCTGACCGCCTGGGATAGGCGATTCATCGAAGTGCTACCAGTTTCCGTCATCCGGGTGGGTTCCCACTCGTCGGCCAGAGTCCATCGCCACCATTGCGGCCATATCTTCAGCATCAAGTACAAAGTCAAAAACATCAAGGTTCGCCGCTAAGCGTTCTTTGCGAACGCTCTTGGGGAACACGATGACACCTTCTTGGAGATGCCAACGCAGAACGACCTGCTGAATCGTCTTGCCATTCTTGACGGCAATCTCGTTGAGCCCCGGAAGCTCAGCGAGCTCGTATTTACCCTGTCCTAGAGGCCCCCAGGCTTCTGTCAAAATTCCTTTGTCCTCGCCAAAGGTGCGGGCTTTGCGCTGTTGGAACGCGGGGTGCAGCTCGACCTGATTCACGGCAGGAATCGTGCTTCCTGCTTCGAGAATCTTCTCCAAGTGCGCGGGTTCAAAGTTCGACACTCCAATGGCCCTGGTGTGGCCCACCGCGACCATGTCTTCGAGAAGCAACCAGGTCTCTACGTATTTTTCCCTCAGTGGGGCCGGCCAGTGAATGAGATACAGATCTACATAATCCAGGCCTAACAATTCCAAGCTCGTTGCCAAAGCATCGGCTGTTGCGCCTGTGCCTTGGTCAACATTCCACAGTTTTGTGGTCACAAAAAGGTCGTCGCGAGCAATGCCGCTTTTTGCTATCGCACGACCAACCGCCGCCTCGTTGCGATAAATCATGGCGGTGTCGATGTGGCGGTACCCAAGCTCAAGGGCGTCGAGGACAACACGTTCGCATTCGTCATCGTCAACTTTGAAGACTC
>JBLIEN010000040.1:0-9363 GCA_047633115.1 Pontimonas sp.
CCGAGGCGGTCTCCCTCAGCGCTTTCTTCTTTAGCTTTCTCACCGCGCCTTTGCTCACCGCTGGGTATATCGGAGCCTTGGTGTGGGTTGTTAACCGTGCTCCGCGATCTGTCAGCCTTATGGCGTATCCGGGCCGCATGTCACTGACCGTCTACCTGTCACAGTCTGCGATTTTGAGTCTCATTTTTGGCGCATGGGGGTTCGGCCAATATCAAGCCCTTCCCTACTGGGTGAACGTGCTGATTGCTCTCGGTGTGGCAGCGGCCTTAACGCTTGTCGCCCGAGTGTGGCTCAACTTTTTCTCCCAAGGGCCCGGGGAGTTTGCCCTCGCCTGGTTTTCAAAACTGGGGGCCCCAAGACAACCCACGCTTCGCTGAGTTGCTGGAAGCGACGAAGCGCGGGGCTGACCCTCTCCGAGGACTTAACCGGCGCCAGTGCGTGCCCCGCGCAGAAGCAGCTGTGTAGGGGCAGTCATGCTTTTTCGGAGCCGCTAAGCCGCCGAAACGGCGTGGGGTTGTGTGAAAACACCATTGGAGAGCCAGCTGTGGAGCTCAGCGCTGAGTCCGCCTACCGGCGGTGCGAAGCTCCCGCAGGCAAACAAGGCTTACAGTCGCGACACGCCCGGGTTGCGCGAAATGCCAGGCTGTGGAATAGTAACGAACGTTCCACACGCCAGACATTCGTGTTTGGCTCACTCCCAGGTTGTGCATAGGTTCGTTTTTTGCGAGGTTTCCTAGGCCGCAGGTAGCAGAACACAACGTCATCGACAATTCCCTGCCACCGAAGTTCTTGGTGGACGTGAGTGCCTCAGGCGCGTCGAAGTGTGTTGATAGAAGAACAGTGGTGTGTGCATGAAAGCGCGTAAGCGCTCGAGTGCCCTGAAGGTGCAAAATGAAAATTTTGTACGAGCAAGAGAAAGAGACAATCATGGCCGGACAAAAAATCCGCATCCGACTGAAGTCCTACGACCACGCTGGTCTTGACCTCTCAGCCAAAAAAATCGTTGACACGGTGACGCGCGCGGGTGCGACTGTTGTGGGACCTGTCCCTCTTCCTACCGAGAAAAACATCATTGCTGTGATCCGCTCGCCGCACAAGTACAAGGATTCTCGCGAGCACTTCGAGAAACGCACCCACAAACGTCTCATCGACATCATTGACCCCACGCCCAAAGCTGTGGATTCCCTGATGCGACTCGACCTCCCTGCTGACGTCAACATCGAAATCAAGCTTTAAGGAAATAGACCATGTCAACTGTGACTGCGACAAGAGGCGTGTTGGGCATCAAGCTCGGCATGACTCAGGTGTGGGACGATAAGAATTTGTTGGTTCCTGTCACCGTAATTCAGGTTGCCCCCAACGTTGTGACTCAGATCCGCACCCACGAGGTAGACGGCTATGAAGCCATTCAGATTGCCTCTGGTGGGATTGATCCACGTAAAGTGACGGCGCCTCTGAAGGGCCACTTCGCGAAGGCAGGCGTCACTCCCCGACGTCATGTCACCGAAATCCGAACCAATGACTCCGCAAATTATGAAGTGGGCCAAGAGATTACCGCAGAGCTGTTCGCAGCGGGCGAGTTGGTCGACGTCGTGGGAACCAGCAAAGGTAAGGGTTTCGCCGGGGTCATGAAGCGCCACAACTTCAAGGGTGTGTCAGCGTCTCACGGTTCGCACCGTAACCACCGCAAGCCCGGTTCGATCGGGGCCTCTTCTACTCCCTCTCGAGTCTTCAAGGGGATGCGTATGGCGGGACGTATGGGTGGCGATCGCGTCACGATCATGAACCTTGCCGTTCACGCCGTCGATGCAGAGCACGGTTTGCTCTTGATCAAAGGCGCAGTTCCTGGAGCCAAAGGCCGTTTGGTTTTCGTACGTAACGCAAGGAAGGG
Organism: Pontimonas sp.; assembly: GCA_047633115.1. GTDB lineage: Bacteria > Actinomycetota > Actinomycetes > Actinomycetales > Microbacteriaceae > Pontimonas. The sequence continues at coordinate 1,892 of JBLIEN010000040.1, forward strand.
CTCCTAACCATGGCTACCTCCATTGATGTGTTGGACCAGAGTGGAAAGAAGTCGGGTTCCGTCGAGCTTCCCGCTGACGTGTTCGACGTGGTCACTAACATTCCCCTAATGCACCAGGTCGTTGTCGCGCAGCTTGCGGCAGCACGCCAGGGCACCCACAAGGTTAAGCACCGCGGCGAAGTGTCCGGTTCTGGCCGTAAGCCTTTCAAGCAAAAAGGAACTGGTCGTGCCCGTCAGGGTTCGATTCGTGCTCCTCAGCATCGCGGCGGTGGTGTTGTCCACGGGCCCGTACCCCGCGATTATTCGCAGCGTACCCCGAAGAAGATGGTGGCAAAAGCATTGCTCTCGGCTCTCTCTGACCGCGCTCGCGCGGGCCGCATCCACGTGATTCAGGGTTTGGGCACCGACCAAGCTGCGTCCACCAAGATGGCAGCTTCGCTCATTGGGACAACCGCCCCCGGCCCCAATGTCCTAATGATTATTGGCCGCGAGGATCTCAACGGTCAGAAGAGTGTCCGCAACCTGGCCGGGATCCACGCCGTGCACCCCGATCAGCTGAACACTTATGACGTATTGAAATCCGATGACATTGTCTTCACCGCAGAAGCGTTTGAGTCCTTTGTCGCCGGTAAGTCAGACGCTAAGGGAGGCAAGTAATGACCGTTCACGCCGCAGCCTGGAACAAAGACCCCAGGGATGTCGTCTTTCGCCCCATCGTCAGCGAGAAGAGTTACACACTCATCGACCAGGGTAAGTACACCTTCGAGGTCGACCCTCGTGCGACCAAGACGGAAATCAAGCTCGCTATCGAGAAGATTTTCAAAGTCAAGGTATCCGGAGTTAACACCCTGAACAAGATGGGGAAAACGCGCCGCACCAAGTTCGGAGCAGGAAAACGCAAAGACACCAAGCGTGCGATTGTGTCCCTGTCCGCTGGTTCCATCGACATCTTCACGGCTGTCGGCTAGGTAGGAAGTAGAACATGGCTATTCGCAAATACAAGCCGACGACCCCAGGTCGTCGCGGATCTTCGGTTGCCGATTTCCAAGAAATCACGCGGAGTACCCCTGAGAAGTCTCTGCTACGTCCGCTGCCCAAGACCGGTGGACGTAACAACCAAGGACGTATCACCACGCGTCATATTGGTGGTGGACACAAGCGTCAGTACCGCATTATTGACTTCCGTCGTCACGACAAGGACGGCATCAACGCCAAGGTTGCTCACATTGAGTACGACCCGAACCGCACCGCGCGTATCGCGCTGCTCCACTTCTTAGACGGTACGAAGCGTTATATTCTTGCGCCCAACAAGCTTCGCCAGGGTGACGTCGTCGAGTCGGGTGCCAGTGCCGACATCAAGCCCGGGAACAGCTTGCCTTTGCGCAACATCCCGGTCGGGACCGTCATTCATGCGATTGAGCTTCGTCCCGGTGGAGGGGCCAAGATGGCTCGCTCCGCGGGGACCTCTGTCCGCCTCGTCGCGAAGGATGGCCCCGATGCTCAGTTGCGGTTGCCTTCGGGCGAAATCCGCAACGTCGACGCTCGTTGCCGCGCCACGATCGGTGAAGTGGGCAACGCAGAGCAAACCAACATCAATTGGGGCAAGGCCGGTCGCATGCGGTGGAAGGGCGTTCGCCCCACAGTCCGCGGTGTGGCCATGAATCCCGTGGACCACCCTCACGGTGGTGGTGAAGGTAAAACCTCTGGAGGTCGTCACCCGGTTAGCCCTTGGGGCCAGTCCGAAGGACGCACTCGGTCAGCGAAGAAGGCCAGCAACAAACAAATTGTCCGTCGTCGCACTGTCGGCAAGAAGCGCTAGTAGGAGAGTAGAACATGCCTCGTAGTCTGAAAAAAGGACCCTTCGTGGATGACCACCTCCTTCAAAAGGTGGTTCGCCAGAACGACGCCAGCACGAAGAATGTGATCAAGACGTGGTCACGCCGTTCGATGATTGTGCCGTCCATGTTGGGGCACACCATCGCCGTTCATGATGGCCGCAAGCACATCCCAGTATTTATTACGGAAACCATGGTCGGTCACAAACTCGGTGAGTTTGCTCCGACTCGCACTTTCCGTGGCCACGAAAAAGACGACCGGAAAGGCCGTCGCCGCTAGGTGCGGTGACGAGGAGGTAGAGAAATGGTTGAATCCATGGCGAAGGTGCGCAACATCCGTGTCACCCCGCAAAAAGCGCGTCGGATAGTAGACGTAATTCGTGGCAAGCAGGCTGCTGAAGCCCTCGCCGTGTTGAAGTTTGCCCCCCAAGCAGCGAGCGAACCTGTTGCAAAGCTCGTGGCTTCCGCCATGGCGAATGCCAGGGTTACCGCTGACAAGGAGGGTGTCTTCTTGGACGACCAAGATCTCTTCATCACTCGCGCCTTCGTGGACGAGGGAATTACCTTGAAGAGGTTCCGCCCGCGCGCTCAGGGACGAGCATTTCGTATCAATAAGCGAACTAGCCACATCACTGTGGTCCTGGCAACGCCCGACGAGGCTTCGGTGAACCCGGGCCGCTCAAGACAGAAGGCTGGCAAGTAATGGGTCAGAAAGTACATCCCTACGGTTTCCGTCTCGGAATCACCACGGACCATGTGTCGCGGTGGTTCTCTGACTCCACGAAGAAGGGACAGCGCTACTCGGACTTCGTAACCGAGGACGTGCACATCCGCCAGTTCTTGCAAAAAGAGCTTGATCGTGCGGGTATTGCTCGAATTGAAATCGAGCGCACCCGTGACCGCGTCCGCGTCGACATTCACTCCGCACGTCCCGGCATCGTTATCGGTCGTCGTGGTGCAGAGGCGGAGCGCATTAGGGCCGATCTCGAGAAACTTACTGCCAAGCAGATTCAGCTGAACATTCTCGAAGTGAAGAATCCTGAGATGGAAGCCCAGTTGGTCGCTCAGGGTATTGCTGAGCAGCTCACCGGTCGTGTCGCCTTCCGTCGCGCAATGCGTAAAGGACTTCAAGGCGCGCAGCGTGCAGGAGCCAAGGGTGTCCGTATCCAGGTTTCCGGTCGCCTTGGTGGCGCAGAGATGAGCCGCTCCGAGTTCTATCGTGAGGGGCGAGTGCCTCTCCACACTTTGCGCGCGAACATTGATTATGGCTTTTATGAAGCAAAAACAACGTTCGGTCGTATTGGTGTGAAGGTATGGATTTACAAAGGTGACATCACCAACAAGGATCTCGCACGAGAGCAAGCATCTTCGCGCTCTCAGCGTCCTGACCGCGGTGGCGCACGTCGTGGACCGGCTGGTGCGCCAGCCGCTGAGGCAGCACCCGTTGCTGCAGGGGGAGCCGAGTAAGAATGTTGATTCCTCGTAAAGTCAAGTTCCGTAAGCAGCACCACCCCAAACGTGGTGGACATGCAACCGGTGGTACCACGGTGTCCTTCGGTGAATACGGTATCCAAGCAGTGACCAGTGCTTATGTCACTAACCGCCAGATCGAGTCGGCTCGTATTGCGATGACTCGGCATATCAAGCGTGGTGGAAAAGTGTGGATCAACATCTACCCTGACCGCCCCCTAACCAAGAAGCCTGCTGAAACCCGCATGGGTAGTGGTAAGGGTTCACCTGAGTGGTGGGTAGCTAACGTCAAGCCCGGCCGCGTGCTTTTTGAGGTCGCTGGAGTGAGTGAAGAGCTCGCGAAGGAAGCACTGACCCGTGCGATCCACAAGCTTCCCCTGAAAGCTCGCATCATCAAGCGTGAGGAGGGCATGTAATGTCTGTTGGATCTAAAGAACTTGCTCCAGTTGAGCTCGACACGTTTGAAGATGAGCGTCTTCTTGATGAATTGCGTCGCTCGAAGGAAGAACTGTTCAACTTAAGATTCCAGTCGGCCACAGGTCAACTGGACAATCACGGCCGTCTGCGTGCCATCAAGCGCGACATCGCCCGTATTTACACCGTTATTCGTGAGCGCGAGCTGGGGATTAGGGCAACGCCCGCTCCGGTAGAGAAAGCTGCGAAGAAGACCACCAAGAAGAGCGAGAAGGCTGCAGAGCCTGAAGCAACCGAGGAGAGTGCATAATGGCCGCTGATCTGAAAAAGGGCCACGAATCGTCGAACCGCGACGTCCGCGATACGGACGCACGTGGTTACCGCAAGGTTCGTCGTGGCTATGTCACCAGCGACAAGATGGATAAGACCATCGTCGTAGAGGTAGAAGATCGCGTGAAGCACCCCCTATATGGCAAGGTCGTGCGCCGCTCCTCCAAGGTCAAGGTTCACGATGAGGCCAACACCGCGGGTGTAGGCGACCTCGTCATGATTTCTGAGACCCGTCCACTCTCTGCCACCAAGCGGTGGCGTTTAGTCAACGTCGTTGAGAAGGCGAAGTAACCCATGATTCAGCAAGAGTCCCGAGTCAAGGTGGCTGACAACACCGGAGCCAAAGAAATTTTGGCTATCCGCGTGTTGGGTGGTTCCGGGCGCCGCTATGCGGGCCTGGGCGACATCATCGTCGCCACTGTCAAAGATGCTATTCCTGGCGGCAACGTCAAGAAGGGTGAGGTCGTCAAGGCCGTCATTGTTCGCACTGTAAAAGAGACCCGTCGCTCCGATGGCTCGTACATCAAGTTCGACGAGAACGCTGCGGTTCTGATTAAAAGCAAAGAAGGTGAACCTCGGGGAACGCGTATTTTTGGTCCCGTGGCTCGTGAGCTTCGCGACAAGCGTTTCATGAAAATCATCTCGTTAGCCCCGGAGGTTCTCTAACTATGGCAAAGATCAAGAAAGGTGACCTGGTTCAGGTCATTACTGGTGCGAGCGAAGCTCGTGGCGGAGACAAAGGCAAGCAGGGGCACGTCATTGACGTGCTCTCCGAGCGTGACCGTGTCCTCGTTGAGGGGGTCAACTACGTGACCAAGCACAACCGCGTTGGCCAAAGTCAGCGAGGCGGCAAAACGGGTGGGCTCGAGACTTTCGAATCTCCCGTTCACATTTCGAATGTGGCTCTCGTGGATCCCAAGACGAAGAAACCCACCCGTGTGGGTTCTAAGACCAAGACCGTTGAGAAGAGCGGCGTGAAGAAGCAGGTGCGTGTGCGCATCGCTAAGAAGTCAGGAGACGAGCTCTAATGGCGTCAGCTACTGCCCAGGCCAGCACCTCGAATGTCCCTCGCCTCAAGGCGATTTACGGCAACGAAATCGTTCCGGCTCTGAAAGAGGAGTTTGGTTTCACCAATCCACACCAAGTGCCGACAGTGATCAAGGTCGTTGTCAACACGGGCGTGGGTGAAGCCGCTAGGGATTCTAAGGTGATCGAGGGCGCCATCAAGGACTTGACAGCGATTACAGGTCAAAAGCCCGTCGTCACCAATGCCAAGGTCTCCATCGCGCAGTTCAAACTGCGTGAAGGTATGCCGATTGGTGCTCACGTCACGCTGCGCGGAAACCGCGCCTGGGAGTTTCTTGACCGCCTCGTCAACCTGGCTTTGCCTCGCATCCGCGACTTCCGTGGGCTGAGCGACCGCCAGTTTGATGGCAACGGTAACTACACGTTCGGTATCACCGAGCAGTCGGTATTTCATGAAATCAACCAGGACAACATCGATCGTGTCCGAGGTTTTGACGTGACCGTGGTCACCACCGCGAGGAACGACGACGAGGGTCGCGCGCTGTTGCGATCTCTCGGATTCCCTTTTGCCAGTAAGACCCCAACCGAGGCCTAACACGCCGCAAACTGACAAGGTCGACCCAGGTGTCCCTGGAGCCGAAACCAGCCAGAGAAAAGAGAAGCACCATGACAATGACAGATCCGGTCGCAGATATGCTGACCAGGCTGCGCAATGCGAATCTGGCGCACCACGATTCGGTGTCAATGCCCAGTTCCAAACTGAAGACGCACATCGCCGAAATTCTTCAGGCACAGGGCTACATCGCAGGGTGGGCTCTTGAGGATGCCCGCGTGGGCAAAAAACTTACGATGGACTTGAAGTATGGTCCGCAGCGCGAACGCTCCATTGTGGGGATTAAGCGCGTGTCCAAGCCTGGTCTTCGCGTTTACGCGAAGTCCACGGAGATTCCTAAGGTTCACGGCGGATTGGGTGTTGCTATCCTTTCCACCTCGTCGGGCCTGCTGACGGACCGCCAAGCGACGAAGAAAGGCGTGGGTGGGGAAGTCCTCGCCTACGTATGGTGATCCCAGATGTCACGTATTGGTCGTATGCCTATTGAAATTCCCGTTGGCGTCACCGTCAGCATTCAGGGACAAGATGTATCAGTGAAAGGCCCCAAAGGGGAGCTTTCGTTGCGCGTCAAGGAACCCATCGTTGCTGCGATGGTCGAGAGCCAAGTTTTGGTGACGAGGCCCAATGACGAGCGCGATTCGCGATCGCTTCATGGCCTCAGCCGGACCTTGATTCATAATCTGATCGTCGGTGTCACGGACGGCTACAAGAAGTCACTTCAGGTTGTCGGGACGGGTTACCGTCTCGCCACCAAGGGTGAGGGTGTCGAATTCTCGCTGGGGTACTCCCACCCGATTACGGTGGACCCTCCTGCAGGAATCACCTTCACTATTGAGGGCAACGACAAACTCATCGTGAGCGGCATTGATAAGCAAGCCGTCGGTGAGGTTGCCGCAAACATCCGAAAACTTCGCAAGCCTGAGCCATATAAGGGTAAGGGTGTGCGTTACGAGGGTGAGCACGTTCGTCGCAAGGCTGGAAAGGCTGGTAAGTAGAGACATGGCTTTCGTTAGAGGAAAGAGCCGCTCGGCGGCAAGAGATCGTCGCCACACAAGGCTTCGTAAAAAAGTTGTGGGTACCGCACTTCAGCCCCGGCTTGTCGTGACGCGCTCCGCGCGACACCTTTTTGTCCAGGTCGTCGATGATGCGCTGGGTCACACCCTAGCTTCTGCCTCCACAATGGAGCCAGACTTCCGTTCGTCTACCGCTGACAAAACAGAAAAAGCCAAGCAAATTGGTTCTATTATCGCTGAGCGCGCGCAAAAAGCCGGCGTCGTAGCTGTGGTCTTCGACCGTGGAGGCAACCGCTATGCCGGACGAGTAGCAGCGGTCGCCGATAGCGCCCGAGAGAGTGGATTGAAACTGTGAGCGAAGAAGTGAAAGACGCCGTTGTGAGCGAAGTAGCGAAGGACGCCGCTGTGAGTGAAGCTCCCGCGGTCAAAGCGCCTGAAACGGATATCACCAGCGAACCTCGTGAGGCTCGTAGGGGTGGCCGTGAACGTACTCCTGGGGCTCGCGATCGCGGCGCCAGAGAAACCGAGAAGAGCCAGTTCCTTGAGCGTGTAGTGACTATTAACCGTGTGTCCAAAGTGGTCAAGGGCGGGCGTCGTTTTAGCTTCACCGCGTTGGTTGTCGTCGGTGACGGCAATGGGATGGTCGGGGTTGGCTACGGCAAAGCCCGGGAAGTTCCCACCGCTATTTCCAAAGGTGTTGAGGAAGCAAAGAAGAACTTCTTCAAAGTACCCCGCGTGGCCCAGACTATTCCTCACGCCGTCCAGGGCGAA
>JBLIEN010000041.1:0-9329 GCA_047633115.1 Pontimonas sp.
ACGTAGGTTGGCCTATTTGGTCCTCTACAACAGACACCGTGGGGTTCTCTTGGCCCAAGCGAAGCATGGTGCGAGGAAAGCTTGAGCCATGCTCCCCGTAGAGCCATGATGTCCTGAGAATTGAAGAGAGGGCCCCGTGTTGTTCCTGCACAGCGTTGTCTCCCGCAAGTTTTGACGCTCCATACACCGAAAGCGGTTTCGTGGGGGCGTCCTCGGCATAGGGAACACGGGCGTTTCCTTCGAAAACATAATCAGTTGAAACGTGGATCAGCCGGGCATTGGCCATGTGAGCTGCGCGAGCGATGTTCCCTGCGCCCCGGGCGTTGATCGCAAAAGCCAATTCACTATGGCTCTCTGCGTCGTCAACCCGCGTATAGGCAGCGGTATTGACGACCACGTCGAATCCCTCTATCGCGGCCTCAACGTCGGGTGCCTCTCGGATATCGAGGTCGGCGTGCGTCATCCCCCGAGGTTCGAAAGAGGAGAGAGTGCGCATCACATCGGTACCGAGCATTCCGCCAGCCCCAATGACGAGAATCTTTGTCACGGGGTGGTCTTCTCTTTCAGGGGCTCCCACCAATCGCGATGGTCCCGGTACCACTGCACAACATCGGCAAGGCCTGACTCAAAGGGAACCTGCGGTTCGTAGCCCAGCTCGCTGCGAATTTTGCTGATGTCCACGCTGTAGCGGCGGTCGTGACCTTTCCGGTCCTCCACGTATTCCACAAAGGACTCATCCCGCCCCGTGGCGTTCAGTAGAAGGTGGGTCAGCTCTGTGTTGGTGAGCTCGGTTCCTCCTCCGATGTTGTAGGTCTCACCGGGTTTGCCCCCCTCCAACACCAGGGCAATACCCCGGCAGTGATCATCAACGTGGAGCCAGTCTCGAACATTAGCGCCGTCACCATAGAGAGGAATTTTTAAACCATCAAGCAAGTTCGTGACAAAGAGCGGAATCACCTTTTCGGGAAAGTGGTGGGTCCCATAGTTGTTGCTACATCTCGTCGTGGAGGCATTCAACCCGTGGGTTATAAAGTAGCTGCGCACCAGAAGGTCGCTGGCTGCTTTGCTGGCCGAGTAAGGGGAATTGGGCAACAGCGGCTGGTTTTCATCCCATGATCCTTCGTCGATGCTCCCATAGACCTCATCTGTCGAGACATGGACAAACCGATTAATTCCAAGCGCAAGCGATTGGTCAAGAAGTGTTTGGGTGCCTACAACATTTGTTTCCACGAAGATTCGGGAGTCCGTCACGGATCGATCAACATGGCTTTCCGCGGCAAAATGGACGATGGCGTCATGCCCGGCTAGGGCCTCTGCGACTGCCGCGCTATCGCGGATGTCACCTCGGATAAAGGTGTAGCGGGGCGAATCCTGAACCGATTCCAAGTTGGCGAGCGTTCCCGAATAGGTCAAAGCGTCAAATACGGTGATGTCGGCCTCTTCGAGACCCGGTAATTGTCCGCTGAGTGCCATTCGCGCAAAGTTTGACCCGATAAACCCTGCTCCACCGGTGACAAAGATCTTCATGCGCATTCTCCTTCGGACAGGCCGCAGGAAAGCGCCCCATAATCGGCTCAAGTCTAGTTGGCTCGTGTGAGGTGCCTCCGTGCTCTCATGCTGGAGAGTAGATTGGAGGTGTGCCTAAAGACACCTCTCCTCGCTCTGATGCAAGGAGTCAGCAGGAGATTTCTCTCGTGTTTGCCTACTACGACAACCCTCAAATGCTTGCACTTCAGTGGCATCAGATATCTCAGTATGAGAGCCGTGTGAGAGACCATCTCGAGGTCATCGTTGTGGATGATGCTTCGCCACATTCAGCAGCGGCAGATGTCATGCGTCCTGAACCTCTACCTCGCGTCTCTGTCTATCGTGTTGAGAAGGACGTTCGGTGGAATCAGGATGCGGCGCGAAATATTGGTGCCCATGAAGCTCGGTCACGGTGGTTGTTGCTCACCGACATTGATCATGTTGTTCCTGCGGAAACACTCCGTGCACTGATTGACATGGAAAAGGATCCCTCGGTTTTTTATACATTCGGGCGTATGAAGCTCGATGGGGGTGGAATCAGAGAACCTCACCCGAACAGTTACTTTCTTTCCAAAGAGCTGTACTGGTCCATCGGAGGTCATGACGAAGATTTTGCTGGGATTTACGGGAAAGATTTCTTGTTCCGCACGAGAGCGCTCAAAAAGTCGCGGGAAGTGGCGCTCCCTGGTCTTCCCCTTGCTCGGGTCGGGTCCACGCTGATTCCGGATGCTGGCACGACCGGTATCTCCCGGGCTAACTCCCTTTCGCAGCGAGTGTGGGGTTATCTTCTGGTGTGGCTAAAGGCCGCGAAATTGTGGCGAGGAATTCAGACCCTGCGACACACCTATCGGAAGGTAGTGTGATTTTTCGCCGGACCCCCACTCCATTGGCGATGGATTGGTAAGGTATTTGGGTGGATATTGTTTCTTTGCGCATTCCGGGTTCCTTTACGGTGTCTAACCGCAGCCACGTCGATGAGCGCGGACACTTCGTTGAATGGTTTCGTTCAGACCTGATTCATGAACACACCGGGCTTTCTTTCCACACCGCGCAGGCCAACCTTTCAGTCTCCGCTCAAGGTTCTCTTCGAGGCATCCACTTCGCAGATGTGCCCCCTGGGCAGGCAAAGTATGTGATGTGTGTGGTGGGGGCAATCCGTGATTATGTTGTGGATATTCGAGTGGGGTCCCCGACATTTGGGCAGTGGGACGCTGTCACCATCAGCGCGGCCGAGAGAAACGCGGTGCTCCTTGATGTTGGATTGGGCCATGCGTTTGTCGCACTTGAACCGGACACCGTCGTTACTTACTTGGTTACCGATCACTACAAACCCCACGCTGAACATGCGATTAATCCTCTTGACGCAGAGATAGCTTTGGACTTTCCGTTCGGGCGGGATGAGTTGCTGGTTTCTCCCAAAGACCTGGAGGCGCCGAGTCTTGATGTAGCTCTCCGGCAGGGGATGCTTCCTCTGTGGGAAGGGTAATACCGCGATGAAGGGCATCATTCTCGCGGGAGGGTCCGGTACACGGTTGTGGCCGATTACGAGGGGTATCTCCAAACAATTGATGCCCATTTACGACAAGCCAATGATTTACTACCCGCTTTCCACATTGATGATGGCAGACATCCGCGATGTCCTGATCATTTCGACGCCGGAGCACCAGAGCCAATTTCAGGATCTTTTGGGGGATGGGTCTCATCTGGGGATGTCTCTTTCCTATGCTGTTCAAGAACGACCTGAAGGACTTGCGCAGGCCTTTTTGATTGGTGAGCGCTTCATCGGTGACGACTCTGTGGCATTGGTTTTGGGAGACAACATTTTCCATGGGACGGGTTTGGGCAAGTCGTTGCGAGCCCATTCCGCTATCGAAGGCGGGCTCATTTTTGCAACGCATGTTTCCCACCCGGAGGCGTACGGAGTGGTGGAATTTGATTCCGACATGAAAGTGCGTTCTATCGAGGAGAAGCCCACTAAGCCGAAGAGCAATTTTGCAGTGCCGGGCCTATATTTTTATGACTCCACAGTCATTGAGGCAGCCCACACCATCACTCCGAGCGAGCGTGGCGAGCTAGAAATCACGGCGATCAATGACCATTTCTTGCAACGCGATGCGCTCACCGTTCAGGTCCTGGACAGGGGTGTCGCTTGGCTAGACACAGGGACATTTGAATCGATGATGCAAGCTTCTGAGTATGTGCGGGTTATTGAAGAACGCCAGGGATTAAAAATCGGCTGCATCGAAGAAATTGCCTGGCGGGCGGGCTGGATTGACAATCACGCACTGTCTGACTTGGCAGCGCCATTACGCAAAAGTGGCTACGGAACCTACCTGGATCGGCTTCTAGCTCTATGAGCTATCTGGCGGAGATATGGCGCTCTCGTGAGCTGCTTCAAAACCTCACCAACCGCGAGGTTAGGGGAAAATACCGAAGGACGGCCTTAGGGCAGCTATGGTCCCTCGCTAATCCGATCGCCGCAATCGTGATTTACACGTTCATTTTTTCCTTTATTTTTAGATTGCCGGCACAAGTAGGCGACCCCAGTGGGCTCGACAACTACGCTCTGTGGCTGGTCTGTGGGTTGCTGCCCTGGTTGTTTTTCAACAGAGTTTTGACGCTGGGAACCGATGCCTTGGTGGCCAACGCAGGTCTCATCCAGAAGGTCTATTTCCCCAGGATCGTCCTCCCCCTCTCGCTGGCGAATGCCACGTTCTTCACCTGGATACTTGAAATGGGTGTCCTCGCGCTTGCGTTGAGCCTGTTGGGGGCCTTTGTGCTTCCATGGCTTCCTCTGGTGGCAGTGTTCATGGCGATCTTTGCGCTCTTTGCTGTGGGGCTGGCCATGATTTTCTCTATCGTGAATGTGTATTTTCGCGACCTTGCGTACCTGTTGACCATCGTGTTGCAATTTTGGTTCTACCTGACCCCAATCCTCTATCCCGTGGGCCTGGTGGTCACGCAATCCGAGCGTCTGGGCGGACTGGTGGGTACGTCTGTGACCTTGATGGATATCTATTCTCTGAATCCCGTGCAGGGTTTTATTGAGATCTTCCGCAACCTGCTTTACGATAACCGCTTGCCGGAGAGCTCAACCGTCCTGGTCGCTTTAGGATGGGCGGTCGTAGCGCTTGTGGGGGGTTTGTGGATGTATGCGAGGAAGGAAAAGCAGTTGGCGGAGTTGCTATGAGTGAGTGGGCCGTGCGAGTAAACGATGTCAGCAAAAAGTTCCGTCTGTACCACGAGAGAAACCAGACCCTAAAATCTGCCATTTTACGGGGCAAGGCCTCCCGCCACGAAGATTTCTGGGCGCTGCGAGATGTCACTTTTCAGGTGAAGCAGGGACAGACCCACGGTCTGATCGGGTCGAACGGTTCGGGAAAGTCTACTTTGCTTAAATGCCTGGCAAAGATTTATTGGCCCACTTCCGGCGATATCGAGTACCGAGGACGAATGGCGTCGCTGTTAGAGGTGGGTTCGGGATTTCACCTTGAGCTTTCCGGGCGCGAGAACATTTACCTCAACGGGTCAATCCTTGGTATGTCCAGAAAGGAGATTGATCGGAAATTCGACGAGATTGTCGACTTCTCTGGTGTGGAGAGGTTTTTGGATCAGCCTGTCAAGAATTACAGCTCCGGCATGTACGTGCGCCTCGGCTTCTCGATTGCTATTAACGTTGATCCAGACATTTTGGTTGTTGATGAGGTTTTGTCTGTGGGGGATGAGGAGTTCCAAAGAAAGAGTTTTAGAAAGTTCACCGAGCTCAAAGCGGAAGGCACAACGATCGTGCTTGTGACCCACACCATGCCGGTGGTGAAGGAAATATGCGACACCGCGACGTGGATAAACCAAGGCGCACTCATTGCTGTGGGCAAAGCTGCAGATGTCGTTGACCAGTACCAGGCGAGCATTACCTAGAGGCGCACAACAGAGGCCGCTCTAGGTTCAATGGCTTGGGGGAGTTGCGCAAAAGCAATCGCAGGCACGACGCGGAAAAGAAGTAACCACACCAGCGCGGCAAAAGCGAGAGTACCTACCGCCCACACCATCGTTGGACCGATGAAGTCAGGGAAGAAGGGCCACCACCATTCGCGCGGTGAATCGAGGTTGAATCCTTGAACTTGCACCCCCGTGGTGTACCGCCGAATGTTCGTGTGCAGAGCAACCGCATTGGCGATGCCCAGCCCCGCCACAATTAACCAACGAAGGTTTTTCTCCTGGACAATGGGGGCGCCAGATGGCGTCAGGACCACGACACCAAGGAACACCATCATCAGCGGAATCAGGTAGCGAGGCTGTACTTCCTCGCCGGCCTGAAATCCCCCCAGCTGCAATAAATACAACGGCATGAACCACAGCGCGGACAAAGCCACTAGAAGGGCAAGAATCTTTTTTCGGTTGGCGGTGCGCAGCGCGACGAACAGAACGCCACCAAGAACTGTCATTGTGCCAACCAGCACGACCTGCGGCATTGCCGTGTCGAGCCAGCCGAGAGAACCCCAGGGGAAGCCCCCAAATACTCCCAGCCAGAGTCCAGGAATTTCCCACAGGTTGTTCCATAGGAGCGCCCAGTCAAAGGCAGAGCCATCGAGCACTTCAGAAGCAGATACCCACGGCAGAGGGTTTTCGTAGACCTCCGAGCGCTGCCCGATACCTTCGAAAACACGTTCAAGATTGGCCGGGTTGAGGAACAGTTGGACAGCAACGAAAGGGACCGCAATGACGGCCGGCCACATTTTTTTTACTAAAGCTCTGCCCCTGGTCGGAGAAAGCCAGATTGCAAGCACGGAGGCGAACGCAAGATACAGCACAGAGTCGATGCGGGCGCTGACGGTGAAGCCTGCCATGGCAAGGAAAATTCCTCCCAGGAGCCAGGATCGCCCTCGCGAGGTTTCGAGATATCCCAGCAACGCTATCCAGCCCGCGGCCACACCGGTGATTGCCCAAGAACTCGGGTTGCTTGAGGGGATGATGAAGAGCCCTAAGGGTACGAGCCCTAAAACCCACATCCAGACCCAGGTGTTTCGAAGGCGTGAGGGCAGCGCAAAGAACAGTCCCACACCGACAACGAGAAAGAGGGATAGGTTGACGAAGCGAATGTTGAGAGCGGTAGCTTGAATGCTGTCAACCTTAAACAAGCTCTGAAACTGATAATAGCCATCGGGATACAAACCCCGGCTTTGGTTGTTTTGAGCGAAGGGAACATCCGGTCGAGGGTCCGTGCCGTCGAGGATAGGTTGGCAACCTGCGCTCTGTTTGGGGTTGTGGTAGTAGCAATAGATTCCCTCCCGCAGCGCCTCGGGGATGTACACACCTTGCCCAGTGGGTTCCACATCGCACGTGTCTCCGGTCAGGCCTGAGCACCAAACACTTGTCAAATGGTAGTCATCATCGGGAGCGCTTCCCATGGCCGATCCAAACGCCCAGGCGGACAGGCCGAGGGTTGCCGTGAGGATGACGCCGATCAGGAGACCGACATTCTTGCGACCGCCCGAAAGCCGCTTATAAGGGGGGCGAGAGGGCAACAACTCGGAATCCATTGGCTCAGCCTAGTTTCTTGTCAGGTACAGGGCTTCCAGGTTTTCCCGGATAGCGGAGGGTGAAAAGGATGCCAGGGCATCGTCGTGAGCGCGCTGGGCAACGTCCTCTTTGTCGGCCGCCGAGAGTTGTTCGATGATGGAGAGGGTGTGATTCCACTGGCTTGCTCCAGAAAGAAAACCATTTTTTTGGTCCGATATCGCCTCCGAGAAGACGGGGGTTGGAGAGGCGATGGTGAGTGTCCCCACGAGTGCAGATTCGAAGAATTTGAGCTCCGACTTCGAGAAAGTGAAGGGGCTGGATTGGAGCGGCGCCAGATTGACATCGACCTCGGAGATGGCCGATTGAAGTTCGAGGAAAGACATGAACGGTTTCGTGATGATGCGTCCCCCCAGCGCAACGAGGGCAGGTGGAAGTTCAAGATGGCCCAACAACGTCAAAGTGGATTGCGGCGATTCGCGTAGGAATTCGATAATCCCAGATTGAGCAACGGCAAAGTCTTTTGCATGCGAGTGGCTGCCGCTGAAGTATCCAATTTTCAACCCCTTCCCTTTTGGATATTTCTTAGCGTCAAAAAGCGGTTGAGACACGGCCAGCTGCTCGTCGTTAACGAAGTTGGGGATGACGGTCACGGGGACGTCCGCAAATTCTCGAACCCTCTGCGCAATGTAGGAATTTGTGGTGATGACGTGATCGCACAGTTTTAGGCACGCTCCGATATTGGAGATAAAAGCAAACCATTGGTCAATGTCTTTGCCCCAGAGTTTGTAGTTCAAGTTGGAAGTGACGAGCGGCGCAAACTTCACATCAAAAACAAGGTCGTCAATATCAAAGAAGACTTTCTTGCCAGCCCTGCGAAACCGGGTCATGACACGATCAACGTCCGTGTCGTAGGGAGTCCTAAACACAACGAGACTGTCGGCGTAATCGGCGAGGTTATCAAGGTGGTCTAAGTCGCTTAAAAAAAAGTACGACGCGCTAACCGTGTTGGAGCCACGGTTGAGGGCCTGGCCCATGTTGTAGCAGCGGTAGCGGAAGCTGCCCGCGTCAGGCTTGGGGGCAAAATATGCAACTCGGTGCGTGCCTGCTTTGAGTAACCCCAGGCGCTGCCGGAGAGAGAGGTTCCAGGGCTCGTGCATGGCGGTCATCGTTGCTGTCCTTGTGTGAGAAAAGAGGAGTGGGCTTCGTCCAAAGCAGAAACTATGCTTTTGATGTCAGCTGGGCAGTTGAGCACCCGTTCTCCTCCGACCTGCCCGCTCCATGCGTCTTGACTCAGCGGAGGAGAAACGTGGATGACACGGATTCCGGAGGCAGAAGAGTCCTGAAAGTCTGAGGAGTCACCTGACGAAAGTACGAGCAGGCAGTGCACAGGATCGCCTTTACTGGCTACTAGTGGTTGAAACTCTTCAAGAAAAGAAAATGGGGCTGTCGTTTCGCCAACGAGGCACAGCTCGACGTCATCACTGGCGCCGCTGAAGCGACTCAACCACATCGATAAGGCTTCAATTCCACGGCTGAAGCTGAGGGGGGAGGAATAGGGTTCGGCAACAACACCGAGCTTCCATGGTTCTTGGGCAGAGGAGGCATCAAAGCTCGCGAAAAGTACTTGGGGGGGGACACTAGATGACCAAGCGAGCGCGGCAAATGTTGCCTCTTCGCGCAAGGAATCGGTATTGAGCTCGAGTGCGACACCCTGCGGCACAACTAGGCCAGGGAGGGGCGAGTCCACTTTGTTATCCGCCTTCGCGCCGGGAGAGGGAACACGGAGCGCCCACGAGAGCTCCGCCTGAGCCGTAAACGTGAGGGCCCGAGCACTTGACCATGATGTTGCCAGCGTGATCTCGTCTGCGTAGAAAGGAATATCGGAATAGGTCGCCGTCGTTGGGACGGGGGTAATTTCGAGGCCGGCAAGCCACTCGGACTTCTTGCCATCCAGGGCGCGATGTATTTCTTCTAAGGGGGGCGTCATTTTCCGGTGAAGAATCCGGAGGTCCGATCCTTTATCCAGAGAGATTTGAGCGGCTAAGGAGAGGAAATCTACGTAATGGCCTTTCGGTGTTGATGAGTCGAAGAGCACGCTCACCCGGCGGTGGGTGAGGGAGGGGGTGACGAAGGCCCGTATGTGAGCCGCTTCGGGAAGTAAGGAAACAACCATCTCGTTCGCTGAACGAAGAGGCAATCTTCTTTCGGCTTGACCGTAGGCCAGGAAATGGAACAGGGGGTTGAGTTTGGCAACTCGAACGTCGTCGTTTTTTTAAATGTAG
>JBLIEN010000042.1:0-9322 GCA_047633115.1 Pontimonas sp.
TTAAGGGACTGGAGGACGACCTGATCCACTGGGTGGAAGAACCCACAAGCCCCGACGACATCGTGGGTCACAAAGCGATTCAAGACGCGATAGCACCTATCCGTGTTGCCACCGGAGAGCACGTGCATAACCGCATCATGGTGAAACAGTTCTTGCAATTGGGCGCCATTTCTTTCCTCCAGATTGACGCTACCCGGGTCGCAGGGGTGAACGAAAACATTGCGATGATTGCTCTCGCCGCGAAGTTCGGGGTTCCGGTCTGCCCCCACGCCGGTGGAGTTGGCCTGTGTGAAATGGTCCAGCACCTCGCGATGTTCGATGCGGTCGCAGTGACCGGCCATCACCCTTCCCGCGTCGTTGAGTTTGTCGACCACCTGCACGAGCATTTTGTTCACCCCACCGTGGTGGACAAAGGTCGCTACCGAGCACCGCTGAGCGCCAGTGCAGGAGCTGAGATGAAGCCCCAAAGTATTAGCGACTACTCATACCCATCAGGGAAAGCCTGGAAATGACGGCGGGGGAATTCGCCGGGCTCCGAGCGGTCGTCACCGGTGCGGGATCAGGCATCGGCCTCGAGGTCGCGACTCAGCTGTCCGCTGCGGGAGCAACGATATTTGGGCTTGACCTTGTAGAGGGCGCGCTAGGGGGCATTGGAACATTTGTCCCGTGTGATATCTCCGACGAAGCGAGCGTGACAGCAGCCGCGGGAATCATCGGAAAAGACACCGCCGGGTCGCTCGATATCCTCATCAATAACGCAGGTATCGGGGCGATCGGTAGCGTTGTTGATGCCACTCCAGAAGAGTGGGAGAAAGTCTTTTCCGTCAACGTCTTCGGCACCGCCCGTGTTGTGCGGCACTTCTACCCGCTCCTCACGCTGGGCACAAACCCGGTCATTGTGACCACGTGCTCGGTCGCCTCACCTGTTGGACTCCCCCGGCGAGCTGTATACAGCTCCTCCAAAGGCGCATTAGAGTCTCTTACCCGCGCCATGGCAGCTGACTTTATCGGAGATGGTATCCGCGTAAATGGGGTTAATCCCGGTACCGCAGATACCCCCTGGGTCCAGCGTCTCTTGAGTCAGACTGATGACCCCGCGGCCGAAAGGGCTCGGTTAGAGGCGAGGCAACCCATTGGAAGGCTCGTATCGGCTTCCGAAGTCGCCCACGCTATCCGCTATCTCGCACACCCTCAGTCGCTTTCCACGACAGGGACAATCCTGGCCGTTGACGGCGGAATGGCGAGCCTGAGGCTCCCGAGCTAGAGAATTCCTTACGCGCTCTGGCGAGCTGAGCCGGAGTAAATAGCATCCATAACCTTCGTCGACATCTTGGCGTAGTCCTTGGAGTTGGGAAATTCTCCGACGAACTGGTAGTCGCGCATCACCATAATGCGATCAGCGATGGCCACTATCTCGGGCAGGTCACTCGAAATCAGTAAGACAGCCATTCCCTCATCAGCAAGATCCATGATCAACTCGTGGAAGTTGGCTTTGGTGCGAACATCAATGCCCACGGTGGGTTCGTCAATAATGATAATTTCCGTTTCCGCCGCAAGCCACTTTGCGAGACTCACTTTCTGCTGATTGCCTCCAGAGAGATCCCCGACACGCTGAAAAACGGAAGAAATCCGAATGCCCAATCTCTCCACAAAACGATGAGACACCTCGGTTTCCTTTTCCTGTCGGATGATTCCTAAGATTTCTTGGAGTCTCCGCCAGACCGTGACGGCAATATTACGATTAATGGAGAAGTCCAGGAACAAACCTTCTTCTTTACGATTCTCCGTCACGTACCCGATTCGATACTTGTGTAAGGCGTCACGCATATCCCGTATTTTCGCAGCTTTTCCTTTAACGAGAACCTCGCCAGACTCAATCGCGTGCAGCCCGAGAACGCTGCGCATCAGCTCGCTTCGCCCCGCACCGACCAACCCGTAGAGCCCCAGCACCTCTCCTGCCCGAAGTGCGAGAGAAGCATCTGTATGGCCCATTAACGTCGTCAAGTTTCTCAGTTCGAGCACGGGTTCCCCCGGCTCTACGGTGCGAAAGCGTTCTGTTCGTTCAGCGAGTTGCCGACCAACCATCGCCGTCACGATTTGCGCATGTGAGTAGTCCGCCAGCGGTGAAGACTCGATAACACTCACTCCATCGCGCAACACCGTGACGGTGTCGCACACCTCAAAAACTTCTTCCAACTTGTGACTGACGAACAATATGGCAGTTCCCTGGGCTTTCAAGGCGGCGAGCACTTCGAAGAGTTTTTTTGCCTCCGAACCACTAATCGAGGCAGTCGGCTCGTCAAGCAGGAGAACGCGCGTTTCCGTCGCAAGAGCCTTTGCGATTTCTACCAACTGCATTTGTGCGACAGAAAGATTTTGGACAATCTCATCAGGTTCAATGGCCAGCCCCAAAGAGTCGAGCGCTTTCTGGGCCGTCTCGCGTCTCTGGGCGACATCGATGATGCCCCTCCGCTGGGGTTGGTTCTGTAACACGATGTTTTCCGCCACCGTGAAGTAGGGAATCAAGTTACGCTCCTGATGGACAACTCCTATGCCGGCTTTCGTCGCGGCAAGAGGCGAATCGAAAGACACCGGTTGGCCGTCTAAAAGAACTTCGCCTTCCTCCGTCTGATAGACCCCAGTCAAAATCTTGATCAGGGTGGATTTCCCCGCCCCGTTCTCCCCGAGGAGAGCCTGGACTTCCCCTCCCCGTACCGAGAGATTGGCCTCGCTCAAGGCCTTAACTCCGGGGAAGCTCTTCGATAACTGCGCGACCCTCAAAATCTCACTCACTGTCAACCTCCACATGTTTTTGGCGTTTAGTCTCGGAACGTCTCCTGCGCCATTCGCTTAGCGCCACGGTGGACAAAACCACCGTGCCGATGGTGAAATTAATCACCGAAGGATCCAAAGAATATTGGGCGCGCGCGATATCGACCAGGCGGATCACACCGGCAGCCATAACAGTCCCGTAAACCGCAACAACGCCACCACTCATCAATACGCCCGCAATAATCGGAGCGGCAAAGCTTGAGAGCAACCAATCCCCCCCGATAGACCGGTTAATTCCTCCTAGAGAGGTAATGGTGACAATCGCAGCGATACCAAGAAGCGCTCCTGAAAGTGTGTGAGCCAAAAATACCGACAGTGGGTTCGAAACCCCGGAAAGCCTCGCAGCCAGAGGATTGGCACCCGTGGCAAGAATCTTCCTGGCCACCACATTTGTGCGGAAAAACCAAGCCAAAACCACGGCTGTGACGATGGCGATGAGAAAAACGGAAGGAACGTTAAAGTACACGATCTTTCCAAAATCCTTCACCGCATCCGGATACCCATCAATAGTAAAACTCCGGACAAGGGCATACTGAACGCCCTCAAGAATTGTCAAGGTCCCGAGGGTGATGATGAACCCGTTCAGGCCGGTCACGACAACCAACACACCGTTAAGGGCACCCATTAGGGTCGCGGCAAGAAAACCCGCAAGCAAAGCAACCCAAATGGGACTATTCAGCGCCACCATCATCTGTGCCATGACAGCGGCTGCCGCGCCACCTATGGCACCGACAGCGAGGTTGAGTTGGCCCACAGCAAGAACCGCCATCTGGGCTAACCCGATGAGGATGGGTATCGCCAGATACGTCAAAAAGCTGCGAATAGATTGGTCAGAAAACAAAACCCCACCACTCGTGGAGGCCAATGCTAAGAATCCCACGATGAACAGCACAGTGAGCGAAAACTCTGTCGTTCTCACCCGCGTTTTAAGATACTTCATCGCGCTACCTTTCGTTGGAACAGGCTAGTAATGCTCGTTCTAATCTTGTTCGCAGAAAGAGCAAGCAAAAGGATGACACCAAGAGCGATGTTGAGAGTTTCAAGACCGATGCCCTGAACCAGAAGCCCCTGTCGAATCACAAGGGTAAGAAGTGTCCCCAGCATGGTTCCAAATACCCCGATGACGCCCCCGCTGAGAAGAGTTCCTGCCAGCACGGGGCCAAGGAAGGAAGGAAGGAGCAGTTCGCTCCCGACCGCGGCGGAGAAAGATCCATTCACATACGCAAGGAAAATTCCGCCCGTCCCCGCCAGAGCCCCCGAGAGGGTGTGCGCCTGAATCACTCGAGTGTCTACGGGAATTCCCGAAAGTCGAGCAGCTCGAAGATTAGCCCCGGTGGCGAGCAGTTCCCGACCCAGGCGTGTGCGGTAGTACAAGAAGGACACTAACCCCACAAGAGCGAGGGCGGGAAAGATGATGAGCGGAACCATGCTGGGGCCACACAATCCGAAGAGACACACATCGCCAAGTGAACCCGCGCGGACCACATCCATGCCCGCCGGCTTCACGGTAAAGGCGGCAGCGTCGGTGAGGGAACGATAGGTAAAGGTCACCAGTCCGAGAAGCACGAAGTCCATTGCGAGGGTCACAATGAACGCGTTGACCCGCGATTTCACAATGATGTAGCCGGTAAACATGCCGACAAGAGCTCCCGCAAGAACCCCGAGAATCAGCCCCGAAAGAATGCCAAGACCCAGCCTCTCGTAGGAAAATCCCGCAACCATCGCGGAGACAGCTGCCATGCGACCTACCGCCAGATTCAAGTGACCAATCGAAAGAGTCACCAACTGCGCAAGTCCGACAATCGTGATGACGGCCGTGTCCCGGAGGAGGGGAAAGATAACAAACTGTCCGCTCAAGAATGCTGGGGTGCGAATGGCAAAAGCGATAAACACCGCAATCACAAGAACCGCCAGAATCATCCGCTGGTCAGTTGCTAAGTACGCAAGCCGAGAACTCAGCCTTTGGTCATTGTTGTCCATCACGCCACCACCAATCTTTTGATTGCATCAAAGTCCCATGGAATCCCTAAACCCGGGGCCTCGGGCGCCAATGCTTGCCCGTCTTCCAGCTTCATCTGATGTGTTGTCACAGCTGTCAATTGTGGGATGTGTTCGACATAATTCCCATTGGAAA
The DNA here is from genome assembly GCA_047633115.1 of Pontimonas sp. Classification (GTDB taxonomy): domain Bacteria; phylum Actinomycetota; class Actinomycetes; order Actinomycetales; family Microbacteriaceae; genus Pontimonas. The sequence goes on from JBLIEN010000042.1 coordinate 4,967, forward strand.
GGCCAGCGACAAGTGACACATGCAATTCCATAAGAAAGTGCGGGCACACCGTGACGTTGTAGGTCTCAGCAAGGTGCGCAACTTTGAGGAAAGGAGTTATCCCCCCGACCCTGGCCGCATCGACCTGGATAACTCCGGCTGCATTCTGATGCAGGTATTGCTGAAACATTTGGGCGGAATAGAGGCTTTCACCCACTGCTATCGGAACATTGGTACTCGAGGCAAGGATTGCATGGGCGGCTATATCGTCGGCGGGCATGGGCTCCTCCAACCAATACAGACCTACAGGCTCCAGCGCCGCCGCCCTCTGCCGTGCGTTTGCCAGCGTCATGGACTGATTGGCATCGACCATAATGTCCATGCGCGGCCCGACCGCGTCACGCACTGCACTGAGGCGTTCGACATCTTCAGAAATGTTTGGCTTACCGATCTTCACCTTGATACCCGACCACCCCTTGTTCTTGGAGGTTAATGCCCCGGCCACGAGCGTCTCTGTGTCGAGGTGCAGCCAACCGCCCTCCGTGTCGTAAAGAGGAACCCGATCAGATGCGCCACCGACCGCCTTCCACAAAGGGGTAGAAGATCGAAGCCCTCGTATGTCCCACAGTGCGGTGTCAATGGCAGCGACGGCTAGTGAGGTAATGGCACCCGTCGTGGTGGCCCTTGTGCCGTAATAGACGGTGTTCCAAATCTGCTCAATACGCTCACTGTCCATGCCGATGACCATCTCGAGGAGATAATCACGCAAAAGCGCGAGGACAGCAGTGCCGCCCGTGCCAATCGTGTAGGAATAGCCAACACCTTCGAGACCATCGGAGGTGTGAATGTGGACGAAAATAGTTTCTTGCTTCAGGAAGCTCTGAACCGCGTCAGTTCGCGGAGTTTCTACAGGAATGTCGATTAAATACGCTCGCGCGCTGGTGATAATTGTCATGGCGTCCTTGCCTTGATCCTGGGTCCTGGGTCCTGGGTCCTGCGTGACTCTGTCGCTCATTTTCTCAGGAAGGCGGGCGGCCCGTGGGACCGCCCGCCTCCTCGAGAAACCCGGGTTATTAGCCGCAGGTCATGTACTCATCTTGGAACGCAGAGAGAATGCTCTTCGACGTAGCTTCACGCTCAGCATTGTAGGTCTCTACGTTAGCCGTCGTAACGAGGAAAGAACCAGAGTCCACATAGAGACCAGATTCGTTCATCGTGCAGTAGCCAGTCTGAAGTGCTGCGAGCACCCAGCTTCCGACATAGCCCTGACCCCAAGGGTTCTGGACTACGGTTCCCGAGATTGTGCCGTCGCGGATTGCATCAAGGATGATCGAGTCATCGTCAATGGCAATCACCTTGATGGGAAGTCCCGTAGTGGAGACACCCTCGGTTGCTGCAACCGCAGGGTTATATGCGGTGGTAACAATTCCGCCCACCGCGTCACCCTGAGCAGCAAGAAGGTCGGTAACGGCCTTCTGTGCTGACTGGAGGTCCGAGTCGATGTCGGTAATGGTGGTCAACAGCGTGACTGCACCATCAGTTTCATCGATGGCCATCTGGACGCCTTCAATGCGACGCACGGTGTTGGAGTCAACAGCGTTACCGGTTAAGTGCACAATGGCTCCGGCGCCGTCCATCTGATCGATGAGCGCCTTTGTTGCCAGGTACGCAGCCTCGCCTGTGTCAGTGGACAAGCAGAAGTCTGCTTCGTTCACATCTCCGGCAGGACAAGACGCCAGTGAACCAGTAGCGAAGCCCTGAGCCCTGAGGTTGGAGAACGTGGTGTTGATATCAGTAGGGGACACTCCGAAGACTCCAAAAGCATTGAAACCCTGCGCTGCCATCGAGTCGATGGCGGCGTTGTGCTTGGTTTGGTCCCATTCTCCCGTTTCGTTGAATGAAGTTGTGCCAATTCCGAACTCAGCAACAGCGGCTTCCCCGCCAGCAAGCCATGGCTGGAAATACGGGTGTGCTCCACCGGGAACTAGGGCAACTTGTACTGACGAGAAGTCGGGGCCAGAAGCCGCGGTCTCCGTCGTATCAGTAGCCGTTTCTGCAGCAGGCTCTTCTGCTGCAGCAGTACAACCTGCAACGAGCAGTCCGGCTGACATTGCGAGTGCTAAGAGAGCCACATTGCTTCTTCGCCTTGTCGTCATAACTTGATTTCCTCTCGGTTGGACACCTCCACGGTTGATGGAAGCTTGGGAGCTAATGTAACCCCTCTCGGCCAAACATATCAAATATCTGGGGAATTGATATACATCTGAGATAAACCCCTGGTTCCGCGGCGACGCCGGCCCTCAAAGCCGCTTACTGCCAGGGACTTAAGCGAGGGAAAACCTATACAGAACGGGCAAAATAGTCCATGAGTTCTCGAATCCCAAACACCCACGGTTCCAAAGACTCGGTGGTGGCAGTGGTATTTGCGAGAGCCCCGAGGTGGGAGGAGGAAATGACAACCCGGTCACCTGGCTTGTGGGTAAAACCCGAACCGGGAACCCCTCGGTCCTTGGTCGGAGAGAAAAGAGTACCGGTATACAGCGCGAATCCATCCGGGTACTGATGGTGGACTCCCCAGGTTGCGCCCACGAGCTCCTCTAAAGGCCGGCTAATTTCGGCGAGTGAATTCGTCCCCGTCATCTCGAACCCATCCCGTCCCGTAACGCTGAGCCGAATCTCTTCTTCAGAGACCGTATCGAGGGTGAACGACGAATCAAAAATCCGCAAAAACGGGCCCAACGCACTCTGAGCATTGTTATCTTTAGCTTTGCCCAACAAGAGTGCGCTCCGCCCTTCCACGTCTCTGAGGTTTACATCATTGCCGAGCATCGCGCCTACCGGAGTACCCCCGGAGTTGACCACCAGCACAAGCTCCGGCTCGGGGTTATTCCAGTGCGAAAAACCAGGAATCCCGACTTCGGCACCCCAGCCCACAGAGGATAAGACGGGTGCTTTTGTGAAAACTTCAGGATCGGGGCCGATCCCGACCTCCAAATACTGAGACCATAGGCCCTGAGCGAGCAAAACTTCCTTGACCTTCTCCGCAGAGGCCGAGCCTGGCTTGAGTGCCTTGAGACTTCCACCCAAGACGGTAATCAATTCAGCCCTGACGCCCTCAGCCTTGGAGCTGTCGCCTGCGCATCTCTCTTCGATTACGCGCTCGATGAGACTTCCCACGAAGGTCACCCCACACGCTTTGACCACTTGCAAATCGATGGGCGCCAGGAAATGAACCTGGTCGATTCCGCCCTTTTTCGAGCCGCTCAACACCTCATCCAGAGACCACCGCGTCGGGCCACCTAGGCCAAGAGTCAGAGCCTGATCCGGCACTTCGCATAGCTCCGACACCGTTCGGCAGTCTCTGGTGATGTCGATGAAGGACTGGCCTTCCACGCGACATACGCGGGGCCCGCGCGACACGGGGTCCCATACTCGCGCCACAAGAATTGCCTCATCCGCATCAATCGGCAGGATGTTTGTTCCGGAATTCTCGTCCATCTTGGCATCCTCGCGTCCCTATCAAACCGACCCATGTCATTCATGCGCCCAGAGACGATTCTCAGCTCTATCAGAAAAGCCTCAATGGTATAGGTGTGAGTATAGTTCGCCGAAGCCGTCCAGCCGAAAGAAGCGCGTCAACTAAGCCCTGTTCACGTGTGGGCGCTAGATGCGGAGCCAATCAGGTTATGGTGTCCTCAGTACACGTTATTTCCGCAACATAAAGCAAAGCCCAGGTGGTGTGTTTCCATGGTCACGCATGATGGCTCAATAGCCCTCCCCGATGAGGGGCCCATCGACGCTGAGCAAACGGCAGCCCTCGGCGGGCGGCTGACGACCACGGGGGTGTACGAAAAGTTGCGCCGCAAAATTTTGGACCACTCAATTCCTCCTGCAACAAAAGTAAATATCCACCACATCTCCCAAGAATTTGGTGTGTCTCCGACCCCGGTAAGAGAAGCTCTCCGACTACTACAGGGAGACAACCTCCTCATCGCAACTTCGAACAAGGGGTATGCAACGACGGAAATTTTGGACTTAGCTGGGGTCCGCGAACTCTACGAATTCAGATTGCTGATCGAACCATGGGCAGCCCGAGTCGCGGCCTCCAACCGGCTGTCTAATCCGTCAAGCATCCTGGGCGCCGAGCTCGCTGGATTCAACAAGGACACTGACTTACTGCAACACGCACTCATTGACCATGACAGCAGGTTCCACAGTGCAATCCTGGCTGCTACCGACAACGAAACGGTGATTCAGGCTTTCCAACAATCCCACTGCCATATGCATTTATTCCGGATTTATACTCTCGATTGGCCGTGGCAAGAAACGATTGACGAGCACGAGAAATTATTTCGGAGCATCAGAGATGCCGACCCG
>JBLIEN010000043.1:0-9099 GCA_047633115.1 Pontimonas sp.
GATGTCGTGATGGTAAAAAACAAAAAAGTAGAAAGGTTCAATGATGGCCCGTCCTCGCTCTTTTGACGAGTCAGAGATCCTGGAAGCAGTGATGATGGCATTTTGGCGTAACGGCCACACCGCCACCACGTACCGGAGCCTGGAGACGCTTTCTGGGGTAGGAATCAAAAGCCTCGCCAACACTTTTGGCGACAAGGACGAGCTCTTTAGCAAAGCCCTTGCTCGCTACCGCACGATGGTCGCGGGCACCCTGGGCGCGATGTTTGACTCGCCGTCGCTTGACTCGATTGTGGCCGTCTTCGAAAGGGCCAGCTCTCCCGCGGAGGGCAACGACCCTCGCCGCGGTGGGTGTCTTATGGTCAACACCGTTTTTGAAGTGGGAGAACCAGACGCTCCCATCGCGCACGAAATCGCCCAATACCGCGAGCTTTTCCGGTCCAGTTTCCAACGCGCCCTCGACGCTGAAGGTATTGCCGACTCCGCCACACGAGCGGGGTTCCTCCTGGGGGCACTGTGGGGCGCTCTCAGCCAAATCCGTCTCGCCGGCGATACTGCAGCCGCTCGGCCCACGACAGCGATTGTGATTGAAACGATTCGCACCTGGGCCTCGGACACCGAGGCTGTACCTGTCTGAGGGTGATCTGAGCGGCAACGCGTCGTGAAACTTGCGGTGTCAGGGCGCGAGCATTGGGCGCCTAAGAATCCAGAGCGTCCCCTGTGGGCGCAAGGACATGACAGATCTCGGCGTCCGTGCACTCGGCCGGATTGAGCTGTTGACCGCGAGCAATCAGGCGCTCCAGTTCTCCTTGTAGGACAGCGAGCTCGTTTTGTCGCCTCTGAACCTCGAAGAGCTTGGCGGAGAGCAGTTCGTGGACGTGGTTGCACGGCGTGACACCTTCGCGGCGCAGATCGAGAATGGTACCGATTTCGAGCAACGTGAGCCCGGCCCCTTGCCCACTGCGAATGAACTGGAGCTGGCTGAGGGTTGCCGCGTCATAGGTGCGGTAGCCGCTGGAGTCCCGTTGTGGTCGAGGAAGCAGGCCACGGCGTTCGTAAAAACGCAGGGTCTGCGGGGGAAGCCCCACCTGTGACGCCACTTCTCCAATACGCATCCCTCCAGTTTAGGGCTTGACCTTATACCGCAGATTAAGGTTTATGCTCGCGGGTATGGACATCACACTTCTTTACTTCGAGGGGTGTCCGAATTGGAAGGTCGCGGACGAGAGACTGACTGTGCTTGCGAGCGAGCGTCCAGACATTACGGTCACTCACCAGCTGGTGGAAACACCTGAACAGGCCCAAGCCGTGGACTTTTTTGGCTCCCCGAGCATTCACGTAGACGGCGTCGATCTGTTCGCCGAGCCCGGTTCGCAGCCGGGGTTGACCTGTCGTCGGTACCCCACTCCACACGGATATGAGGGTGCTCCGACACTTCAGCAGCTTCGCGAGGTTCTCGCCCATGAATAATCCGGTCGTTACCGGCGACGCGTGGCCCCCGGCAGAACCCTCGGTGGGCAAGACGTACGACCTGATGGTGATTGGCGCGGGCATGGCGGGCATGGTCGCTGCCAAAAAAGCTGCCGCCCAGAGCTGGCGTGTCGCAATCGTTGATTCCCTTCCCTACGGCGGGACGTGTGCGCTGCGCGGCTGTGATCCCAAGAAGATTTTGCGTCGTGGTGCGGAAATCATCGACAGTGCCTGGCTCATGAAAGGCAAGGGCATCGATTCCGCGGGGCTGGCACTGAACTGGTCGGACCTGATGACGCACAAGCACGGCTTCACCGATCCGATTCCCCAGGCGATCAAATCTGGGCTCGACCGGGATGGTGTGGACACACTCCACGGACACGCACGGTTCCTAGGAAAAGATCAGATTGATATTGACGGCGCGCGGTATCAGGCCACACGCTTCCTGATAGCGACTGGAGCGCGACCGCGACCACTGAACTTCTCGGGTAGCGAGCACCTCATCGACAGCACCGAATTTCTTGACCTTGACGCTCTCCCGCCGCGCATACTGTTCGTGGGGGGAGGCTTCATCTCCTTTGAGTTCGCACACCTCGTCGCCCGCGCAGGCAGCACGGCGACCATCGTCGACCGTGGGGCGCGCCCGCTAAAGAGCTTCGACCCGGACTTGGTGGAATTACTGGTCAACCGCGGTCAGGAGGTCGGTATTGATGTGCGACGCAACACGGGTATCACCTCTGTGGAACGAAGCAATGACATTTATCAGGTCACCCTCGAACGCGAGGGCGTCACAGAAATAATCGAAGTTGACCTCGTGGTCCACGGTGCCGGGCGCGTAGCTGACCTCGCCGCACTGGGCCTCGAAGAAGCAGGTGTGGAATGGAGCGAGCGCGGTGTGCGTGTGGCCGGACACCTCCAAAGCTCATCGAACCCCGCAGTGTGGGCAGCCGGTGACTCCGCGGATACGCCAGGACTGCCTCTGACGCCGGTTGCTATTTTTGAAGCCAAAGTTGCGGCGTCAAACATGATCAATGTCACCACTATTACCCCTGACTACACGGGGATTCCCACTGCGGTCTTCACCATTCCCGAGCTCGTCCGAGTGGGCATGCTCGAATCCGAGGCCATCGAACAGGGCATCAACCTAGACGTCCGCTACTCCGATACCAGCAGCTGGTTCTCCAACTACCGGATGGGGGAGACCACGGCCGCGGCTAAAATTCTCATCGACAAGGACCATGACCGCATTGTCGGGGCTCATTTGCTGGGGCCCGAGTACAGCGAACTGGTGAACACTTTTGGCCTGGCAGTCAAGCTTGGGCTCACGACGCGCCAACTCAAGTCGGCCACAGCCGCCTACCCGACTGTCGGATCTGATCTTGGCTCCATGCTCTAGAGCGTGTCGCGGGTCACCGCTATCCGCACTCGGGCGTCTCTGGGCTCCCGGTGATCAGACTCCCGCTCTCGCCGCCCAGGCATCTTTGACTCCTCATGCTCATGCCCATGGCAAGGGGGGAATTGTCCCTGTTTCTCCGTGATGCTAGTCAGCAGCGAGCAATCCTGAGAGGAGCCCCGAGTAGGCTTCGGCGCCCCGGTGTAACCTCGGATTTGCGGGGCCGGCAGGGGAATTTCCTGTGGCACATTCGAGAGGAAAAGTGGTCTGATGATGGATAAAAACCCCGAAGCTTTGGGAAAACGCCAAGATTACGGCTCTGTTTCTTTAGAGGATGGAACGTTGTCCGCTGACCCTCTCGAACAGATTGCCACCTGGGTGCAGCAGGCCGATGACGCCGATGTCTACGAACCCAACGGGATGGTTGTCTCCACAATTGACCCTGATGGGGAACCGTCTTCTCGCACAGTGCTGTTGCGCGGCATCGACGAGCATGGGCTGTACTTCTACACCGATTACAGCTCCCGCAAGGGTGTGGCGCTGATAGCTCATCCCTCGATTTCTGTCGTGTTTCCCTGGTACATCCAGCACCGACAGATCAAGATTTTCGGACATGCCACACCCACCACCCGCGATGTGTCTGACGCCTACTTCTCCTCGCGCCCCCGAGGGTCTCAACTGAGCGCCTGGGCGAGTGATCAATCCCACCCCATTGAGTCCCGGGAAGCCTTAGAAGCCAAAGTTGTCGCCATGGAGGAACGCTTTGATGCTGACACCGACATTCCTCGACCAGACAGATGGGGTGGGTTTCTGATTGTCCCCCAACGTGTCGAGTTTTGGGCCGGACGCACCTCGCGACTGCACGACCGTATCCGCTTTGATCGGACCGAATCTGGATGGGAATCCCATCGTCTGCAGCCCTAGTGCCTCTCCCATATCCCCCTGTTAGTCTTTTGCCCGAGAACCGAAGGAGGAGTAATGAACGAGGTTGCGTTCGGTATTGACACTTTTGGAGACGTCACCCATTCCGCCTCCGGTGTTCCCCTTCCCTATTCCGACGTGATCCGCAATGTGGTGGCCGAAGCGGTTTTAGCCGATGAGGTAGGCGTCGATGCGATCACGCTGGGGGAGCACCACCGATATGACTTTGCCGTGTCTACGCCAGAAACGGTGTTGGCGGCCATCGCGGCGAAAACGTCGCGGATTCTTCTGAGTTCTGGTGTCACGGTCTTGAGCTCGGATGACCCGATTCGGGTCTTCCAGCGCTTTGCGACCCTCGACGCCTTGTCCATGGGCCGTGCAGAAATTATTATGGGCCGCGGCTCTTTCACCGAATCTTTCCCGCTGTTTGGGCATCAGATGGGGGACTATCAAGTCCTATTTGAAGAGAAACTTAATCTTTTTGCAGAAATCCTGAAAGAGAAACCCGTCACCTGGTCGGGAACTTTCAGGCCCCCTCTCGTCAATCAAGACGTGTATCCCAAATCGCATTCGGGAAATATCCGAACCTGGGTGGGGGTGGGGGGAAGCCCCGAATCTGTTGTTCGGGCCGCAAGCTATGGGTTCCCTCTCATGTTGTACATTATCGGTGGCGCACCGGATCGATTTGCTCCCTACGTCGATTTGTATCACCGCGCCCTAGATCAGGCAGGTAAACCACGTCAGCCCGTCGGGGTGCACTCACCAGGACACATCGCCGCCACTGATGAAGAAGCCATTGAAGCTATGTGGCCCGCGTATGAGGCAATGTTTGGTCGTATCGGACGTGAACGCGGATGGGCACCCATGACAAAGGACAGCTACCTCAACGAGGTGCACCACGGTGCGTTGTTTGTGGGGTCCCCCGAAACGGTTGCAACAAAAATTGCCCACACCATTTCCGCCCTCGGTCTTGAGCGTTTTCAGTTCAAATACTCCACGGGACCTTTGGCCCACGAGACACTGATGGACAGCATTGAGCTCTATGGGACCAAAGTCATTCCGATGGTTCGAGACATGCTCTCCCACACGAGTGCACAGGTAACCGCCTAGTCGATAAGGAGGGGAATGCCGTTGCTGGCTTGGCATTCACACCGGCCGTGACGAGAATGACCAGCAGAAGCGTAGCGGCGAGCTTTGCGAGTGGGGTGGTCTCCTGAGGGGGAGGCATCGCGGGGTAGCAATTACCCTCGCGGACACAGGCTATGTGGACAGAGGCAACCTGCGCTGGAACCAGGCGGTCTCGGGAATGCGACTAATGATGGGCCCCACCAGGACGGTGATCAACACATAAGCGGTTGCTAAGGGGGCGATGTTCGGCTCGAGCCCGGCGCTCACCGCTAACCCGGCGATGATGATGGAGAATTCTCCTCGGGGTGTGAGAGCAAGCCCTGTGCGCCATCGTCCGGGCACTCGGATTCCCGCCCACTTTGCCGCGTGATATCCCGTGACAATCTTTGTACCAATCGTCACGAACGCTAATGCGGCGGCGGGCAACAGCATCGGTAAAAGGTTTGCCGCGGGAGTAGAGAGGCCAAAAAACAGGAAAAAGGCTGCGGCAAAAAGATCTCTCAGAGGGGACAGAACCTTTTCCGCTTTTTCTGCCACCTGGCCCGACAGTGCGATGCCCACGAGGAAAGCTCCGACCGCTGAGGACACGTTGACCTGCTGGGCGATGCCCGCCACCAGCAATGTCAGCCCCAAGACCCCCAGGAGCAAAGATTCGGGGTGTTGGGGGCTAAAGAGCTTCGAAATAGTGTCGCCGTGTCGCAGCGCCAGATAAAAAATAATCACGACAGCGAGGAGGGAAATGCCCAGCGTGATTCCGCCCTGGAGGAGGCCTGTGCCAATCAAGAGGACAGACAGCACCGGCAGATAGAAGGCCATCACAAGATCTTCGATAACGAGCAACGCCAAAATGGTGGGTGTCTCCCGGTTACTGAGCCTCCCCAGGTCCTTCAACACTTTTGCCACCACGCCCGAGGAGGAGACATAGGTGATTCCCGCCAGCGCAACCGACACTACGACGCCCCAGCCTAAAACCATTCCCAGGGCAAACCCAGGCGCTGAATTGACTACAAGGTCAAGAAATCCGGCTTTCTTGGACTGCTTGAGGTTGGTGACTAGTTCCGAAGCGGAGTATTCCAAACCCAGCATCACGAGGAGCAAAATGATTCCCAGTTCACTACCTATTTCGAGAAATTCCTCACTGTCTCCGTTGGAGAGGATGCCTGAGCTTCCGACCAACAAGCCCAGCACAAGATAGAGGGGGATAGGAGAGATACCGATTCGACTGCCCCATTGGGAGAGAAATCCCAATACGGCAAGAAGGGCCCCCACTTCGATGAGCAGGACGGCGAGCGAGTGCATGGACTAAGGGCGGCCGTTACTCAGCAGTGCGCTGAGTTTTTCGAGACCCTGTTTGGTTCCCACCGCGACAATGATGTCCCCGGCTTCGAGGCTGTCAGCGGGGGCGGGGGAGGGAAACGCAGTGCCCTCGCGCAAAATCGCTACTATCGACGCCTTGGTCAACGTGCGCGCGTGAGTGTCGCCCAGGGTCTTGCCGGTAAAAGGCGAACTCGCAGTCAACAGGATTTGCTCTGTGTAGAGACCTGTTGATTTATCGCCGAGGTTGGCAAACTGGCCGAGCAACAGTGATGAGCCCAAGACTTCGGACAGGGCGACGGCCTCATTATCGCTCAGGTGAATGGAATCGCTGCACGCATCCGGATCTTTCGGATCAAACATCGCCAATTCTCGTTCACCGTTGCGATGCGAAATGACGCCGAGGCGACGACCCTCTCCGGTCACAACATCGTGCCGAGTTCCGATACCAGGTAGATTTACTTTTTCTATGCGTACGCTCACTCTGGAGACATTACCATGTGCCAATGTCCAGGAGTGGGGAGCGGATTACAGCAGTCCCAGTTGGGCAAACCCCGAGGCTAACCCAGCACCGTTCGGGGCCGACAGCCAAGGAATCTTGGACGGGTTGTGGGTTCTATCCAGGTGTCTGCGCCCACCGGCGAGGAGGGCTTCTGGGGTAAGCAGTTCGCGAATAGCCACCGCGTGGACGTTCTCGGGGTAGGCCACAACAAATTCGCCGTAAAGCGCCTCGTCGTGTTGGCCGTCGTCTCCGATTAGGATCCATTTCACACCCGGGAGCTCTTGGGCCAGGCGGCGCAGGTTGGTGCGTTTATGCTCGCGGCCACTCCTGAACCACCGGTCGTGGGTGGGCCCCCAGTCTGTGAGCAGGAATGCTCCCAGGGGGTAGAGGTGCCGTGAGAGAAACCTGCTCAGTGTGGGGGCAACGCTCCACGCGCCGGTGGACAGATAAATCACGGGCGCATCGGGATAGGCCTTCGTGAGTCGCTCTAGAAGAACGGCCATACCGGGAACCGGCCGGCGAGCATTTTCGTCGCGAACAAAAGAATTCCAGGCCGCGAGCAGAGGCCGGGGCAAAGCGGTCACCATGACGGTGTCATCGACGTCACAGATGATGCCCGTCGTGGTGGAAGCAGCGACCACTAACACTTTCACTTTCACCTGCAAGGAGTCCACGCTGTTCAAGTCGAACGTATGCCAACCAGGCGTGAGCGACAACGCAATCATCGTGTCGACAACGCCGCCACGATCAGCGGTGAGGGTGAGCGATTGACCTTTGGCCTCGAGAGTGACCGTAGCTCCCGCAACAGGAGCGCCCAAAAAACTGCGCCAACCGCGCACCTTCCGAGGAGCTCCGGTGATGGTGGGGCGAGATTTGAGCAGGAGAACTCTGCAGAGAATTCTGACGGACTCGGTGGTGCCGTAACCGGTGAGAGGCACAATGTGTTCGCGATGACCACGCCGTCGAGCTATTCGGGCGCGCAATGAATGGAGCCAATCCTCAGCTATAGACGCACCGTGCGCCTTCACAGGTAATTCACTGACAACTCCCTGGGGGTACTTATCCACAGTTACTAGTTTTGCAGAGCCAATTAGGCCACAGGTTCACTATATGATGTTGGACTAGAGAAAAGCTAAATAAAAACTCACCGCCTTAGGCACCTGGTCTAAAACTGCGGTGAGGCTACAAGTTAAAAGGGTTCGTACCCGCGAATCGAAAGGGCGTAAGGATTATGAGCGTCGAAGAAAAACCACTACTGGCCAGGGCTTCAGCGCCTATTCGCGTGGAGCCAGTCCAAGCCAGGAGCGCTGCGAGAGTGAACGCTCTCCTTGATGCGGCGTGCGAAACGATGCACGATCTGGGCTACGAGCAATTGACCACTGCCATGGTTGCTGAGCGCGCAGGCGCCTCCATCGGTACGGTCTATCGATACTTTCCTGACCGAATTGCGGTGTTGCAGTCTGTAGCTTCGAGGAACCTGGACCGAGCACTTGAGGTGCTTTCCATCGAACTTGGTGCCGGCGGATCAGGCACATTGGAAAGCTCGATGGATGTTGCTGTAGAGGCACTAGCCGGGCTGTTTCGCAGCGAAAAAGGTTTTCGTTCCCTCCGCGTCGGGGATGTCTTAGATATCCGCCCTGCCGTCGGGGCTCGTGCCGGCAACGCCGAGATTGCTCGCGTCATTCGCGAGGACTTGGAAAAGCGGACCGGGATTCGTCTAGATTCTGGGGCCCGGCTTTCCGTGGAGACCGCTGTCGATGTAGCTGATGCCCTTCTGGGCCGCGCTTTCCTACACAGCAATCGCGGAGAAGCCTCATTGATTAGCGAAGCCAAGCGCGTCGCTGTGTTGGCCGTGAAAGACGTTACCCACTGACACATCGCACTTAGAAACACTACGGTTTCGCAACGGCGGGTGAGAATGTCACCCGCCGTTTCTGCTTTCCTCAGCTGGGCCTGGTTCACTGGGTCATCCCCGCACGAAACCCACCCTGGAGACTTTTCCCATGATTGAGTTTGAATCCGTAAGGAAGGAGTTCCCTTCCGGAACCGTAGCCGTCGAAGACTTTTCTCTGGTTGTTCCCACCGGCTCCATTACTGTCTTAGTCGGCTCCAGCGGCTGTGGGAAGACCACCCTGCTTCGGATGGTCAACCGAATGGTGGATCCCCTTCAGGGTGAAGTTCGCATCGACGGCGCCAGCGTCTCCTTGCGTGACCCGGTTGAGCTTCGCCGCTCCATCGGCTATGTCATGCAAAGTGGGGGGCTTCTTCCCCACAAGACCGTGTCGGAGAATATCGAGACAGTGTCCAAACTGCGCGGTGTACCAAAGTCTGAGAGGCAAGATCGGGTCACAGTGTTGATGGCGACGGTGGGCCT
>JBLIEN010000044.1:0-8770 GCA_047633115.1 Pontimonas sp.
AGTCCGCCTCGCTGACCGTGAACTGAGCTGTTGCCGGGAGCGTGGCGCTGACATCTGTAATGGGATTGAGCGACAAGAATTCTGTAGTCGCTGCACCTGCACAGTGACTATAGGTCACACTCGGAACTTTGAAGTTGGAGCTTGGCACATTAACCCCCTCACGGACCCTCCTCACGTTAGCAAGAAGAATATGAAGCTTTCCCCACAAGCCAGAGGCCTTTGGTCCGCCCCAGAGGTATGAAAAACCAGCATCCGCTGGCACATCAATCGTGCTGTCGGATTTCGTGTACCGGGCAAGAGCCGTGCTGCCGACGAGGGTGCGGGCCTTCGCACCACACCGCCTGGCAACAGCAAAGCTCCGAGAACTTCCGCGGGAGCGCCTCGCCCCGTAGCCGTATTCTTTCTGGGACGTTCGTGAACTTTGGGGCGCCGTGGCAATGCTGTGCGGTTTCAACGCGGCTACTTCCGTAATTCCAGGCTCAGCCGCCATACGTTCGGCCGCAGGTCGGGCAACCAAGGACCACGCCGTAAAGGATCAGTAAGAGCGTAGTTGTGGTGCCAACTGCCAAAAGAATTCCGCCCAGAGCGGTGCCGAGAATAATAACCGTGCGCGCGGTGATTTCTGGCGTCTTTATTTCTCCTCCGGTTGGTTTACCTAGATTCCGTGAGCCGACGGAAATCAACCTCGCTCATTGAACAACGAGGGTGCGGCCGGTCAGGAGCGTATTGATAGGTAATCGTGGCATGAGCCACACGAAGCCGCACCGATCTATCTCTGATTGGTGCGGCTTCATGAGTGGAGCATCCGAGCAGAAGAGTCGCTCGGGTCCTCATTCTGTGCGCGAGAGGGGACTTGAACCCCTACGCCCTTGCGGGCACTGGCACCTGAAGCCAGCGCGTCTACCAATTCCGCCACCCGCGCAATGATGGTTTCCCATCAACTCGCTGAGATTACCACAGGCAAGTCCTTCCGTGAGGGCATGGCATCACACCGCGCCCAGCGAACCGGGCTACCATCCGATACAGGTATGGTCGCTATCCCCGGGAGGGCCACATGGGATTTTTAGACAACTTCGAACGAAGTGTTGAACGGCTCGTGGGCGGTAGCTTCGCTAAGGCGTTTGCCAGTGGAATTCACCCTGCTGAGATCGTCGCGTCCCTGAAGCACGAAATCGATGCCCGGGCCCAAATTATGTCGCGAACGCGTATCTTGGCCCCCCACCAGTACCAGGTAGCCCTGGCGCCGTCAGACCATGAGCGCCTCTCGGTGTTGGGGTCCGGCTTCCGAGAGGAAATGATTCAGGTACTGCGCCACTACGCCAAGGGTCAGGGGTATTCTTTTGCCCGCCCTGTGGAGCTGGAACTCACAGTTTCCCCAGACTTATCGGAGGGAATGCTCGATGTTCGCAGTGCACCGCCAGGCCCTGTCGTCTGGGTTCCCACGTTGCTCTGGGACTCCGTTTCCTACGCGTTGGTGTCAGGCTCCACCGTTATGGGACGCGGATCAGACACCGATATTCACGTTGTAGCCAAAGGGGTATCGAGACATCATTGTGAAATCCGATGGAATGGCAAGCGCGCCGAAGTCGTCGACTTAGAATCCACCAACGGCACAACGCTCGAGGGGAAGAATGTCATCAGGGCCGCTTTGCCAGATGCTTGCACCCTCGGCATCGGTGAGGCGCGTATCCTATTTGAGGTGGTTCCTCAGGCTGAAGAGTCTTACCACGCTCTCGCCCACTTTGATTATGCGCCCGAAGAGGAGACACCATGAGTGAACTCACCCTCTTCGTGCTCCAACTCGCGTTTTTGGGGTTGCTCTGGGCGTTCGTTTTTTCCATCGTGTATGCCTTGCGCACCGACTTGTTTGGTCCAGCGAGAATGAGATCTGACGAAGTGTCCAGCCCTTCAACACCGGCGCCTAAGCCCGTTTCTCCCTCACCATCTGTCCCTAGCGGTGTTGCGGCGACCCTCCTTGTCACCGCCGGGCCTAAAGAAGGTCTGTCACTGGAGTTGGTTCCCGAAGAGCAATTCACTATTGGCCGTTCGGGCGACTCCACACTGGTCATTCGCGATGACAACACGTCCACCCACCACGCGCGCTTAATGCTCTGGAACGACCAGTGGATGATCCAAGACTTGGATTCCACCAACGGCTCGTTTGTCGATGGCAAGCGGGTCAGCATTCCCACCCCAGTTCCGCTGAACACCCCGGTCACGATTGGCACGAGCGCGTTTGAACTGCGCCGGTGACACCCGTGGCTATTGACAATATTCTGAGTGCCGCTTCTTCCCATATCGGCAAGATTCGGGCAAGTAATCAGGACTCTGGGTCTGTGGGCCGCTACCTGTATGTCGTGGCCGATGGCATGGGCGGTCACGCAGGAGGCGACGTTGCCAGCGCTATCGCGGTTCAGCACCTCTTCGCTCTTGATCATCCCTTCGCGAGTGTTGAAGAGGCCAGAGAGGGACTGTTTCGCAGCATCCTGGATGCTGGTTCGGAGTTAACAAAAGCGGTTGTCGAACATCCTGAGCTCACTGGAATGGGAACCACGGTGAGCGCCATGATCCGAGTGGACTCCTCCATGGTTGTCGCTCACATCGGTGACTCACGAATTTATCGGCTGCGCGAAGGTGTCCTGGAGCAAATCACCGCCGACCATACTTTCGTTCAGCGGCTCGTAGACAGTGGTCGCATCACCCCAGAAGAGGCGGCCGTTCACCCTCGCAGAAGTGTGTTGATGAGGGTGCTTGGGGATGTTGACGCCGAGCCGGATATTGACACTCACATCGTGGATACCCAACCAGGCGACAAGTGGTTGTTGTGCTCTGATGGTTTGAGCGGTTACGTCTCCGAACGCGATATGGCAGAGACGTTGCTCACCGTTGATGACCCGGAACTTGCCTGCCACAAGCTGATTACCCAAAGCTTGAACGAGGGTGCCCCTGACAACGTCACTGTGGTGATTGTCCGCGTATCCGAGGATCATGACACGTCTCCTCCTGCGGAGCCGCGTATGGTCGGCGCTGCAGCTGGTCCGATGACGTATGAGTCCGGACCACTGGCCAGAAAACCAGCGCTGCCAGCGATGCTGTTGCATCCTCTTCGTGCGCTGCCACCTGCGGATGAGCATTTTGAACCTGAGGAGGACTATCTCGACGAACTCATACGCGAAGATCGTCGACGCCTGGTTCGACGGCGCGTGGTCTGGTCCCTCTCCGGCATGGTCATTGTCGGCGCCTTGGTGGGTGCTGCGCTGGGTGCTTACCAGTGGACCCAGACGCGGTACTTTGTGGGAGAAAGCAACGATGTCGTTGCTATTTATCGCGGTGTTCCAGAAAACGTCGGCCCTTTTGGCCTTTCCTCGATCTACGAAGAAACCACTATTACCCTTGAGGCCCTCCTACCGTTCGAACAGGAACGTCTTCGCGCGGCGATTCCAGCTGATTCACTCGAAGAGGCGCTGAGCATTGTTGAACGGCTGAGGAGGTAGACGTTGTCTAGCCATGATCCCGCTGTTCCTCCGGTATCTCCTGTTGCCGGGCGAGTGGTGTTACGCGTGAGGATGCCACAAAAACTTCGGAATATCGAACTTGGACTGTTGATCATGGCCCTGGGCTTAAGCGCGTTAGCCTTGGCCCTGGTGCAGTGGGGGGCACTTGGAAAACTGGACTGGAGCCTGTTGACCTATGGGGCCGGGCTCGCCGGGCTTACTCTCGGCGTTCACCTCGCGCTGCGTTTGGTCGCCCGAGACGCCGATCCTTTTATTGTCCCCATCGCGACCATGCTTAATGGGCTTGGCATCACCATGATTCACCGGCTCGATCTAGCGGCGGGCGCAACCGGCTGGGGCGCCGCTGGTGTCCGACAGATGGCATGGACAGCAGTGGCGCTCGTCATCGCGATTGCGGTCTTGCTCGTTGTGCGCAACTATCGGGCTCTCCTGCGTTACCGCTATTCGGCCATGGTGGCGGGCATTGTGTTACTGACAATGCCTTTCTGGCCAGGGATTGGTCGCACCGTGAATGGCGCAACCTTGTGGGTCGACTTGGGTGGGATCACTTTCCAGCCCGGCGAGATTGCAAAAATCGCGTTGGCGGTTTTTTTCGCCGGCTACTTGATGACGGCGCGGGAAAGCCTGCGCTCCGTAGGTAATACATTTCTTGGTATCCGGTGGCCGCGAGTCCGCGACCTGGGACCGCTGCTCGCGATCTGGGGCATTGCCATGGCCGTCCTGGTTTTCCAGGGAGACCTGGGGACCTCTCTGCTTTACTTTGGTCTGTTCTTGGCGATGCTGTATGTGGCCACAAACCGCGTGCTCTGGCTGGGACTCGGCGGAGGCCTTTTTCTCGTGGGCGCCTTGCTGGCAGGAAGCCAGATCGGGTACGTGCAAGCGCGCATCGCGGGCTGGTTAGATTCGTTCAACCCAGAGGTGTACAACGCTATTGGCGGCTCCTACCAACTTGTCCAGGGCCTTTTCGGGTTCGCCGAGGGAGGCTTTGTCGGCCAGGGTTTGGGCCAGGGCCAACCCTCTTTTGTGCCCCTGGCTAACTCTGACTACATTGTTGCCGCGTTAGGCGAGGAACTCGGCATCATCGGAATCTTCGCCCTCTTAGCGCTCTACGTACTCCTGGTCAGCCGGGGACTGCGCGTCGGTTTTATTGGTACGGACGATTTCGGGCGTCTCCTCTCCGCTGGCTTAGGTTTTGTGCTCGCCTTGCAGGTTTTCATCGTGATCGGCGGGGTCACTCGAGTTATTCCTGTGACCGGATTGACCACACCTTTTCTGGCCGCCGGTGGGTCGTCGCTGGTAGCAAACTGGATTATCGTGGCGTTGATCTTGAGGCTCAGCGATGACGCGAGAGCCTCTGTTCGAGCAGAGGCGGGGGTGAGGGCATGACCGCCCCGCTGCGCCGCGTGGGAATCGCCGTCCTTGTGATGTTTGGCCTCTTGTTTTTCTCCACCAGTTACGCGCAGGTGCTGGGCGCGGAACAGATCGCCGATGACGATCGCAACGTGAGAAAGCTGTATGAAAGCTTCTCCGCTGAGCGTGGCCAGATCCTTGCTGGGGGAATTCCAGTCGCAGAATCTCTTCCCGTGGATGACCAGTTTAAGTTCCTCCGCACCTACCCCTATGCGGAAATGTACGCCCCTGTGGTCGGCTACTACACGCTTAATCAAGGTAACGCGGGAATCGAGAGCGCGATGAACCCGCTGTTGGCAGGGCGAGCGAACTCGCAGCTGCTGGAACAGTTGCGAGCGCTGGTCACCGGCTCCACCCCCCAAGGAGCCAGCGTGATGCTGAGCCTGGATCCCGGCATTCAGCAGATTGCGTGGGACGCTCTAGGGGATCACCGCGGGTCGGTGGTCATCTTAGAGCCGTCGACTGGGCGTATCCTCGCGATGGTCTCCAAACCCTCCTACGACCCCAACCTGCTAGCTTCCCACTCCTCTTCCTCTGTCTTTGATGCCTACATCGAACTGTCAGATGACCCCCTCAATCCCTTGGCAAACCGAGCGATTGCGGGTGACTTGTACTTCCCAGGGAGTGTCTTCAAGATATTGATGATGGCGGCGGCGCTTGAATCCGGGGACTACACAGCCGAGAGCGAGTTTCCCAACCCCAGCGAGTTGGCCTTGCCTTTGAGCACCAGCGTGATCAAGAATTCTGGTGGTCGACTGTGCGGTGGTGGTGACACCGTCACGCTTGAAGACGCTTTCCGGCTGAGTTGCAATATCCCCTTCTCGGAATTGGGTGTCACGCTCGGTGAGGCAGCTATCGGTTCGATGGCGGAAGACTTCGGCTTTGGGGCAACCCTAGAAATCCCTCTCACTGTTACCCCCAGTGTTTTCCCTCGCGGAATGGACGAAGCCCAGCTCATGCTGAGTTCCTTCGGTCAATTTGATGTGCGGGTAACACCTTTGGAAATCGCCATGGTGAGCGCTGCCGTGGCGAACGGCGGCGCGGTGATGACACCGAGCCTCGTGGACGAAGTCCTGGCGCCCAACTTGCGGGTGGTTCAGGAGTTTGAGCCCCGGATGTACTCCCGCCCTCTGAGTAAAAAGACAGCGTCCGAACTGACACGCATGATGGTCGGCAACGTCGAGCGAGGTGTGGCGGGCAATGCCGGTATCGTCGGTAAGCAGGTTGCAGGGAAAACCGGGACAGCAGAAACGGGTATTGGTGATGGCCGAACTTTCTGGTTTAGCGGGTTTGCTCCCGCAAACGACCCGCAGATTGCTCTCGCGGTCGCTGTGGAAGGTCACCGTCCTGACGGGACCGGTAACGCAGTCGCGGCTCCCATTGCAAAAGCCATCTTCGAGGCGGTGATCAGGTAATGAGGCCCACCGCTGGTCAAGTCTTCAGCTCACGATATGAGCTGGTTTCCCGCATCGCTATTGGTGGCATGGGCGAGGTCTGGAAGGCCAACGACTCGGTTATCGGCCGCACCGTGGCGGTCAAGATTTTGAAAGAGGAGTACATGGGTGATCCCGGTTTCCGGGAGCGGTTCCGGGCGGAAGCCCGGCACGCAGCCCTGGTGAACCACGAAGGCATCGCCAACGTCTTTGACTATGGCGAGGAGGATGGCAGCGCTTACCTGGTCATGGAACTTGTTCCTGGAGAAGCTCTCAGTAGCGTCTTGGATCGAGAAAAGATTCTGCCCGCCACGAAAGTGTTGAACTACGTGGCTCAAACCGCGGCAGCCCTGTACGCCGCCCACCAAGCCGGCCTTGTGCATAGAGACATCAAGCCAGGTAACCTCCTGATCACTCCCGATGGCACGGTCAAAATCACAGATTTCGGTATCGCGCGCCTCGCGGACCAAGTTCCCCTCACGGCCACGGGCCAAGTGATGGGGACCGTCCAGTACCTGGCGCCGGAGCAAGCAGGAGGAAAACCTGCGTCACCGTTGACCGACGTCTACTCCCTGGGAATCGTGGCGTATGAGGCGCTGGCAGGAAAAAGACCTTTCCGCGGAGAATCCCAAGTGGCCATTGCGCTGGCTCAGATCAAGGAAGCGCCCCCCGCGCTTCCTTCCTCAATTCCTGAAGAAGTGCGTGCCTTGGTGATGTCATGCATGGCCAAGAAACCCGAGGGTAGACCCGCCTCAGCAGAAGCCCTGTCCCTGGCCGCATCCGCTCTTGCCCGAGGAGATATTGAGGCAGCGTTAGCCCTCTTTCCTTCTCCCGCGGGCCCCAGCAGTTCTGAAGGAGCGTCTCCTGAATCGAGTCCGTCTGCGCGTCTGCGGGAGTTGAAAGAGTCCCCCCCTAAGTTGGGGAGAAAGTTCTGGATTTTTGGGGGCGTGGGTGCGGCGGTAGCACTGGCCCTCATTGCCACATCCTTAACCGTTCTTCTGCAGACTCCTGAGGAAAGTGTTCTCGAGAGTCCCATCGTTACCGTTGTTGTCGATCCGGAGATCCCTTTGGTAGCACCTTCGGTTATCGCCGAGGTGCCCCTTGATTCTCCGGTGGAAGTAGTCACGGTGGAGGTGACTGAGCAGGAAATCGTTGGAAGGACCCGCTCTCAGGTAGAGGAAGTCCTCACCGCCAAAGGCCTCCGCGTTGACGCCATTACTGGCAACATTGCGCCTGCCCCAGATCGAGTGGCCACTGCCTATCGGGTGAATCCTCAAGGAGTAGTTGCTCAGGACACCTTGATCGCCGTGTACTTTTACGCCGCTATTCCTCAGCCCCCCAAGCCCAGGAGCATCATGGTGATTCCTGCTGGTGGGCCGTATGAACCAGGTGAAGAAATTGTGCTGGAGTGGCCCGGCTACGCACAGTGTCCTTCTGGCTTTCCGCTCGTGAGCTACACCCTGCAAATAGTCGGCGGGGACATCCTGGATAACGAGGGGGCCACCGTTTTGGATCCGGAACAAACGGCGGTGAACGTAATGTTGGGAGAAGGCGAAAGCTTGAAAGCCAGCTACCTGGTCAAGTGCGGGAGCCTCTCCTCTCCGCTGTCCACCGAATTGGCTCTCACAATCACTCCCGCGGAGCCTGTCGCCGAGGACCCACCCGCGGAGCCTGTCGCCGAAGACCCACCCGTAGAATAATCGGGTAAACCGCCACTCATGACAAAAGGATCCCTGTGACCCAACCTTCTCCAGGCCCCTGGACCACTCGCCTTTTAGGCGGGCGGTATGAGGTTCGCGACCTGATCGGCCGTGGCGGTATGGCAGACGTCTATCTCGGCGTCGATGCTCGACTTGGTCGGCGGGTAGCCATCAAAGTCTTGAAGTCGACGTTTTCTTCGGATGTTTCGTTTAGGAATCGCTTTCGCTTGGAAGCGCTGGCCGCTTCCAAAATGTCTCATCCCTCTATCGTTCGCGTTTTCGACGCCGGGGATGAGATGAACAGGCCCGAGGACTCGGGGACGGTGGGAGGCACCACCCCGTACATCGTCATGGAACACGTCGAGGGCCATCTGCTCAGCGACCTCATGCGCCAAGGCAAATTGGAAGAGCGCCACATCTTGAAAGTTGTCGATGGTGTGCTGACAGCCCTCGAGGTATCCCACAAAGCGGGCATTGTGCATCGCGACATCAAGCCTGCGAACATTATGGTTACTCCCGATGGCAACGTAAAAGTGATGGATTTCGGAATTGCCCGGGCGGTCACAGATTCCACAGCGACTCTGGAACAAACCACATCTATCCTGGGCACGGCGCTGTACATCTCCCCAGAACAGGCCCGAGGTGATGAGCCCGACACCAGGACGGACCTTTATTCCTTGGGTGTGGTGATGTATGAGTTGCTCGCTGGGAC
>JBLIEN010000045.1:0-8650 GCA_047633115.1 Pontimonas sp.
AACGCTGGGCATCACGGCTCTGGTGAGCGCCCTAGCCCTAGCCGGGCTCTCGTTGACCTTGGACAGAAGCCACCCCGGCCGTGGGCTGCATCTTTTTCAGGCGACCGTGTCCGGTGTTGTGGGACTTATCGCGGTAGTGATGTCCGAGGGGAGCATCGCCGTGCTTCTGTGGGCTGTCGTGGTGTGGGCGACACTGATCGGCGGCGCGGAGACTTTTGCGGGGACGCGCCTGCCGAAGAAGGACATTCTTCGCCGGGATTGGATTACCCAGGGCTTACTGAGCATCGTATTGGCCTTGGCGGTGCTTACCCAGAGCGGGGATAGCGTGGCAGTTGTGGGGTTCCTAGGAGCCTGGGCTATCGTGCTGGGTGTCTACCTCGGCATTGCGGGCATCAGCCACAAGAGTGTGGATCAATCGACGAGGGAAGGACTCGCACGATGAGCAAGTCTCCAGCATTTAGTTCATTGCGTCCTATGGAATACGTGGGTCTCTCCGGGGTAGTCGCACTCTTTGCGGGCGCTATCTTCCTTATGGTCACCAGAGACTTTGTTGTCGCGAGTGTGATTGCGGGGGGCGTATTCGTCGTCGTTATTTTGGGACTTGCCATGATGGTCCTAGCAATGAGCCCCAATAAGAAGCCCGAAGGGGAGTGGGACAAACCGGAAACGGGTAACGACTAAGCCTTATTCGAGAAAGTCCACGAGCTCGGACGCAAGGCCGACATATAGCGCGGGAGTGAGGCCTGACAGTGTCGCCTTGGCTTCTGCCGACACATCCAGTCCGGAAATAAAGGATGCCACCGTAGCCCGATCTACCCGACGGCCCCGCGTGAGTTCTTTCACCACGGCATACGGGTCTGTTATCGAAGAGTTGCCGCGGGCTATTTCCGCCCGAATCACCGTTTGGATCGCCTCGGCGAGAACTTCGTTGTTCGCGTCCAGGTCGGCGGCAAGCACCTCCCGGTTCAAAGCGATTTCGTGAAGGCCCCTCGACAGGTTGCCCAGCGCAAGCAGTGAGTGGCCCAGTGCGACACCGATGTTGCGCTGGGCCGTGGAATCCGTGAGGTCGCGTTGCAAACGAGATGTCACCAGAGTGGAAGCAAGGGAATCGAGAAGCGCGCTCGAGATTTCAAGATTCGCTTCAGCGTTCTCAAAGCGTATGGGATTGATCTTGTGAGGCATGGTCGAGGAACCTGTCGCACCAGGTTCGGGAATCTGAGTGAGATAACCATGAGAAATGTAGGTCCAGATGTCAGTGCAGAGGTTGTGCAGTACACGATTGACGTGGGACACGCCTTGGAAGAGCTCAGAGATCCCGTCATGAGACTCGATTTGTGTTGTCAGTGGATTCCACTCGAGCCCCAACCCTTCGATAAAATTTCTACTTATCGAGGGCCAGTTGAGGGTGGGCTCAGCGACACTGTGAGCGGAGAAGGTTCCCGTGGCACCGCTGAACTTTGCAGGGAACGTAATCGCGTCGAGGCGCTTCGCCACTCTGCGAAGACGGTGAACAAAGACAGCGAGTTCCTTCCCAAATGTGGTCGGTGTGGCGGGCTGGCCGTGGGTGCGAGCCAACATGGGCTCACCGCGCCAGTCCTTGGCAAGCTCGGTGAGACGTGCAGTCACTCGGCCAAGAGCGGGGAACCACACCCGGGACATCGCGTCTCTCGTGAGAAGAGCGTAGGAAACATTATTGATGTCTTCACTCGTGCACCCGAAGTGCACCAGTTCTACGAGGTTTTCGAGCGCGTGCTCGACTAAGACGTCGCGAACAAAATACTCGATGGCCTTGACATCGTGTTTTGTTGTGGCCTCGAAGGCCGCAATTTTCTCCAGGTCAGCAGAACCGAAAGTGGTGACGACCGCTCGGAGCGCCGACACGGTGGACATAGGCAATGGGCGTGAGCCGCCAACACCCTCTGCGCACAGGGTGATGAGCCACTCAATTTCAACGTGAACCCGTTGGCGGTTGAGAGCGGCTTCAGAAAAATACTCGGTGAGGTCTTGGGTGGCTTCGCGGTAGCGGCCATCGAGAGGGCTCAAGGGTTGGTGGCCCAAGCCTGACATGGTCACCTTCCGATCTAAAATATTTACAACACCATTGTTCCCTATTCTTTGCTGTCCACCTAGCCCGGCTCCTCCGCCGTGCCCTCTTCCCAGATCTTTCCGACCATTTCCGCTGGCGTAGAGCGCCAAGATGCACCGGGTGGGGGGACTCTTAGGAACGAGCGCCGCTGCTCATGCACGGGAATGCGCTTCCCGGCTGCGGGGGCTCGCGGCGGCAATGGGAACGGAGAGCCTCGGCACCCAGTGGCGGTCTCCCGCCAAGGATCGTTGCGAAGCGCATCTGTGGGAGATGGAAGAAGAGGTGAGAGTCGTCGCGCGAAGGCTCGAGCTGTGGGCAGATACCGAGGGTTCGCAATCGCTAATGACTGAGCTGTTGTGAGTGATGAGCTATCGATAACGACCCCTGGCACCCTCTGGGTGTCGGAAGATTACGTTCTGTCTTTGGCGTCCCACTTGGAAGGGTATGCAGTGCAGCTGCGCAACCTCCGTGAGAGCGTGGCGCACATTACGGTCTCCGAGCGAGACCCTTTCACGCAGGCGCTCAGCAGCGCCCCGGCGGGTTCGTTGGCGCCTGTGGTTGCCGCACTCGACGTCCTAGTGGGAGACGCGCAATGGTTGCGCGATGAGATTAAGCAGTATGCACACCACACCGCAGACCAAGAACGTGCTCGTGTGCAAGCGTGGGAGGTTCCAAGAGATCGCCTGCTTGCGCTCATCGCGGTGACAATGCGGGGAAGCGATCCCGCCAGGCCCTTTAGCAGTTGGGGTATGGCAGAAGCGGGTCAGGCCGCACTGGGCGACACCAGTGCAGACGTCATCGATGTACGTGAGGTTGCCCATGAGCACACCGAGCCCGTGGAGCGTGCGGTGAGCCTGGAAGCGCGGGTGTCGCGGATCCCGGAGGGAGACACTCCTATTCGAATTGAAACGTTCCTGGGTGAGTCTGGGGCCGACGAGACCGATGTGTATCTGGCGGGAACACAAACCTGGAGCATGGGGACGTCAAAGGACCCGTTTGATATGGAAAGCAACATTGCGCTTATCGCAGGGATCTCTGCCGCATCACTCGTGGCAGTGGAAGCCGCGATGAGGAAAGCCGGGGTCGCACCAGGCGATCGGGTGAGCTTCGTCGGTCATTCCCAAGGAGGACTTATAGCGGCCAGACTTGCTGAGTCTGGTCTCTACGCAACCACGAGTTTGCTGACTGTGGGGGCGCCCTTGGGAACCGCACCCCTTCGAGGGAGCTATCCGGCTCTCGCTATTTCTCACACGGATGATGTGGTTCCTGGGCTCGGAGGCGCCGCTAAACCATCGGGGATAACTCGGGTGGAGACCGTCAGTGGAGCGGCACCGCTGGATATCGCCGATGCGCACGCCCGGGACCGTTATGGGGAGACGGCCGAACGCATTGACGCGTCACCCGTGCGCAATTCCCTCCCGCAGTGGAAAAGTTCTGGCGTTGCGACCGCACGGTTTTTTTCTGCGACGAGAACGAGTACCTAGCGGCGTTGTTTGACCAGCGGGCGTAAAATCATGCCGATAATCCAGCTGGTGAGGCTCAGGACGAGAGCCCCGACGATGCCCCAGTAAAAGTCTTCGACAAAAAGACCAAATCCGAGAGCCTCGGAAACCAGGTTTACCAGTAACAACAAGACGCCGTTGATGACCAGAGAAATGAGACCCAAGGTGAGTATGTAAATGGGGAAGGCGACAATGCGAATCGCGTTTCCCACAATCCCATTGATGAGACCGAAGACGAAAGCAAAAAGTATGTAGCTTAAAAGCAGAGGGATGCTGGGACCACCGGCAAAGAGCGCAGGGGCTCCTTCTTCGTAGGCAAGCATGGTGAGTCCAGGGACCGCCCAAACCGCTACGGCGAGGGCGGTGGAGTTAACCAACAGACGAACGATAAAACGAAGCATCCCCCAACTATGCCCGCCCAGGCGAGAAATTGCCACCGCCTTGTGGGAGCCAGTGCACGGGCAAGGGGGTCTTTTGTCTAGTGCCGTTGGTCCCGCCAGGAAAGAGCCCCCGCTAGATTAGACGCATGCCATATACGGATGCGACCCTGCGGCTACTGGGTCAAGATGGCGCGCTGGTGCAAGACGAACGTGTTGAAAAGTACACGCAGGCGATTTCTCACCTGGACGAAGGGGACTTTCGGGAGTTTTTCCGCGTCATGAGCGTGGTGCGCCGTTTCGACGTTGAGGCGGGCAACCTTCAGCGACAGGGTCAGATGGCGCTGTGGGTGCCAAGCATTGGGCAAGAAGCGGCCCAAGTGGGCTCAGCTTTTGCTAGTCGAGCACAGGATCACATTTTCCCGGCGTATCGTGAACATTCGGTTGCCTACATTCGCGGCCTGGACCTCATTGACATCATCCGCATGCTGCGCGGGGTGACTAACGGCGGGTGGGATCCCAAAAAAACCAACAACTTTCATTTGTACACGCTTGTTATTGCTTCTCAGACCTTGCATGCCACGGGCTTGGCGATGGGGATTGGGTATGACGGGGCGTGTGCCAGTGGCGATCTTGACAAGGACGAGGCTGTCCTGGTCTATCTAGGCGATGGCGCTACCAGCCAGGGTGACGCAAGCGAGGCTCTCATTTTTGCTCAGAGCTTCCAGACGCCTCAAGTGTTTTTTCTCCAAAACAACCATTGGGCTATCTCTGTGCCGGTGCGGGTCCAGTCCAAGACCCCGCTGTATGAAAGGGCTGCTGGTTTTGGTCTTCCCAGCGTTCAAATCGATGGCAACGATGTCTTGATGAGCTACGCCGCAACCAGATTGGCGATGGATGCAGCACGGACTGGACAGGGTCCGCATTTCATCGAGGCGCTCACGTACCGCATCGGGGCGCACACCACCAGCGACGATCCCTCGAAGTACCGCGACGAGGACGAGTTGAAGTTCTGGCAAGCCCACGATCCGATCGATCGCTTGAAGAACCACTTGGAGCTGCTCGGTGTTGAAAAGTCCTTCTTCGACTCAGTTGAAATAGAGGCTGAGGATTACGCTGCGGATATCCGCGCGAAGACGCTCGCAATCGAGGATCCGCCTGTAGAGGACATTTTCCGCAACGTCTTTACCGAAGACCACTCAGTGATCACCCGAGAAGCAGCGTGGCTGAAGCAGTATGGCGAGTCCTTTGAGGAGGAAGCATAAATGAATGAGCTTCCCATGGCTAAAGCAATCAATGAGGGCCTGAAGTCCGCGATGGTAGCCGACGACAAGGTCATGATGATGGGCCAAGACATCGCACAGCTCGGTGGCGTGTTCCGCGTGACCGAGGGTTTGCAGAAGCAGTTTGGTCCCAACCGTGTTGTGGATACTCCGCTGGCGGAGTCGGGAATCGTGGGGACCGCCATTGGATTAGCCATGCGCGGCTATCGCCCGGTCTGCGAGATTCAATTCGATGGGTTTCTCTATCCCGCTTTTGATCAGATTGTGACTCAGCTGGCAAAGCAAACCGCCCGCCATGAAGGCACCCAGAGCTTCCCCGTGGTTATTCGCATTCCTTATGGTGGTCATATTGGTGCTGTGGAGCACCATCAAGAGAGCCCTGAAGCGTATTTTGCCCACACAGCGGGCTTGCGTGTGGTCTCGCCCGCAACCCCCCACGACGCCTACTGGCTCATTCAAGACGCCATCGCGTCTTCTGACCCCGTCATCTACCTGGAACCGAAGAGCCGCTACTGGCATAAAGGCCCTGTTGATCGAGAGGCCGCTGGCGCATCGATGCATAAGGCTCGTATTGTTCGTGAGGGCACCGATGTCACACTTGTGGGTCACGGTGCGATGGTCACCGTGTTGCACGAGGCGGCGGAGATTGCCGCACGTGAGGGTGTGAGCGCGGAGATTATTGATCTTCGGTCACTGTCTCCCCTCGATTACGACACCATTGTGGCCTCGGTGAACAAGACCAAGCGCCTGGTCGTGGCCCAAGAAGCACCGGAGAACGCGAGCGTGGGGAGCGAGATTGCGGCAACACTCACTGAAAAAGCGTTCTACATTATGGAGGCTCCCGTCTTGCGGGTCAGCGGGTTTAATACGCCCTTTCCCCCGTCGCGCCTGGAAAATCAGTATTTGCCCGATGCCGATCGCGTACTTGAGGCTGTCGACAGAAGCCTGGCGTACTGATGAGCCAAGGATAAGGAGTCACTGTGGTGAATTTCACGTTCCCTCTCCCCGATGTGGGTGAGGGCTTGACCGAAGCCGAAATCGTGCAGTGGCGGGTTAAGCCCGGCGACTCGGTCGCCATTAATCAGGTGGTCTGCGAGATTGAGACAGCCAAATCACTCGTGGAGCTGCCTTCGCCGTTTGTGGGAATCGTTCGGGAGCTTCTGGTTGCAGAAGGGGACACCGTTTTGGTCGGCTCTCCCATCATCTCCGTTGACGGAGAGGGTCCTGATGTGCCTACCAATACGGGCGTCACCGAGGCGGTGGCCGACGTTGCAGGCACTGTTAGTAGCGACGAGGAGACACCTCCGGTGAAAAATTTGGTGGGGTATGGCACAGGCGCTACAGAGTCTGTGTCCCGCCGTCGCCGGGTCAAGACTTCGGAAGCAGGCCCCGTCGTTTCTGCGCCACCAGTAACGGCCGACGTCCCGATAACAGAGGGAACACCCGTTCTGGCGAAGCCGCCGATTCGAAAGTTGGCCAAGGACTTAGGCGTTGATCTTCATGCGGTGAGCCCCACGGGTGTGGCGGGCGAGGTCCTCCGCGAAGACGTGGTGCGACACGCCGACCAGGCCACCGTGTTCAAGAACCTGGAAACTCCGGCCTGGCCGGAAATTCGCGAAGACCGAATCCCGGTCAAGGGTGTTCGCAAGGCTATTGCCCAGGCGATGGTCAAGAGTATGTTTACTGCTCCTCATGTGTCGGTGTTTGTTGATGTTGACGCCACGCGAACAATGGAGTTCGTGAAGCGCCTCAAGGCGTCACCTGATTTCGCTCACATCAAGGTTTCGCCGCTGTTGGTGATGGTTAAAGCCATGATTTGGGCGGTACAACGAAACCCCATGGTCAATTCCACGTGGACGGATGATGAAATCATCGTCCATCACTACGTGAACTTGGGTGTCGCGGCAGCGACCCCGCGGGGTTTGATCGTTCCTAACGTCAAAGAGGCCCACACTTTGAGCTTGCGCGCACTCGCGATTGCGCTGGAGCAACTGACGGTGACGGCCCGAGAAGGCAAGACTTCTCCGGAAGATATGAGTAAAGGAACCATCACCATCACCAATCTGGGTTCGTTTGGTGTGGACACCGGTACGCCCATTTTGAACCCTGGCGAGGTCAGCATTGTTGCGCTGGGGACGATCAAGCCAAAGCCGTGGATTGTGGAGGGCGAAGTGCGCTCTCGAATGGTCACTACGGTGGCGGCGAGCTTTGACCATCGCGTGGTGGACGGTGATGTTGCCAGCCGTTTCGTCGCAGATGTCGCGAGCGTGATGGAGGAGCCAGCCCTTCTGCTTGACTGATTTTGACAATCATTATCATTAACGCGTACAGTTGCGCTTATGAAAAACATCGCGGCATTTTCCTCCGTCTCCTTCGGCCTTACTGGTCTGCTCGCTCTCACTGGGTGCGTCGGCAGCTCCGATACTGCCTTACCTGAGAGACCTGAACCCGAGCAACTATCTGTCGTTACAACGACCACCATTCTGGGCAGTGTGGTGCGGGACATCCTTACCTGCGTGTCGGGAACAGACGCAGGACTCTCTGTGGTGATGCCCATCGGGGTAGATCCTCATGATTTCCAGGCGTCTTCGGAGCAAGTCGCGCTGATGGTGGGGGCTGACCTGATAGTGGCGAATGGCCTGGGGCTGGAGGAAGGTCTTGTTTCTACGTTTGAGACGTTGAGCGCGGACGGCAACCCCATCTTCGAGGTAGCGGCCGAAGTCAATCCGCTGCCTTTTGGCAAGTCGGACGATGACCACGATGACCACGCGGGCGAGGAGGAAACTGGCGATGACCACGCTGACCACGATGACCACGCGGGCGAGGAGGAAACTGGCGATGACCACGATGACCACGATGACCACGGGCATGGAGGCCTCGACCCTCACTTCTGGTTCGACATGGATCGGATGGCAACCGCGGCCGAACTGGTCGGCGCGCGGCTTGGTGCAGTGGGCGGCGACAACTACGTGGCCTGCGGCGAGCGCATTGGCGCGGAGATTCGGGTGGCCGAGGACAACGTCATCAGGATCCTCTCGGCCGTCTCTCCGGAGCGACGTATCCTTGTCACTGACCACGACGCATTGGCGTATTTTGCCGATCGCTACAACTTTGAGGTCGTGGGTGTTGTGATCCCGGGGGGCTCCACCCTGGGGGAAGCCAATTCCCGACACCTCGCAACCCTGGTGTCAGTGATCAAGGATCTTCAAGTGAGCGCGATCTTTGGGAATCAGGCTGCCAACGCCGATATTCTGGCCGTCCTCGCCGATGAAGTAGGGAGCGGCGTCGTTGTGAAGGAAGTATTTGTAGGCAGCCTGGGGGGACCCGGTTCAGAGGCAGAGACGTACATCGACATGATGACCACGAACGCCACCCGGATCGCTGAAGCACTGGCAGACTAAA
>JBLIEN010000046.1:0-8627 GCA_047633115.1 Pontimonas sp.
GTCACTGTTCCTTCAATCATGTCCCCAGAGATCACGACAAAGCCAATGCCTCGGTCCGTCATGTCTTCGATCATGTCGCGCAAAGCGTCTTCACCTGCGCGCTTAGAGAGGGCAACAGGGACATATTCCGCCATCGTGTCGGCCTCTCTAATGAAGTGGGCCTGATGACTGGTGACAAACAGCACCCGGGAACCCGGTTGCATCACGGGCAAGGCGCTGGTGAGAATGGCGACCTGCGCATCGCGATTGAGCTTCATGGCGTAGTCCTCGCCCATGTCTGCTTCCATGCCGCCGGACGCATTGAGTACGAGGATGTCAAGACCGCCCCACTCCTGCTTAATCTGGGTAATCATGTTCGCAACATCAGAAGAATCGGTGAGGTCAGCCCCAATCGAAAGTGCTTTTCCCCCGCTCGCACCAATATCGGCAACAAGTTTCTCGGCGCGCTGTGCTTTGTTGCGGTAATTGATAACAACAGACGCTCCCGCCAAAGCCAGATACTCAGCGGTTTTCGCGCCAATCCCCCGGGAAGATCCGGTAACGAGGACGCGGGCGCCGGTGAGCTGGTCAGAGGTGAGTGGTGACGTCATCCCGAAAGCTTACCGAGTAGGTCTGGCTCGCATGTTTATACTTACCCAAGCGAGAACACAGGGGGCGAGCGTGGCATTTTTAGACGGCACTCCCCCCCGCGTCATTGCGCACCGCGGCCTGGCGACACACCACGCCGAAAACACCCTGGGTGCTTTCGGTGCCGCCCTGGAGGCGGGGGCAGACATCCTGGAAACGGATGTGCACCTGAGCAAAGACGGGGTGGTCATCATCGCCCACGATTCAGACCTAGAGCGAGTAGCCCATCGCTCGGGCCTGGTGTCTGAGTTCACGGCTGTGGAACTTTCTGACATGGATTTAGGCCACGGCGAAGGGTTCCCGACACTCACCCAAGCCCTGCACACATTCCCGGAAGCGCGCTGGAACATCGACCTTAAAATTCCTGGCGTGGTGGACCCGTGTGTGCACGCCGTGATGAGCGCAGGCGCCGTTGATCGCATCCTGGTGACATCCTTTAACGAAGACACCAGAGCGCGGGCAGTTCACGCTCTGGTGGGTGTGGTCAGTAGCGCCACATCACGCCACGTCATGGCCGGGCGGATTATTAGCTGGATGGGCCTCCCGCTCAGTTCCTGGAAGCTTCCTGGCGACATTGTGGCCCTTCAGATTCCCCCCGCTCACGCGGGTCTTGCTCTGGTCACGCCGAGCATGATTCGCCTTGCTCACCGCAAAGGTCTCGAAGTCCACGTGTGGACGATTAACGAGGTCAAAGATATGGAGCGCCTATGGTCGATGGGCGTAGACGCGATCGTCACCGACCGCGCAGATCTCGCCGTCGAGGTGAGGCGCAACCTGCCCTAGTCGTTCTAGTGTGTTTCGCGCCGGCGCTGCCGAGCCCCGGGGTCAAAAAAAGCGATGAAGAGCCCAGAAAAAGTGAAAACGACAAGAGTCGTTTCGAGACTGCGCCCCAGCACAGTCGCGGGCGTCACGGTTTGTGAAAGGGGAACATCTCTTAGCATGTATCCCTCCGTGTAGGTCGGAAGTCGATCGAGAGTGACCCCCCGTGGATCCATGATGGCGCTGGTTCCCACGGTAGAAATGTTCACCACGCTGCGAGCAGTCTCAATGGCTCGCAGGCGAGCGATGGCGAGTTGTTGGACACTTTGATCGGTCTGACCAAAATCGGCATTGTTGGTGGGGGCAAAAATAATGTCAGCGCCCTCGTCCATCATGGCCCACACGATGTTGTCATCGACAATGTCAAAACAAATAGCGACGCCCGTGAAAGTTCCCTCGAGGTCAAACACCGTATCGCGCTCGCCAAACGAATAATCCCGGGGAATCATCGAAAACAGTGAGGGAGCTAACGGGGTGAAAAAGTCTCGCGCGGGAAGATATTCCGCAAACGGAACCGGGTGGATTTTGTCGTACTGGTCACGGGAGACCCCTATCCCCAGTTCCTGGTCGTATTCCCACAGCAAAATACTGTTGAAGGTTTCGTCACCGTCTTTGGTGATTGCGCCCACCACCAACGGAGCGTTCATTTCGCGAGACACCTCAGACACGACCGCTGCCGCTTCTGCGTAGCGGAGAGGATCGATATCGGAGGCGTTCTCTGGCCAGACAACAACGTCGACCTCTTGTCCAAAAAGTTCGCGGTTGACGCGGTAATGATCGCTCAGATTGTCTCCCCGGTCGTACTGGGCAAACAGTCCCGCATCAGCATTGCCTTGAACGGCGAGCACCCGAAGGGAGCCTTGTTCCTCCACAGGCCATGCTGGCCACACCAACAGCGCGACGAGCCCCGCGGTTCCTAGAGAGGCGGCGGCGTCGCTGGCGATGCGCCGCTCTGTCATAAGCGCAATGGCAGATGCCGCGAGCCAGGCGAGGAGGAAACTCATCCCGCTGGTTCCCACCCACGCCACCAGGGGCGCAAGCGGGCTTTCTGATTGGCTGTGGGCCAAGCGAGCCCAGGCAAAACCACCCCACGGGAACACATTAGAGACCGCTTCTCTGACCATCCACGCTCCCCCGACAAGAGCGGGAACGAGAACGAGCCGACCGGCAAGCCCGGTCCACTGGGCTGAGGCGTACCGCCACACCAAAGAAATGAGGGCTAACCCTAGAGAGAAAAAGACCACTTGCAACAGGGTGAGGCCCAGCCAGGGAACCAAACCCAGATAGACCGTGAGCCACCAAATGTGGATGCCATAGA
This sequence comes from Pontimonas sp., assembly GCA_047633115.1. Classification (GTDB taxonomy): domain Bacteria; phylum Actinomycetota; class Actinomycetes; order Actinomycetales; family Microbacteriaceae; genus Pontimonas. The sequence continues at coordinate 2,765 of JBLIEN010000046.1, forward strand.
AGCTCAAGCCTCCGAGGGCTCCGAGCAGGAGCGCTCGGGGAAGGCTCATCCCCCGCACGCTGAGCATCATGAGACCGGCTCCGACCAGCGCTAAGGGCCACCAATCGCGATCAGGGAACCCCATATCGAGAATCCATCCCGCAAGAACGACGAGGGCGATCGCAACGGGAAAAGGAAGTACGCCCCGGATGTCACGAGGTGAACGCAGGAAATCGGGCCGAAAAGTCATGGGATTGGAAGCTTAGGCGACGCTGCTGAGGGCGACGACTCCTCGGAATACACGGCTTCTGGCGTCAAGAGCCACATCGTGAAGGGGGCCCACTCCGACGGTGACGATCTGGTCAAGAACGTCAATGATTTGTTTGCACCAGCGCACAAAGTCGCCGGCTTGAATGTCATGCCCATCGAGCACCGTTTCTAAGCGCCTGCCGGAAGCCCATCGGTAGACGGAGAGCGCAAGATGGGCGGAAATATCGTTGCCCCCACTGAGCTGATGTTCGTGTTCAATCCCACGTATATTTGTCTGAAGGCGCTGCGTGGCGTTCAAGGCGTCAGGGAACTTCCCACCCGGGAGGTCTTGAGGATGCAGGGGTGTGTCATCGCGACGAGGTTCGTAGACCAGCGATGCGACCATGGCAGCCAGTTCTGGCGCATCGAGTTCCATCCACACCTGTCGTCGTAAGCATTCTGCGACCAACAGGTCGCGTTCACCGTAGATACGTCGAAGACTTTCTCCGTGAGAGGTGAGCTCCAGTGCCTCCCCCTCCCCCTTGAGATAGCCGGCTTGGAATAACACCGCCATAACCCGTTCGAACACGACGGAGATAGCGCCGGTGCGTTGGCGAATCTGGCGTCTGGTGCGTTCGGTTTCTCTCTCCAGCTTCCACCAGCGTGTCGCCCACCTGGCGTGTGCTTCGCGATCTGCGCATGCGTGACACGGGTGGGTACGAAGGGCGAAGCGAATAGTGTCGACCGCCTCGGTATCCACCGCTTTTGTGGAGCCACGCGAGGATCGATGTCCACTTTCCCGCTCTTTGTCGCTGAGCTCTCGACGAAGCTCCGCATAGTGAGCGAAATCACCCAGGTGGCAGGTGAACGCCTCGACATAACCTTCGAGAGATTCTTCGTTCTTTCGCACGCTTCGGGCAAGCTCCACCACGTGCCTGTCCGCTTGAAATTGGGCGAAAGAGGACTCCAAGATGGTGCGGGTGCGTTCCACACCAAACCGGGCAATCAGGTTGACTGCCATGTTGTAGGTCGGGGAGAAGCTTGATTTCAGCGGGTAGGAGCGCCTCGACGCGAGCGCCGCGACAGCTTCGGGGTTAATACCGGGCTGCCAGATGACGACCGAGTGGCCTTGATCATCAATTCCGCGGCGCCCGGCACGGCCCGTGAGCTGCGTGTATTCCCCCGCGGTAATAGGCACTCGAGACTCGCCATTGAATTTCTCGAGCTTCTCGAGTACCACCGTGCGGGCGGGCATGTTGATGCCCAACGCCAAGGTTTCGGTGGCAAAAACAACTTTGAGAAGTTTTTGCCGAAAAAGTTCCTCCACCACATCTTTGAACACCGGAAGCATTCCGGCATGGTGGGCGCCCACCCCGCGCAGAAGGCCATCGCGCCACTCGTGATAGCCCAAAACGTCACGATCGTCGTCGTCGAGTCGGTCGCAGTGCTCCTCCACGATGTCGAGTATCCGATCGCGTTCATATTCCTTCGTTAGCGCCAATCCTTTGCGCAATACCTGGGTGACAGCCTGGTCGCAGCCTTTGCGAGAAAAGATGAAGAAGATGGCGGGAAGAAGACTTTCGTCATTGAGCTGTTCCACCACATCCGAGCGATAGACCTTGTGGCGCTGGTCTTCGTATCGTTGGTATCGGGGCGCGCCGCGAGAACGTGATCGATGCGCTCCCCCGCGCCCGAGCAACTGGGCGGCACGGACCACTTCGGGATTAACGACCGTCGAGGCATCTTTTTTGGCAAACAGCGGCAAAAATTTGTGCGAAAACATCATGTGTTGGTGGAGGGGCACCGGCCGCTCTTCGCTGACAATGACATCGGTGTGGCCACGGACGGTGTGCAGCCAGTCCCCGAACTCTTCTGCGTTGGACACGGTGGCGCTCAGCGAAATCACCTGGACCGTGGAGGGCAAGTGGATGATGACTTCTTCCCACACCGCACCTCGAAAACGATCCGCGAGGTAATGCACCTCGTCCATCACCACGTAGCTGAGGTTTTCCAGGAGATCACTGGAGGCATACAGCATGTTGCGCAGCACCTCGGTTGTCATGATGACGATTTGGGCGCGAGGGTTGATGCTCGTGTCCCCGGTGAGCAAACCAATAGCATCGGAGCCATACGTTTCGACCAGTTCGGTGTATTTCTGGTTCGACAATGCCTTGATAGGTGTGGTGTAGAACACCTTCACGTCGGGCTGAGCCATGGCGAGATGAACAGCAAACTCTGCCACAATCGTTTTTCCTGCGCCCGTCGGCGCGGCTACCAGGACGCCTCTTCCCGCCTCCACGGATTCACAGGCTCGGATTTGAAAAGAATCCAGATCGAAAGGCTGGATTTCTCGAAAATGGCTGAGCAAAGGGTTGTGTTTACGCGCTTGTGACACGCGGAATCGTTCAGCAGGAGAAATGTCAGTCATAAAAGCCTCGGACTAGGTGCCGGATCCTAACTTAGCGAGTTGTTTAGCAACGCGACGGTCATGAAGCCACGCCACGCCTGCGGAGAGAAAATACAGCACAATCATGGGAATAGCCAGCAGAACCATGGAAACAATGTCGGCTGCGGGGGTGGCCAGTGCGGTGAAGAGAGCAATGATGACGACGGCCCATCTCCAACCTTTGATGATGCTTGACGCGCTCAGCACTCCAATAAAGTTAAACAGCACCAAAAAAACGGGCAACACAAACCCCACGCCAATGGCGAGGACAAACTTTAGCGAGAAATCCAGATACACCCTGGCACTCAGCAAAGTGGCGGTTTCTTGAGGGGCGAACCCGGTGAGGAGCACCACCACGTTGGGCAAAATCCACCACCCCATCGCAACACCGGCAAAAAATAAGGGAACGGCGCTGGCCAAAAACCCCAGCGCGTACCGGCGCTCTTTGCGCATCAGTGCGGGCACAAAAAATGCCCAGATTTGATACAGCCATACCGGTGCTGCCATGACGATTCCCAGCACGATGGCAATCGCAATCTTCGTATCAAAGGCCTCGGTCACCGAGGTGTAATTTATTTCTGCGTTGCGATCGCGCGATGTCGCAATCTCCAGCACGGGAGCGCTCAACGCAGCCCAGACAGGATCGGCAAGAAACCATGCGCCGATGGCCGCGACGGCGACAGATAGCCCAATGATGCCTAAGCGTTTACGCGCTTCAACAAGGTGTTCACCCAGAGACATACGACCCTCTGAGGACCTCCGGCCCACCCTCGCCACAACTACTTCTGGGAGGATTCAGAGCTTTCGGACCCCGCTGCGGCGTCATCGTGCTCCGGTGAATCACTCCCGGGGCGCACTTCACGCTTGAATATTTTGAGCGATTCGCCCAAGCTTTTGGCCAGACCCGGAAGCTTAGGAGCACCAAACAACACCAGAACAACGACCAGTAGAACTATTCCAGTCCAACCACCCAGATTTCCCGACATGGCGACCCCTCCCAGGCTTGTAAGTAGGCAAAAGTGTAGCACCGGGGCCTGGGAAACCCCGTTCTCAGTAGGCCATTAAAGCGGCGGCAGCAAAGCCAGAAACGGCTTTTTTGGCCGAGGGTGGAGCGGTCACTTTCACCAGGTGGGAGAAGGTCCCCATGAACTGCGTCAGCGAGCCGTAGTGAGCAAAAGGAATCTCAAGGCTGACGCGCTCCCCTGTTCCAGGGGTTTTCATCCCCCGCGGGAGGTAGTCCGCAATCAGGGGCAAGGCGCTGATGTGACATTCGAGAGTGACCACAATGTCGTCACTCGAGGGTTGAAAAAGCTCTGGGGAGAGCTCGCGCAGACCCTCGCTGCGGTCTGCTTGAGGTGTGTTGGTGACCACCACGGTGTCCATATGATCCACTCGAAAAGTGCGAACGGCCTGTCTGGTGTGACAAAATCCCCGCAGATACCAGGTGCCGTCCCGAGATTCTAAAACCCAGGGATCAATCGTGCGACGCCCCGATTCACCGCGTTTGTTGTGATACATCGTCTCAATGGCGACGTGAGAATCGATGGCATCGTTGAGCAATTGAAGGTGCGCTTTGGTTGCAGGCTGACTGATAGCGATGCGCCCCGACGGGCCCCGGCCGGACCCTTGGCGGAGTTTTTCCATCACGTCGGCCACATCACTTCGGGTGGAATATGCCGGATGGTGAGACAGATACTGGAGCCCTGCCAGAAGGGCAGACGCTTCCCGGGCAGAAAACCTGGGCTTGTGGTCAAGTGCGACCGTATTCCAAAACGTAATGCGACGGTCGTTTTCAAACAGATCCCAGTCGATATCAAAAAGGTCTAGGTGGGAATACGCCGTGCTATCCCCGGGGACACCGGCACACGCAATGAGTTCTACGGCCCGGATAATGTCGTCTTCACTACGCCCAAACTGGGCTGCCGCCTCCGCGACAGATACTTCTTGCCTATCAAGAACAAAAGGCACTAACGCCAGAAGCAACAGCAGGTTGTCGCGCGCGGTGTTCACCGGTTTTTTAGCCGCCATGGTGATCCACCAACATTCTCAAATTAGCCACTACAGCGTCAACCAGCTCGGTCGGGGCGTGCACCACGACATCGTTGCCGAGTGCCGCCAGTTCATTCGCAAAAATATCGAGGTCCGTGTAGTGAACCTCCAGGGTGTTTCCCGATGCCTGGGTGTCACGCTTGGCGGAGAGGATGCTCCACGCATCGGAGGGGGCTACAACCACCAGTGTCGCCACCTGGTGTTGGTAGACCTCTTCCAGCCCCTCAATAGCCAACTGGGCAATGTCATCAGACGTTGGCGCTGCGGGGTTTTTGAGGAGGCTTACCGGGGAAACAATCCGACGCAGCAAGAAAGTTTTTGCTTTTTCACTGGAAGTTTCATGGGCGTAAAGATGCCAGCGGCCCTCATGGTTCACCAGCGCCCACGGTGAGACCACTCGGGAGGTGGCCACAGAGTCACCGGGTTTGAGGTACTCAAATCCGATAGTCACGTTCACCTCGATGGCATCTCGCACTCGGGCCAACGCCGGGTCGCGGGTCGAAATTATCGGTGCATACCCGACCAATGACTCGGTCATGGTTACGCCAAAAGACGCCAACTTTACTTGAGCGATGCGCGCTTCCTGGGAGAGAGAGCCTTCCCTCCAGAGTGCGGCAGAAAGATTTAGCAGAGCGACGTCGCGGGGGGTGAACTCAAGGTCTTCGGGCAGATCGTAATCGCCTTTAGGGATCCGATACAGACTGTTTTTGTTATTGCCATCGTCTTCCGGGGGGATGGTGACGTCAAGCGGGATTCCTAATTCGCGAAGAGCGTCTTTATCGCGTTCAAAACGACGTTCCAGACTTTCTCTGATCACTCCCGCTTCGGTGTCTTCTCGGTAGCCGCGAACACTATGGAGTATCTGGTTTTTGGTCAGGCCAAAGGACGTCGACAGTAAAGCCAAAATGAGGTGGAAGAGGCGATCTTCAGGGTGGACATTCTCACTCGCTCTACTCACGGAGCCATCCTATGTTGAAGCCGTGGGAGGTGAGGTTAGTTCGTCACGCCCAGTATGTCGAAGACATAGACCAGGGTCGCACCCGGGGGTACACCCGAGGGTGCTGTTCCCGGCGAATATCCTTCGGTGGGAGGAACAGAGACCAAAACCTGGGACCCAACAGTTTGACCGATCAGCGCCGT
>JBLIEN010000047.1:0-8524 GCA_047633115.1 Pontimonas sp.
GCGCACCATCACCCCGGAGATATAGCCTGGCATCATGAGCCAGAAGGTTGACCTCCCCACGCTGGTGGCAACCACAAGGCGGATGACACACCGAGGTGGACTAATCGACTGGGTGAGTGCCGAGAACCCTTTGGTGATGCAACGTCTGGGGCAAGGAATCGTGGGGCTCGGCGAAGCCTTACGCTTGCGTTTCAGGGGCCCCGGTCGCTTCGAGGAAGCGTCCAAGGCCTGGAAGTCTCTCGTCTCGTCGGCTCGGGTGGATAACCCTCTTGCTGTTCCCGGGTCCGGGCTGGTGTGTTGCGGAACGTTCACTTTTGCCGATGATTCTTCCCAAGACAGCGTCATGATCGTCCCCCAGGTCGTCATCGGGCGAGCGGGAGACGTGTCGTGGCGCACGGATATCGCGCTCGCAGAAGCGTCAAGGGAACCGCTCCCGCCGCGGGCGTCCAGACCAGACACCTTCGCTCCGCTGACCTGGGCTCCCGGCCTCGTAGGAGAGGAGGACTTTGTTGACAAAGTAGCCCATCTGGTTTCTCGGCTTCGAGAAGGTGACGCCAACAAAGTGGTCCTGGCACGCGAACTCATTGCTCATGCTCCTGGCATCAGCGACTGGCGTGGGGCTCTCGAGCGACTCAGCGAGGCCTACCCAGATTGTGTGACCTTCGCTATCGACGGCCTTGTGGGCTCAACACCAGAAACGTTGGCCAAGGTGCATGCCGGGCGGTTGAGGGTGAAAGTTCTTGCCGGCAGTAGCAGGCGGGGAGAAAACCCTCTCGAAGACCGAGCGCTGGCCGAGGAGCTGGTGACCTCACCCAAAGACAATGACGAACATCGTTTTGCCGTGGAAAGCGTTCTGTCCTCACTGTCCGCTCTCACCCCCCACGTGGTGGCAGACGAACAGCCCTCTACGGTCAAGCTCGCCAACGTCTGGCATTTAGGAACCGATATTGAGGCGACGTTGCCCGAGGCAGTGTCCAGCCTCGACGTCGTGGCGGCCATTCACCCCAGTGCTGCGGTCGCCGGCTCACCGACATCCGCAGCCCAAAGGATCATCCGCGAACTGGAACCTTTCGACCGCGGCCGTTACGCCGGGCCGGTCGGATGGATGGATGAGCGAGGTGACGGAGAGTGGTCAATCGCTTTGCGCTGCGCGCAATGGTCCTCCGAGGGCCACATCACGGCCTATGCCGGAGCCGGAATAGTGGCAGATTCCGAGCCGCAACGCGAGCTTCTAGAAACCAGGCTCAAGTTCCGGCCCATCCTCGCCGCCTTTGGGGGCGAAGCGGCCTCGGCCTAGCGCTGGAGGGCTATGTCCACAATGAGCCTGGCGTCGCTTCTCACCAGCGCATCGGAAAGTTCCCCCCTCGTGTTCACTGTCACATAGTCCCAGCCATAGGCTTTTGCTAGAGCTTCGAAGTCCGCCTCCTGTGGCGTATACAGTACGCGATCTCTCACTTTTTGGGGCGCGCTTTTACTCACCTCAAGCGCGTCAAAAATGGTCCCTCCCCCGTCGTTGGCTACAAAGAGGTGAACTCGAGAGAGGTCTTCCACACCTGGCTCCACGAGCAATGAACCGGCGTCATGTAGAAAAGCTAGATCCCCCAAAACAACTCTGGTGACGCCGCTCGCGCCGGCGCGCGCAGCTGCAGAGGCAATTCCTCTGGCCGTGGAAATGGTGCCATCAATTCCAGAAAGACCCCGATTGGAATAAACGCGGATGTTTTTGGACCCCACAATCTGGTCCATTTCCCGAATCATCCGCGATGCCCCCAAGACCAGTCGATCATGAGGCCACGATGCTTCCCACACAGCAAGGGCCAACTCGGGTCGGGTGACAGGTCTCCGAAGAACGTTCATTTCCTGCTGAGCGAAAGCACTGGGCGGCCCCGAACCATCAGAATCTCCCGAGCCCCAGTCCGGTCGAGCAGGCAGGACAGTCGATAGGGTCGCCTCGTAGAGTTTTCTCGCTGCCATTACCCAAGGCTTGACCCATTGACTGCGTTGTTCTGCCGTGGCGGGCCTGGAAACATCAATACTGTCAACGATCTGAGCCTCCCGAGTGGGGTTTGCGACGTAGGCTTCTGACCCTCGGACCACAATGTGGACGAGCGAAGGATTTTCCAACACTGCCCACACCTCGCGAGACAGCGTGGGTCGCCCCACGGTGATAACCCTGTGCACGGGTCCAGGAAGCTCTGCTTGATTAAGAACTTCGCGATAGGCGAGCACCAGGTGAGGGCCGAAACGTGATCCACTCACCACCTCGGCTATTAAAGGTGCCCCTAAAGAAACAGCAAGGACTTCGGCCACCACGCCCGCGCCGTGTCCCGCAACAACGAGAGTTCCCGGTTCCGCGCTGAGAGACAGCACAGTCTTCTCCCTGTCTCCTGCCTCGTCTTCTATCGGCCGTGGAGGCGCCCATTCTGTGGGCTCAGAACTACTCAGAGGCTCGCGAAAAGCAACATTGACGTGCGCGGGGCGAAACCTTGCCGCATGGTGCGCAACACTCACGCCCACGCCGCGAGCGGTGCGAGCGTCATCCGTGCCGGTTGCCTCGGTATCCCAACTCGGCGCAGCAAAGCCGAAGAGGCCGCTCTGCTGTGTGCTTTGATTTGCTCCTACACCTTGGAGCTCGTGGGGGCGATCTGCAGAGACAACAATCATTCCCACCCCGGCGTGATGGGCTTCCATTACCGCCGGGTAATAGTGTGCCGGCGCAGAGCCCGATGTGGCAATACATACGGCGGGGACCTGCGACTCCATCGACAGCCCGAGCGCCCTGAACGCCGCGCTTCGTTCATCAATCACTACGTGGACGTTCAGCTCACCAGACTGTTCCCATTCCAAGGCTGCCAGCGCTAAAGCTTGAGACCTGGCTCCAGGTGACACCACCACGTCACGCACTCCTTGGGCGATGAGCGCGCCAAAAAATGCTCTCGACCACTCGGTGGCCGGCGAGGACGTCATGCTGAAGGAGGCTTAGAGTCCTGGTCTGTGGCATCGCCTTCAGCGGTGCCAGAATCTTCATCGTCTAAAGCTCGAAGTTCTTCTTCTAAGCGATTGATGCGCTCAGTGGAGGACTCCAGGTCCAGGCCGCCCAAGAAGGATGCGTCATCATCCGGCGCTTTCCTCGTGACCCCACCACGAGCTTCGCGGGGTGGTGATTTTCCAATCAACAGCCACAACAGTGGACCGATCACCGGTAAAAGCACAATGACGGCAATCCAGAGAGGTTTGGGGAAAGCCCTGATTTTGGGGGCATTTGTCATAAACAAATCCACAAGCGCATAAATGGTGAAAGCGATAGCGCCTACCGCACCAATAACTATCCAGCGAACCATTCTCTAATCCTACGTGCCTAGACTGTGAGCGTGATCAGATGGATTCGCTACAGCGTTCTCAGATTTGGGCTTTTTGCGCTCCTGTTCGCAGCTCTCATGCTTCTGAACGTCGTGTGGTGGGTGGCCGCCCTTTTTGCCACCGTCATCGCTTTCGCTGTGTCCTATATTTTTTTATCCCGCCAACGCGAGGACCTGGCCGCCGATATGAGGAAACGCATGATCAAAAAAGCTCCAGTGGACCCCGACGCGGAAAGTGAAGATGCTGCCTGGGATTCACCAAGCGAGAGCAAAAGCCAAGACTGAGGCATAAGCCAACGCGTTAAGCCCTAGCGTCCCCAGTGCCTTGATGAGGTCAGCAGGGTACTTGGCCAAGAAAACCTGGACGAGAACCCACAGTGTGATGAGCGTTGTGGTGTAGACGACGGGAACCCAGAAGAACGCCAACGAGAGAATTCCCACCATCAGGTAGGGAAGAGCCAGCAACACCAACAAGAGGATATGGCTCCCACGCAGGCCAAGTTTCACCGCAAGAGTCTTCTTCCCCACCATTCGATCTTGCTCAATGTCGCGAATGTTGTTTACCAACAAGACTGCTGAGGCAAAGAATCCTGCCCCTGCACCAGCAAAGCCCGCTTCGAGCGGGACAAAGCCCACCATCGCCCACGCAGTTCCGAGTGTCGCGACGGGGCCAAAGAAAACAAATACAACCAGCTCTCCCCAGCCACTGTATCCATAGGGCGTAGACCCTCCGGTATAAAACCAGGCCGCAATAACCGCGATAACGCCGATGGCCAGGATGACCCAGACCTCCACGAACCAGGCGACAAACCCACGCTCGGCAAGAACACCGGCGCGGGCCGCTAAAAGAAGCCCGAGGCCTGCGGTAAGGGCGAGCGCAAAGGAAATCAAGCCCGCTCTGAGGACCAAGCCGGGGGCGACACGTCCCGAGGCGGTCAGCCTCTCTGGCCCCACACGATGGTCATCCGTCCCCCGAATTCCGTCGGAATAGTCATTGGCAAAATTGACGCCAATTTGCAGCGCTAGCGCCACTCCTAGAGCCAATGCGGCCAGACCGGGGTCAAAGTATCCCAACCCCCAGGCTGAACCAGAGCCTAAAATCACGGGCGTAAAAGCCAAGGGCAGTGTTCGCACACGGGCCCCAGCGACCCAGTCGCGCCAGGACACAGCTGAGGGTGCTTTAGACATGCCCGCCTTCTTTCGCCATAGCCGCGATTGCCAGGCGATCAGGTTTACCCGAATCAAGAAGGGGAACGACGTCGCGTCGAACAATACGCTCAATGCGGGCCTGGGAGCCAATTGCCGAACCGAGTAAGGCTCGCACCGCGCTGAGATCAAGGCTGTGGGTCGTGACCAGGACCGGAACATGCCCCCACTTTTCGTGGGGGACGGCGACCACAACGCCATCGGTCGCTTCGGTGGCGGAGTGAATCACCCTTTCAATCTCTCCCAGCGAGACCTTCAGCCCGCCAGAAATAATCATGTCGTCGATGCGACCACGAAGATGAAGACGACCGTGTGTATCAATCTCACCGCGGTCGTCGCTGAGATACCAACGCTGACCCTCCAGCACGCGGAAGTTTTTCTCCGTTCTCTCGGAATCGTCGACATACCCCTGCGCGAGCATCGAACCAGCCAGAGCGATGCGCCCGTCTATCTCGCTCACATCAACTCCCGGCAAGGCACTCCCATCCCACACGCACCCTCCGGCGGTTTCGGAAGACCCGTATGTGCGCGTAATGCGATAACCGGCGTCTAGCGCCCGTGTAGCGAGAACTTCGGGCAGTGCTTGCCCACCTACAAGAATGCGATCAAAACCTCGCATCAACTCGTGAAGCTGGGGCCTTGCCCCTGCGTCATCAAAAATGCGCTGTAGCTGAGTGGGAACTAAGGAAGTAAACAACCCCCCGTGGGTCGCCGCCTCCAGGAGTTCCTGTGAACGAGCCAGCAGTGCTGTGGAAGAAAACGAATCGGGGTGCACCATCACCGGAACAGTCCCACCGAGATGTGCACGAACAAAGACTTGTATTCCCGCGATGTAATACGAGGGTAAGGCGAGCAGCCAGGTTCCCGCGCGGCCCAGTTCGTCGTTTGCCATCTGGGCACTCGAAAGAACGGCGCGGGCCGACAGCGCGACTCTTTTCGGTGCTCCCGTGGTTCCGCTGGTCTCTAGGACCAGAGCGACGTCATCGGACACCTCCCTCGGTGCTGTGTGAGAAAGCTTTGCACCCCCTGGCCGGGGCAACACGGCAGGGCCTCCATCAAACAATGCTCGCGAGAGCGGCTCCCACAGTGCTCGAGGGTCCCCCACATCCACCACCTGGAGTTCACGCATATCGCTGAGCTCTCAGGCGTGCCACGGGAAGGGCGACCAGTCTGGATCGCGTTTTCCAAGAAATGCATCGCGACCTTCCGCGGCTTCCGCCCCCCCATACGCGAGACGAGTGGCTTCTCCGGCAAAAATCTGCTGGCCGACCATCCCGTCATCACTGGCATTGAGAGCGAACTTCACCATACGAATTGCGGTGGGGCTTTTGCGCAAAATCATCTGCGCCCATTCCACCGCGGCCTTTTCTAACTCGTCATGCGGAACCACAGCGTTCACCGCACCCATCGAGAGTGCACGACTAGCGTCATACTCTTGGCCCAAAAAGAACACCTCCCGAGCAAATTTTTGCCCCACCTGCTTGGCGAAGTAGGCGCTGCCGTAGCCGCCATCGAAGGACCCGACATCAACATCGGTTTGCTTGAAGCGAGCATGTTCACGGCTCGCAATACTCAGATCACACACCACGTGGAGGCTGTGGCCGCCGCCTGCGGCCCAGCCGGGGATGGCCGCTATTACGACTTTGGGCATAAACCGAATGAGCCGCTGGACCTCGAGAATGTGTAATCGCCCGCTCCGGCCAGAATCGATCCCCGAGGAGTCATCGGTCGAAGAATACTGGTACCCATCTTTGCCGCGAACGCGCTGGTCTCCGCCCGAAGAGAAAGCCCAGCCGCCATCCGCGGGGCTGGGTCCATTCCCGGTCAAGATCACAGCCCCCACCGTGGGCTGCAGACGGGCATGATCCAGTGCGCGGTAGAGCTCATCAACGGTGCGAGGGCGAAACGCGTTGCGCACTTCGGGGCGGTCGAATGCCACCCGAACACTGCCACCATCTGCACTGGCGTGATAGGTCACGTCCGTGAAATCTTCGAAGCCTTCCACCGCGCGCCAATAGTCGGCGTCGAAGAGCGGTGAGAGGCGAGAAACCATGTCCTAACCCTACGACCTGGTTGTCGTGGAACACTGTGGAGCATGAGGAAGCCGACGCTACAAGACATGGTGGAGTGCGCGACCGTTGTGTCGATTCCTCTGACCACTCCTTTCCGCAGTCTCGTGTACCGCGAAGCCATGATTTTCGATGCCCCCTCCGGCCCCGCAGAGTGGAGTCCTTTCGGGGAATATGACGACCCGGAGGCGTCCCTATGGCTTGCCAGCACGTTAGAGCAAGGCTGGCAGCCACCACCGTTCCTCCCGCCGGGTCCCGCACCCGCCCGTGTCAACGGCACAATCCCGGCCGTGCCCGCCAGCGAGGTGCTGGCGCTCATCACCGAGGCCGGTTTCCCACACACCATCAAAGTGAAGGTCGCCGGGCCGGGGACAACGCTTGCCCTTGATTGCGAGCGAGTGGCTGCTGTGCGGGAGGCGCTAGGTCCTCTTGGTCGCATCCGAGTGGATGCAAATGGCGCGTGGGGTGTCGACGAAGCAGAGCACGCTATTCGTGAGATGGAACACCTCGATTTGGACTATGTCGAGCAACCCGTTGGCACGCTCGCAGACATGGCGGAGATTCGGTCCCGTATCAGGAGGCTGGGAATCCAGGTTGCAGCCGATGAGAGCGTCCGTCGCTGGTCTGACCTAGATGCCGTTATCGACGCGCGGGCCTGCGACGTGGTCATCCTTAAGCTCCAACCGCTGGGCGGAGTAAGCGCCACGAGAAGACTCATCGGCAAAGCCACAGATGCCGGCCTCGCAGTGGTGATTTCGAGTGCCCTGGAAACGAGTGTGGGTTTGCACCAAGCGGCGCTTGTCCAAGCGGAACTCGAAGCATCCGACTCTTTCGCACTGGATGCAGGATTGGACACCGCCCGCTTCTTATCGAGCGACGTCGTGACCCACCCCTTAGTTGCTCATGGGGGGTTCCTGGACGTCGTGCGCCCCGAACTGGATCAGGACGCGCTCACCGAGCTCCGCGCAAGCGAGGAGCGGCAGCTGTGGTGGCACGCACGCCTCGCCCGGTGCTGGGAAAGCCTCTAAAGGCCAGAGTAGGAATGCAGACCGGTGAAAACAGTGTTGACCACGGTGTAGTTAAAAATCACGGCGCCAAAACCGATGATCGCAAGAATGGCCGAGCGTGACCCCCGCCAGCCCCGAGTTGCTCGGGCATGAATGTAGCCAGCGAACAGCACCCAGATGATGAACGTCCACACCTCTTTTGTGTCCCAACCCCAGTAGCGGCCCCATGCCCGCTCGGCCCAAATAGCCCCAGCGATAAGGGTGAAGGTCCAGAGAACAAACCCGATCACATTCAAGCGATAGGCGAGCGATTCGAGCACTCCCGAGGAGGGCAACGTGCGCATCAACTTGGCTTTTGCCATCCCTCGGGCCTCAAAACGTGCGCGAATGAGCTGGAAAATGGAGAGCCCGGCGCCTAGGGCAAAAAACGCGGTGGCCAGGCTGGCCACGAAAACGTGGATCACTAACCACGCCGACTGCAACGCCGGGGGCAAGGGCACCACGTCCACATAGAAATTAACGGTGACAATGCCCAAAGCCAGCAAGACGAACCCAGACACGAAAGCGCCCAGGTAGCCGTGGTCGTTCCAAAAAAGTGAGCCCAAAAATACCATGACGATGAGTGCAGTGGCGGTCAGACCAAACTCAAACATGTTTGCCCACGGGACCCGCGACCCCGCAATCCCGCGCGCCAGAGTGGCCAGAAGGTGGAGCGCGAGGCCCAGCGCAAGAAGAGTCGTGGCGATGCGTTGATAGCCCTTGCTCGTAGGCTCCGCTGGAGCGGGCCCGGAACCGCCTTCGTTTAAGCCCGCATCAGCCGGACCGCTGACAACATCTACAGCTGGCTTGGCGGCAGAGCGTTTTGCCAAGTCGAAGGTGAAGA
>JBLIEN010000048.1:0-8494 GCA_047633115.1 Pontimonas sp.
GCCATTACCTCACCAACAAGCTGATAGGCCGCGAGCTCATCCCTGACCAAAGTTCTTTCCAGCTAGTGACCATGCGGTTCTAGCTCGTATCCGGTATTAGACGTCGTTTCCAACGCTTATCCCAGAGTCAGGGGCAGATTGCTCACGTGTTACTCACCCGTTCGCCACTAATCGAGCGGGAGCAAGCTCCCACTTTCATCGTTCGACTTGCATGTGTTAAGCACGCCGCCAGCGTTCGTCCTGAGCCAGGATCAAACTCTCCGTTATTAGCTTGTTAGCCGGTATTGCTACCGACAGACTTGCTGCCGAATCCGCGAGGATTCAGGCGAGTTTGTTCTGACTAAATGACTCGTCTACTGACTTGTCCATCTAATCCAAAGGAATCTCTGTGGCGGAATTGCTTCCACCACGGAGGTTATATTTGGCATTGACTTAGTGCACACTGTTGAGTTCTCAAGGATCGGGCGCCGCTGACTCCGTGTCTCGTTTCCGAGGGGCGTCGGACGTCTGTCCAGTTCTTAGATCTAACGCAGCTTTCTGTGTCTAAGACCATGCTGCTCTAGAAAGAACATCTTGGCCTGACGCTGTGAAACGTTAGGTTCCCTACTCTAGTACTACTTTGCCCCCACAGCAAGTGGAGGGATTCGAACCAGATGAAGTTCCGATTGAGTCTGGGAGAGCACGCTGGCCCTGCCATTCTTTGTGGTGACAACTTGATAACTATAGGGCGCGAGGGTGGGTCAACCAAATGCCTGCCATCCCGGGCGTGTCGCACTTCCGGGAGGGGTGACAGCACGTCAAAACCCCGGAGACATTCGTGCCCGACACAGGGATTTCCCCCGCCTGCAAAGGTGGTCAGGAGTAAAAGAGACCAGCAAGCGTTTTCTTGCCGCGCTTCAACAGAAGGCCCGCGGCTAAAGGAGGCCTCGCGTCCCCCACCGTGTCCTTCTCCCCCCGCACGGGCTCGTTGTTAAGGCTCACCCCACCCTGAGAGATGGCCCTGCGAGCATCAGAAACACTGGAGCACAGACCCGTGGCCACGAGCGCCTCAGCGACGGTTGTCCCGGGGTTGACCGTGACGTGGGGTAATTCACGCAAAGCCCCCTCGAACGTGGTCGGATCGAGCCCGTGAACATCTCCTTTGCCAAAGAGTGCCTCCGAAGCAGCTTTGACTGCCGCGCACTGTTCCCCGCCATGAACCAGGGTGGTGACATTCTCGGCCAACTGCTTTTGCGCTGCCCGAAGATGGGGGGCTTCGTCGCGTTGCTGTTCTAAGTGCTCAATATCTTCGCGCGAAAGAAAAGTGAACACCTTGAGCCGATTAATCACATCACGATCGTCTGTATTGAGCCAAAACTGGTAAAGGGCGAAAGGGCTTGTGAGCCCGTGGTCCAACCAGACGGCGTTACCCTCAGATTTTCCAAATTTCGTGCCATCGCTATTGGTGATGAGCGGAGTGCCCATCGCGTGGACAGCGGCCCCTAAAGCTTTGTGGATAAGGTCCGTTCCACTCGTCAGATTGCCCCACTGGTCTGAGCCCCCTGTTTGCAACACACAGCCGTAGTTCTCATAGAGTCTCAAGAAGTCCATACCCTGAAGGATTTGATAGGAAAACTCGCTGTAGGAAATACCGGCATCCGAATTCAACCTCGCGGACACCGCATCCTTCTTAATCATCGTGCCCACGCGATAGTGCTTACCGATATCGCGCAGAAAATCAATCGCGGAGAGGTCCTTCGTCCAATCGAGGTTGTTCACCAACTGGGCGGCATTGTCCCCCTCGAACGAGAGGAAAGCAGACAGCTGGTCGCCAAGCTTGGCGACCCACTCAGCCACGACCTCGGGCTCGTTTAACACGCGCTCCGCTGTGGGCTTAGGGTCACCGATAAGACCGGTGGACCCTCCGACGAGAGCGAGGGGTCGGTGTCCCGACAATTGAAGTCGACGCATCAGGAGCAATTGAACGAGGTTGCCCAAATGCAGGCTCGGGGCGGTGGGATCAAAACCGCAATAAAAAGTCAGCGGCTGCGCTTCCAGGGCAGCGCTAAGAGCTTCTTCGTCTGTAGAAACATGAACAAGACCCCGCCACTTGAGTTCAGCAAACATCGTGGGGAACGACGAATCGTTACGCTGCTCGACGATGGGGACGTGGGCTGTCACGCACATAACTTAGCAGTGTCGAACCCAGCGGACGGGGAGCCCAGATTTTTGCAGGAGCACTCCTTCCAAGCCACAGCACCCTGTGGGGCCGGCTCCGAAACTCAACGTGCCCCGAGAGTCACCAGATAGTTGGCCTGGTTCCCGCCCACCCAATCTGCGCTTCGAGCACGTTAGCCAGACCCAGCACCAGAGCGTCCTGCCCCGGTCCCCCGATGAGGTGCACCCCGACAGGTAACCCCTCCGTGTTCCGTCCGGCGGGAAGTGCGACGGCAGGCAAACCGCAAACGTTCACAAAACTGCTAAAAGGTGTCACCCGAACCTGCTGGCGAAAGTTTTCCTCCGGGTCTTTTTTGTCATAAAAACCGATCGGCGGGGGCGCGGTAGCAAGCCCCGGAGTGAGCACCACATCGAAACGCGAAAACGCTCTAATGGTTTCTGTCTCAAACCTACTCAACACGCCCAGTGCTTGAACCACGTCACGCGCACCCAGGGCGCGACCACGCTCCATCAAATAACGGGTGAGCGGTTCCACCAGATCTTGCGAGACCCGATCGCTCTCCAGCGAGGCTGCCGACGCTTGCCACAGAGTGTAAAAAGCTTCGGCATAGCCGGCCATTGGTTTCCATTGCCAGGGCACCACGGTGTGACCCGCTTCCTCGGCAAGCGCTGCGACTCGATGCATCGCGTCGCAGGCTTCAGAATCAACGGTGACGTCGAGCCAGTCATCCCAGGGGCTCACGGTGGTCAACCCGATCGTCAGCGGCCCCGTGGCAGTGGTCAGCCGTGTGCGAAACGACTGCAGGTGGGGTGGCTGACCAGTGGCGCGAAACGTCGGTGCGCTGCCGCAGAGCGCATCCAAAAGCAGCGCGGCGTCTTCGACAGACCGCGCGAGCGGGCCGGGAACAACAAGGCCCCCCAAAGAATCAAAACCTGAGCCAGCAGGGATCAGGCCTCGGGAGGGTTTATGGCCCACCAGGCCACAAGCCCATGCGGGTATGCGAACACTTCCGCCACCGTCGCTTCCCGGAGAAAAAGGAACCATCCCGGCAGCCACCGCAGCGGCAGCACCACCACTGGAGCCGCCCGAACCGTGGTCTAGCGAAAACG
Organism: Pontimonas sp.; assembly: GCA_047633115.1. Taxonomy (GTDB): domain Bacteria; phylum Actinomycetota; class Actinomycetes; order Actinomycetales; family Microbacteriaceae; genus Pontimonas. The sequence continues at coordinate 3,268 of JBLIEN010000048.1, forward strand.
GGTTGAGAGTGGGAGGGAAGACCTCCGATTCGGTGTACGAGGTCAGACCAAATTCGCAGACAGCACTTTTTCCGATGCTGATGCCACCGGCCTCATCAAGAGCGAGCGCGAGCGGGTCGGACGTTGCTGGAACGGGCGCCCCTGAAAGCGCCTTCGAACCACCCCCAGTGGCCACTCCTGCACGGTGAACAAGGTCTTTGTCGGCGAAGGGGAGTCCCCACAGTAGGCCGGGTGCGCGGATTCCCTCGTCCATGTCTCTGGCGGCTTGAAGTGCTGATTCTGGAGTCCTCGTCACCACGGCGTTCACGTCGGGGTTGAGGCGCTCGATACGTTCTAAGAAGTGGGAGACGAGATCAGTCGCAGAAAGCTCGCCCGCTGATCGAGCCTCCACTAATTTAACGGCACTGAGTTCGTGAAGTAAAGACACCTCCTCAGGGTATCGACCTCTTGTAAGTTCCGCAGATGGGTCCAAAGGAGTTCCGCAGGGTGCAGGGGAACCAACAGGAAGGGCGGGTCCCTCACACACGAGCGTCATTGAGGAAGAAAAGCCTGCCACCCGTTGTCTGAGTTGCCTTGGCGCACGTGCGGGGGTTAGCCAGCTAGCGGTGTCCCGGGCCAGTTGCTCGGCAGCCCCCAACGGGGCCTCGTCCACTACCCTCCCTGCCGGGACAATTACCGCCGCGCGCTAACCCCGTGTGCCCTTGCGGCCTCCTTCTTGCAGGACGTGGCCACCACAGTGTCCCTCCAGTGCTGCAGAGGCCGATGAGACTACTTTTCAGACAGACTCACCAGCAGCTGCTGGAGTTCATCGCGCTGCTGGGCGACCTGATGCGGTGCGGTGCCACCAATCCCTGCTTTTCTCGCCAAAGACGCCTTGACATTCATGACGTCTCGCACATCGGGAGTGAGCTCCGCGGACAAAGAGGCGAGCTGGGAATCCGACACTTCGTGAAGCTCCAGGTTGTTTTCTTCACAGTAGGACACCAAGTGGCCCACAATTTCGTGGGCGTTGCGAAAAGGAACACCTTTACCCACCAAAACATCTGCCACATCAGTTGCGAGCGCAAAGCCCGCCGTGGCATTGCGCTCCATTCGCTCGACGTTGAGGGCCATGGTTTCCAGCAAGCCCTTCATGGCCGGTAGCACGAGGTGCAGGGTCTCCACGGAATCAAACAGCGGCTCTTTGTCTTCCTGCAAATCGCGGTTGTAGGCCAGGGGAAGAGCTTTGAGCGTCGCCATCAGCCCGGTCAAGTTGCCAATCAGGCGGCCTGACTTGCCTCTGGTCAATTCGGCAACGTCGGGGTTCTTCTTTTGCGGCATCATCGACGACCCCGTTGAATACGCGTCATCCAAGCTGAAATAGCCAAACTCGCTCGATGTCATCACCACAATGTCTTCTGCAATGCGGGAGAGGTCTATTCCGATTTGGGCTGTGACAAAGAGGAATTCTGCAACCCCGTCCCGCGAGGACGTCCCATCAAGGGAATTAGAGCTCACCGAGGAAAACCCCAACGCGCCGCTAATGGCGCTCGCATCAAGGCCCATGCCGCCCCCGGCAAGTGCGCCGCCTCCATAGGGCGATACATCATTGCGAACGAGGAAGTCATCCAACCGGGTCACATTCCTCACCAGTGGCCAGGCATGGGCGAGGAGGTAATGGGCAAGCAGAACGGGCTGTGCGTGCTGATAGTGGGTGCGACCGGGCATCGCTGACTCCCCCGCTTCACGAGAGCGCTCCACAAGGACTTTCGCGGTCTCGAGAAGAAGTTGACGGATACTGCGAGCGTTATCGCGCATGTAGAGCCGAACAAAGGTCGCTATTTGATCATTGCGGCTGCGACCGGCTCGAAGCGAGCCTCCCAGGTCATCCCCAATTCTGCTGATCAGAATGCGCTCGAGTGCCCCGTGGACGTCTTCATCCGAGTCTGCCGGTTGCAGGGCGCCCTGTTCAAAGTCGTGACCGAGTTGATCCAATTCGGCGCCGACGGTGTCGAGATCAGCGACCGAGAGAAATCCCTTGTCGGCAAGCTCGCTTGCGTGCGCTCTGGTAGCGGCTAAGTCGTAGGGGACAAGACGCCAATCAAAGTGAGTGGAGCGAGAAAGAGCCTGCATGGGGACACTGGGCCCTGACCGAAAACGGGCGCCCCAGAGGGCCCCATCATTCGTATGCCCCGACATGACGTCGCCCTATTTTCTGGCGTTGCGTCTGGCAGAAATTTTGCTCGGCAGAGACCACAGCTCGATAAAGCCTTTTGCGTGGGACTGATCGAAGGTGTCGCCGGTGTCATAGGTCGCCAAATCAAAGTCATAGAGACTCTCTGGCGATTGGCGTCCGGTGACGGTGGCCTGGCCGGCAAACAAGCTCACGCGAACATCGCCGGAGACGTGAGCCTGGGTGTGATCAAAGAACGCGTCCAAGCTGGATTTCAGATCGGAGTACCACAGGCCGTCATAAATGAGGTTGGCCCAGTCCGCTTCGAGCTTGCGCTTGTAGCGCCCCAGGTCGCGCTCTAGGACAAGATTTTCCAACTCTTCGTGAGCGTTGATGAGGGTGAGAGCGCCCGGGATTTCATAGACTTCGCGACTCTTGATACCCACCAACCGGTCTTCGATGATGTCGACTCGGCCCACACCGTGAGCCCCCGCCATCGTGTTGAGCATGGCTATCGCTTCGAGCGGGGTGACAGATTTACCATTGATTGCAACGGGAATTCCTTCGCGAAAAGAAATGGTCACATCTTCGGGGGCGAGGCTCTGATTGGGGTTCTGCGTGTATTCCCAGACGTCCTCCAAAGGAGCATTCCACGGATCTTCGAGTGGACCGGTTTCTACCGTTCTTCCCCAGACGTTTTTGTCGACGGAGTAGGAATTCTTTTTGCTCTGCTTAATCGGAAGGCCATGCTCTTCGGCGTAGAGAATCGCTTTGTCCCGAGTGAGAGCTAAGTCTCTGATCGGAGCAATGCTGGTTAGTTCAGGAGCCAGCGCGGCAATTGCAGATTCAAAACGAACCTGGTCGTTACCTTTGCCGGTGCACCCGTGAGCAACGGAATCCGCGCCCAGCTCTTGAGCGACACGAGCAAGATGCTTTGCAATGACGGGGCGTGAAAGCGCTGAGACCAACGGGTAACGCTTCTGGTAAAGAGCGTTTGCTTTCAACGCGGGCATCACGAAATCGTTGGCGAACTCGTCCTTGGCGTCCACCACAATCGCCTCCACCGCACCGCAATCAAGAGCGCGCTGGCGGATGTCATCGATGTTCTCGCCACCCTGGCCCACATCCACGGCAAGGGCAATGACCTCTTTACCTGTGGCGTCTTGGAGCCACCCGATACCCACTGAGGTATCAAGACCACCGGAATATGCCAGAACAACACGATTGGTCACGAGTGCCACTACTTTCTCTTGGGCGCTACCGGGACCCCCCGGTGCTCTCTCAGTCTACCGGCGCGACTCCAGCCCCAGCGCGCTCCAAAAGCCAGACCAGGAGGGCTTTTTGGGCGTGCAAACGGTTTTCTGATTCATCCCAGATGACGCTCTGCGCGCCGTCAATCACGTCGGAGGTGACCTCGAATCCGCGGTCAGCGGGCAAGCAGTGCAAGAAGATAGCGTCATCTTTAGCCCGAGCCATCGCAGCACTATCGACCTGGTAGCCGCCAAAAATAGCTACTCGCTCGGCTTTCTCTGCTTCCTTACCCATGGACACCCAGGTGTCTGTCACGACAACATCAGCACCGGTTAACGCGTGGGTTCCGTCTTCCATGACGGTAATCGAGCCGCCAGTTTTTTCTGCAATCGCCTCGGCATCGCTGATGACCGAGGCAGCAGGACCAAACGAAGGGGGGCACGCGATGCGCACATGCATGCCCGCCGTAGTGCACGCCAGAGCATAGCTGTGCGCCATGTTGCTCCCTCCATCGCCGACAAATACCACCGTTAATCCCGCCAAAGCTCCCTTGTGCTCGCGAATCGTCAAGAGGTCGGCTAACAACTGGCAGGGGTGAAAATCATCACTCAGAGCGTTGATCACGGGAACGATGGTGTTCTTCGCCATTTCTTCCAACCCGGCCTGACCATACGTACGCCACACAATCGCTGCGACCATTCGCTCAAGGACTCGGGCCGTGTCGGAAGGAGTTTCTTTGCCGCTGAGTTGGGAGTTGGCCGTGGAAATGATGAGAGGCTGGCCCCCCAGATCCGCGATTCCCACGGCAAACGACACTCGTGTCCTGGTGGAGGACTTATCAAAAATCACCGCAACGGTGTGTGGGCCTTCCAGAGGCCGGGAGCCAAAACGGTCAGCTTTCAGCTCTAGAGCACGATCCAGAATGTCGCTTTGCTCTTGGGAAGAAACATCATCGTCACGCAGAAAATGGCGAGTCATGGCGATACAACCTCGGTTCCTATTCCATGGATGGTAAACGCTTCCAACAAGATGGAGTGAGCCAGTCTGCCATCGATGATGGCGGCCTTAGACACTCCCGAGGTCACCGCGTCTAAACACGCCGTCATCTTGGGAATCATGCCGGACTCTAAACGAGGAAGGAGCTTTTCCAATTCCGCTGTGGTGATGGTCGAGATGAGCGACTCCGTTGCGGGCCAGTTCTCGTAAAGCCCGGCGACATCGGTGAGGAGAACAAGCTTCTCGGCCCGCAGAGCGCTAGCTAAGGCTGCCGCTGCAGCATCCGCGTTGACATTGAGGAGGCTCGAACCATCTTCACTCGGCGCCAAAGAGGACACCACCGGGATGAAACCCTCACCCAGAAGTCGGTGAATTTCACTCGGGTTGACGCCGACGACCTCCCCTACGTGACCCAGATCCGTCTCGACCCCCCCGATGGTCGTGTTCTTTCGCGCAGCCCGGAAAAGGCCGTGGTCCTCCCCCGACAGCACCACGGCCATGTCGTGGTGCTGATTGATTCTCCGCGCGATATCGGCGCCAATCTGGTTTCGCAACACGTCTCGAACGACCGGAATGGCGTCGGTGCTGGTGACCCGGTAGCCACCAATAAATTCGCTATCAATCCCCGCGTCGTGGAGCGCCTGGGAGATTTGAGGTCCGCCACCGTGAACGACGACGGGCCGCACACCCACGGTGTGCAAAAACACCATGTCGTCCGCAAAAGCTTGGAGGAGCTCGTCATCGACCATCGCATTGCCGCCCAATTTCACGACAAAAACGCAGCCTTGAAACCGGCGAATCCACGGCAATGCTTCGGTCAGTGTCGCT
>JBLIEN010000049.1:0-8490 GCA_047633115.1 Pontimonas sp.
TCACCCACTGCCCCCAGGGCTGTTCATGAGCGAGTTGAAGCTTCAGCTCTTGGTCTTCGATAAGGCGACCCTCGACGGTGTCGGCAAGCAACATCGACCCCGGGCGCAACCGGCCCTTGCGCACGATCGTCGAAGGATCAACATCCAACACTCCGATTTCACTCGCCAGGATGATGAGCCCATCGGAGGTGATCACATAACGACCGGGACGAAGACCGTTGCGGTCCAGGGTCGCGCCAACCAAAGATCCGTCGGTAAAGACGAGTGCCGCGGGGCCATCCCACGGTTCCATCATCATCGAGTGGTATTCGTAAAAGTCACGCACATTGGGATCAATGTCCGTCTGGTTTTCCCAGGCTTCGGGAACCATCATCATGATGGCGTGAGGCAAGCTCCGCCCCGAGAGGGTCAACAGCTCGACGACCTCGTCAAACGAAGCGGAGTCAGATCCACCCTCAGACACGATCGGCAGAACAGGTCCGAGATCGCCCAACAGCGGCGATGCGAGCTGGGATTCCCTCGCCCGCATCCAGTTTCGGTTCGCCCTAATGGTGTTGATTTCACCGTTGTGCGCGATCATCCTGAACGGCTGCGCCAAAGGCCATGAAGGAAACGTGTTGGTGGAAAAGCGCGAGTGGACCAGCGCGAGGGTGGAGTGAAAGTCAGGGTTACCAAGGTCTGAGTAGAACGGCCCCAGTTGGAGAGTCGTCACCATCCCCTTGTAAATCATGGTGCGCGAAGACAGAGAAGGAAAATAGGACCCTAGCTCGCGCTCGCACCGCTTGCGCAGACGAAAAGTGAGGCGGTCCAGCTCGATTCCCGCGCGCAATGGCTCCCCCGCAGCTTCTGAGGACTGCACAAATAGCTGTTCAAAGAAAGGCATCGCCTTTCGTGCGAGATCCCCCAAGATTTCGGGATGGACGGGTACCTCACGCCAGCCCAAGGGGACGAGGCGCTCGGAACGAGCAATAGCTTCAATCTCTGCTTTTTCGACAGCTCGAGCTGCATCATCAAGAGGAAGAAACGCCGTGCCCGCCGCGTAGTGACCTTTTGCGGGAAGCTCAAAATCGACGACCGATCGGAAGAACGTGTCAGGAATTTGGGTGATGATGCCCGCGCCATCACCGGTGCCCTCGTCGGAGCCGACAGCGCCGCGATGCTCCAGGTTGCGCAGTGCTTCCAGAGCTTTTTCGACAATGTCGTGTCCGGGAGTTCCGCGCAGCGTGGCAACCATCGCCAGCCCACAGGCATCACTATCGTGCTCGCTGTTGTACAGCCCCATCGGGCCGGGTGCAGTGTTCCAACGCTCAAAAGGCGTACGTGCGCTCATGTCACCATCCTAGAAATAGTCAAAGAAGGGGGACGACGGTGGCCCGTAAAAGGGAAGCTAGCTCGAGGGTGACCGAACCGGCTGGCTTGTGGCAGGAGGTTCGGCACTTTCATCATCACCCGAGGAGGATTCATCGGTCACGACAAAATAATCTTCCTCAGAGTGTACCCCAGGCTCGGGTACCCATTCCTGACCGAAGCGGTAGGCGCCAGGTTCGGACCCTGGGTGACGTCTGCCTTGGACCACAAGAATGATGACACCAAGGGCGATCGCCGCGAGCGAGCCCCAGATGTTGACTCGAATGCCCAGTAACAACTCCGCTGGGTCCAGCCGGAGCGTCTCGAGGAAGGCACGCCCGACGCCGTACCACACCAGATACAGACCCAAAAGGCGGCCCCACTGCAGCGCAAAGCGACGACCCACCCAGATCAACACGGCTGCGCCGAGAAGGTTCCAGATCATTTCATACGCGAACGTGGGATGAAAAAGAGTCTCTGCAGGGAGCCCTACTGGAATGGCCGCGTTAGGACGATCGATCTGTAATCCCCAGGGAAGGGCTGTGGGAGCGCCGAACAATTCTTGGTTGACATAATTGCCCATCCTGCCCACTGCCTGCGCAATCAGGAGTCCCGGTGCTAGAGCGTCGACGTAAGCACCAAAGCGCAGACCAGACCTCCTTGTTCCGATGAAGGCGCCCACAGCACCCAACGTGATCGCGCCAAAGATGGCGAGCCCACCTTCCCAGACGTAGACCACCCTCAGAAGGTTTGCGCCCTCATAAAAGTAATCTGCTGGGTGGGTGATGACGTGATAGAGCCGTCCGCCAAGGATGCCCAAAGGAACAGCCCACAAAGCGACATCAAGCACAACCCAGGGCTCGGCACCTCTTGCCACGAGGCGCCGGTTACTGACCCACAGCGCCGCTCCAATGCCCAGAAGAATAAAGACCGCATAGGCATTGAGCTGGAGATTCAGTCCAAACCACTCAAGGCCAGCTTCGCGGAGCCACTGCCCGATGTTGAACGATCGCCACTGTGCAGGTGGGCTGGGAATGCCGCCAAAGTCCATGATTGCCTCTCTCGTAATATCCCAGGTTACTAGCTGCGTTGCGTGCCAGAGGCTAGTTCACCCGCAAGAGTGCGGACAGCCTCGACACCGCCTTGGCTTAGCGCTCGAACCAGCGCAGAACCAACGATGGCTCCATCGGCGAACGACACCACGTCGCGCACGTGGTCGGCTGTGGAGATACCTAAGCCCACGCACGTTGCTGCGGCTCCCTGCGCGTACACCCGCTCGACAAGCTGCTTTGCCGCAGAATCAACATCCACACGGGTGCCCGTAATCCCCATCGTGGAGACGGCATACACAAAACCTTGAGAAACACGTGCCGTAGCTCGGAGCCTCTCATCAGAGGAAGACGGTGCGGCGAGAAAAACGCGTTCCAGTTCAAGCCGATCCGACACTCCCAGCCATTCGGCTGCCTCATCGGGAATCAAATCCGGCGTGATGAGCCCCGCCCCACCTGCATTCCTAAGCTCCATCGCGAATCGTTCAACTCCGTACTGCACGACCGGATTCCAGTAGGTCATCACCAAGACGGGTTTATTGGTGGCCTGCGTGATGCGCGCAATGGCGGGAAAAATATGGTGGAGCTTGAAACCTGCTTCGAGAGCAGTCTGTGTCGCTTTCGCTATGACAACCCCATCCATCAGCGGGTCACTGTAGGGGACCCCTAACTCAAGGACGTCCGCACCGCCATCGAGGACAGCGATGCAGGCTTCGATGCTGGTTTCAAGGTCCGGGTATCCGAGCGGCAAATAGGCGATGAGTGTTCCCGCACCGGACTCTTTTCGGTGCGCAATGGTCGACGCGACGTTAGCGCTCACGAAGAAGTGCCCGAATCGATGAGATCGAAGTACCGTCCAGCAGTTTCCATGTCCTTATCCCCGCGCCCACTCAAAGACACCAGAATCGTGGCGTGCTCCCCCAGTTCATGACCGAGCATCTGGGTCCCCGCTAACGCGTGTGCCGTTTCAATCGCGGGAATGATCCCCTCGGTTCGACTGAGCAGTCTGAGCGCCTGCATAGCCTGATCGTCGGTGATGGGCACGTAGGTGGCACGCCCCAGTCCCGCCAACCATGCGTGTTCAGGTCCCACACCGGGGTAGTCCAAACCAGCAGAAATGGAATGAGATTCAATCGTTTGGCCATCTTCGTCTTGAAGAATCAAGGAGCGCGCTCCATGGAGCATTCCCGGCTTGCCCTTCGTAATGGTCGCGGCGTGGTGGGGCGTATCTGCACCCTCACCTCCCGCTTCATACCCAACAAGCTTCACGTCATCATCATCGAGGAATGCGTGGAAAATTCCCATGGCGTTTGACCCTCCGCCCACGCACGCCGTCACGGCGGTGGGAAGTGCCCCTGTAAGTTCCAGCATTTGAGCTCGGGCTTCATAGCCGATGACGGAATGAAAGTCGCGGACCATCAAGGGGAATGGATGGGGTCCGGCGACTGTTCCCAGCAGATAGTGGGTGGTGTCGACGCTGGCGACCCAATCCCGCATAGCGTCGTTGATGGCGTCTTTGAGAGTGCGAGAACCGGTAGTGACTGCGACAACTTCAGCGCCGAGCAATCTCATCCTGGCGACGTTGAGGCTCTGTCGTTGCGTGTCGACCTCTCCCATATAGACGACACAACTCATTCCCATCAAGGCGGCGGCTGTTGCCGTGGCGACACCGTGTTGGCCCGCTCCCGTCTCAGCAATCAGCCTGGTTTTACCCAGGCGTCTCGCGAGGAGTGCCTGCCCCAGGACATTGTTGATTTTGTGGCTACCCGTGTGGTTGAGGTCTTCGCGTTTGAAAAAGATACGAGCGCCGCCGCAATGCTCGGCGAAACGGTGTGCTTCGGTGATGAGAGAGGGCCGACCTGTGTAGGTCCTGTGGAGTTCATTTAGTTCGGCCTGGAAGACGGGGTCGGCTTTCGCGCTGCGGTACGCCGCTTCGAGCTCGTCCAGGGCGTGCACGAGAGATTCGGGGACAAATCTTCCACCAAACTCGCCGTAATAAGGTCCCTCTACGAGGGATAATTTTGCTCTCATGCCGCTACGAACTCCTTTACCCTCTGCTCTGGGTCGGTGCCTGTTACGAGAGATTCCCCGACCAGCACCGCCTGTGCTCCCTGCTCACGGTATCGGGTGACATCCTGAGAATTCACCACAGCGGACTCCGCGACCGTGACAATTCCTTCAGGAATCCTCGCCACCAGCGTCCCAAACAGGCCGGGATCAACCTCAAAGGTCGTCAGATTCCTCGCGTTGATGCCCACAATGCCGGCACCAAGGGCAACGGCACGGTCAACTTCTTCTCCGCTGTGGGCCTCGACCAGCGCGTGCATACCCCACTCAGCGGCCAACGCCAGCAACCTGGTGGCGAGATCATCGGACAACCACGCCATGATTAGTAACACGAGATCGGCCCCGTGGGCTCGTGCTTCAATAATTTGGTACTCGGTGTCGAGAAAATCTTTACGCAACACAGGAATGGACACAGCGCGGGAAATTGAACTCAGGTCTTCAAGAGAACCGCCAAAACGGCGACCTTCAGTAAGAACGCTGATAACGCTCGCTCCGCCCGCCTCGTACTGGGTGGCAAGGGCAACCGGATCGACAATGTCTGCCAGAGCACCTTTAGAGGGGCTGCGGCGTTTGATTTCGGCGATGACATGAATCTTGGGCCGCACGCCGAGAGCGTTGATCGCTGATCGGACAGGGGCTGCGTCCCGCGCGAGTGCTTCAATCTCGGTCCTGGGCAGCGTTGCTTCCCGTTTTGCGGCATCCTCTCGGGCGCCGAGAAAAAGCCCGTCGAGCACTTAGGAGTGTTCCTTCGGTTGGTATTTGGGGCCATTGACTCCCCAACCAGCCGCCGATAACACGAACCCTAGAACCCACCCCAGCAGGGTCCCTACAGCGCTCGCAAAGACGAGCCACCAGACCCCGAGGAAGAAAGCCACAGTGCCGACCGACAAAGCAGCCAACATCACTATGACGGCGGCCCATGCGGCCGGTGAGTGTCCGTGGCCGGGTTCTATAGAGGTGTTCATCATGCTCCTTGCGAGGTCGAAAAACCATTCTACAAGGTGGTCGGGTCTTGGCCCTCGCTCAAAGAATCCCACGTACCAATGGCGTCTCCAGGCTTACTTGCATCAGTGTTTCTGGCATATTTGTCGCTCCCGCCACGCTCCGAAGCTGTGAACAGGCCGAGAACACCGCCCAGACTCATGGCGACCAAGGCCACGGCAGCGGCTCCCTCGGCGCCCGTGGAGGTCAGAGAGGAGAGTCCTTCCGTGGCGATAGGACCCACGAGTCCTGTCTGGGTCTCGATAGCACTGGCAACGGCTTGGGCAGGAAAACCAGAGGACGCCAGAAGGAGTATCGCTCCCACAAAAGCGGCCACAGCCTGCACCAGCTGTGCCACCCTGCGCGCTGCTCGCCGGAGCAGAAGCGCGGCGGCATACGCGGCCCCTGCTGCCAAAGTGAGACTCCAAACCACAGGTTCGGCTTCACTGCCCGAAATGGCTATCTCCCCTCCTGTGGTGAGGGTTCCCTGCCACCAGGTGACGGTCCCCAGCATCAGCACTGCGAAGCCCCCTGCGAGGCTCAGCAGGTGATGGGCGAGTTTCACCGCTGGCCCGGCCGTAAAGCATTGGCGAGTCGGATCGCTCGGGTCGGTGCGCTGGCTTTGTGAAGTGTTTCGAGGTACTCCATTTCAGGGTCTGAATCCGCGACAATCCCCGCCCCCGCCTGCACAACCGCGATACCTTCGCTCATCCACAAAGTCCGAATAGTGATGGCCAGGTCGGCGTCCCCACTGTGACCGAAATACCCCACGACTCCCCCGTAGACACCCCTCTGGACGGGTTCTAGGTCATCAATAATGGCGAGTGCCCGCGGTTTAGGGGCGCCGCTAAGCGTGCCCGCGGGGAACGTGGCTTCAAACACGTCAACGCTGGAGGCTCCCTCGCGCAGGCGCCCTTCCACCGTCGAGACCAAATGCATAATGTGGCTGAAACGCTCCACCTGCATGAACTCCGTGACCTCCACCGAACCTGCCTCAGACACTTTGGACAGATCGTTTCGCGCCAGGTCCACGAGCATCAGATGTTCAGACTGCTCTTTAGCGTCGCTCAAAAGACTTTGCGCGAAGCTGGCGTCTTCCTCAGCTGTGGCCCCGCGGGGTCTCGACCCTGCAATGGGATGGGACACCACGCGGGTTTGATGGATTGTGACCAGCGCCTCAGGGGAGGACCCTACGACCTGGTAGGGGACGCCCTGGGCCGTCTCGCATTCCAGGAGATACATATAGGGGCTGGGGTTGAGCTGCCTTAGCACCCGATACACCTCGAGTGCGCTTGCAGAAACTTCGGTGCGAAATTGTTGGGAGAGGACGACTTGAAAGACATCACCGTCGCGAATATGTTGCTTGGCTGTGGCAATCATGGCGAGAAAGTCAGGTTTGGCGATAGAGGGCTCTGGTGCGACCTCTTCAGGCTCAACACGCCGATGGAGAGTCGAAGGTGTGGGGGTTTCGAGGGCCTGGTGCAGTGCATCTAGCCTGCGTTGCGCCTCGTCGAAGTCCTCGCGGGTGACCTGAGTCCTGGAATGCACCAGGGCGACCAGGACAACCTCTGAGCTTTCGTGATCGATCGCAATGAAATCTCTGACCAAGGAGAGAAACATTGGGGGAACCTCGTGGGTCACCAGAGGCGCATCAGGCAGGTGTTCCAGGTGGCGCACCATTTCCCACCCAATGTGACCCACCAGACCCCCGGCAAAAGGTGGCATTCCTGGCACCGGTGCGCTGTGCCACTGTGTGTTCAAAGCCTGGAGTGCTTCCCGGGGGCCCTCGGGCATGTCCCCTCCAAAAGCCTCCTCGCCTGTCATTCCGCAGTCGCGCCAATGCGACTTTCCATTTTCTTCGCTCAGGATGCCGTGGACCGAAACGCCCAAGAACGAATAACGAGACCACTGCCCCGCCTGGTCGGCTGATTCCAGCAAAAAAGAACCCAGAGAGTTTCCCAGCTTGCGATAAAGACCCATGGGGGTCTCGCTATCGGCAAACAGCCTCCGGGCGACCGGCATCACTCGACGCGTCGCCCCATCGGCGAGGAAAGATTCCAGCGTGGTGTCAGTCACGAGCGGTCCCGGCATCGAAACATGAGTCTGATCCTGTATGACAGGCGGGACCTACTTGGGCAACATCAAGGAGCACGGCGTCCCCATCGCAATCCAGTCGAACGCGTTGGGCATGCTGAGTGTGACCACTGGTGTCGCCTTTGCGCCACAGTTCCTGGCGCGAGCGCGAGTAGTAACACGCTCGCCCTTCGCGCAATGTGAGTTCCAAAGCCTCTCGATTCATCCACGCCATCATCAAGACCTCGCGCGTGGTCGCATCCTGCGCAATAGCAGGAATGAGACCCTGATCGTTAAAAACCACACGATCCAGCAGGGTGCTCTCGGCTTCCACAGTCCAGCGCGGTGATGTCATCGAACGGTTGCTCCTGCTGATGCGAGATGGGATTTGACCTCGGCGATACTTACTTTATCGTGGTGAAAGATGGAGGCCGCCAGGACAGCATCCGCGCCCGCCCGATACGCGGCCACCGCATCTGCGGCCGCTCCGGCTCCCCCCGAGGCCACCAGGGGAACACGGATGTGTCGGCGAAAAGCCTCCAGCATCTCCACATCAAAACCTTGTTTGGTGCCATCGGCGTCAATGGAGTTCAACAGCAACTCCCCCGCGCCTCGCTCACACGCCTCAATTGCCCATGCAAGCGCATCGCGATCAACACTTCTTCGACCGCCGTGTGTGGTCACGACAAAGCCTGAGGGTTGAGAGGCGTCCCGCTTAGCGTCAACGGAAATTACGCAAACTTGAGCGCCAAAGTGAGCAGCAATCTCGTCGAGCAGCACGGGGTTTGCGATAGCGGCGCTGTTGACACTGATCTTGTCTGCTCCAGATTCCAAAAGTTTCCCCACATCCGCCACGCTGCGGACGCCTCCGCCCACTGTCAACGGAATAAAAACGTTTTCCGCCGTGTGGCGCACGAGATCAAAGGTAGTTGCCCTGGCCTCTACGGTCGCGCTCACGTCGAGAAATGTCAGC
>JBLIEN010000050.1:0-8468 GCA_047633115.1 Pontimonas sp.
CGGGCAAAGCGTCTCTCTACTAAAGGAAGTCACAGTGGAACCACAGCACATAGTGCTCGGCCTTGGCGGGACGGTGGATTATGAAATTGAATGGGACTCGGCCGCCATAGAAAAACTGGCGTGGAGCTATCGGATTCGAGGTCCTGACCTCACCAATCTTCCGGAGGTAGTTTCCGAGCGCGACTTTATGGTGTCGTTGTTGAATCTTCTCGACAAGGGGATGGGTGGCGAGCGTTACGTTGTCGCGCCCGAGGTGATTCACTCCGTTTCCTCTCAGTTGCCTTACCGCGTGACCCTTGGCGGCACACCGGTGAGGGCAGCTTTGGTAATGGCGGTTCGGGGAGTTCCCGCAACCGTGCACCTGGTCAGCACGAATGACGAGACGCGTGCGCTTCTTCCTGGTGGCACACGAATCCTTTCGAGTGCCACAGAAGATTCGCTTTTTCCGCATGTCATTGTCCAGTACCCCGGCGGTGCGACGATTGAGCTGGAAGATCGCGTAGTTAGTGCTCCGCGGGCTAATCGAGTCATTTACACCCATGACCCACCGAACGAAGAATTATTGCTTGCTGGGGAACTCGGTGATGCATTGGCCAGTGCAAGGCTTTTTCTTGTTTCAGGCCTTAATATTTTCAAAGATGAGAGCTCTTTGCGCCAGCGGCTAGACCAGCTTGTTTCCCTTCTCGGGAAGGTGCAACCTGAAAGAACTGTCGTCTACGAAGACGCGGGGTTCCACATTCCTCGCTACTCACAGATTGTGCGAGATGCTCTCGTTCCCAGCATCGACGTGTACAGCATGAACGAAGACGAGGCTCAGCAGTACATCGGCGGCGCCGTAGACCTGACCTCGGGTAGCGACGTGGTCGCCATGCTCAAAGAGCTGCGACGGTTAATTCCCGCGCGACACCTTATGGTGCACACTCACCTTTGGGCGGCGCTCGTGGGCCCGGAAGCGATTCGTTATGGAGAAGCGGTCGACGCAGCTGTTCAAATGGCCAGCGCCCGTTATCACTTCGGGGATTCGCTCAATCTAGACCGGTACGAAACAATCGCATCGTTTCCGCACAACGATGTTGCCGGCGGTGTCGGCCACATGCTCAGTAGCGTGCTTGGAGAGCCCTGCGCTTTTTCCCCAGGACTTCTTCTCGAGACAGACCGCCCGACAACAATCGGTTTGGGTGACAGTTTTATCGGTGGGTTTATCGCTGAGCTTGCTGTCAGATGGGAATGATGGGCCCTTCTGAATCGACAATCGCTGGAAGACGACGGGTGACCCTGGTCAGTTTTGGTTGTTGGCGGTTTCCCTTTGGAACGAGAAGTTCCCGCCGCCTTTGCCGCCGGTAGACGCTACAGTTTGTGGCAAGATCTGAGCGCTCAGCCGCATCTTTTGCCCCTCGCCCGGCTGGTTTGCGGGATAAGAAAGGCCCTCGCGCCGATCAGCGGGAATACACTTCCTGAGAAACCAGAGTTTTTGCTGAAAAAACACTATGATTTAACAAAACGGAAGGAAATTATCATGGAAAAACAAGCACAGGTCGTATCGTTCCAAGAATCCTTGGGGGTCTTTTTTCGCAACTATGTCGTCTTTGGTGGCCGCTCGAGTCGAAGTGAGTTTTGGTATATCGCTTTATGGAGTGTTCTGATTTCCATCGTGAGTTCTCTCGGCGCCGCCGTGTCCGCAGACCTCGGGGCGGTGTTGTCCGTTCTGACCATCATCATCGGGTTGGGGGCCTTGCTGCCAGCCGTTGCGCTCGTCCTTCGGAGACTGAGGGACGCTGGGTTCTCCCCATGGTTGATTCTTCTGAGCCTCGTTCCCTTCGTCGGAAACATCGTGGTCCTTGTCTTGTGTGCAATGGCGTCGAAGCCGGTAGCTACCGAGTTCTAAGAAACGCTGCAGAACAGTAGTTCTGCGCCTAGCTCGATGCCTAAGCACTTCCGGGACACGCCTTGATAGTGCCAAGAGCCTCACGACTCCTGGCACTGTGGGTGGTTTGATCAAGAACGACCGAAAGCTGTGATCCCGGAGGTCTTAGGCATCGAGAGCGTGGCGGCGCTCAGTCACCACCTCTGCGTAATCGCAAGACGGTAGAACCCGAGTAGCGCATCACTAATACGGCGAGGTATGTTTCTCCCAAGACGTGAGGGGGCCAGTCATGACCCATATCGGCGCGCTTGAGCTTTTCACTATCGGAATTGGCCCCTCTTCTTCCCACACGGTGGGCCCGATGCGTGCCGCCCGAGCTTTCGTCGAAGAGCTCCAAGAAAAGCATCTTGTGGACGACGTCAGTCGCGTCCACATCAGCCTCTATGGTTCCCTTGCCGCCACCGGCGAAGGCCATGGCACCAACAACGCGTTGATCCGAGGTTTAGCCCTCGATACCCCCGAGCGGTGTGATCCGCAGGTGGTGAGAGACGCATTTGGCGCAGCAATGGACGAGGGTCACGTAGCCCTTGGCTCAAGAAGAATCCCATTTTCGCCACAGGACCTCACCCTGCACCCCCTCACTCGACTTCCTCACCATTCCAACGGCATGCGTTTTGAAGCTCGTGACCCCTCTGGAGCTAATCTCCTGGAAGCCCTCTACTTCTCCGTGGGGGGAGGATTTATTGAACGAGCAGACCAGGACGACACTCACCTTGGTGCCCCTTTTGAGGGTTCAGCTCCCATCCCCTACCCGGCGCAGAGCGCCTTGCAGCTGATGGCGCAGAGCCACGAGAGCGGCCTCTCCATCGCCGAGATAACGCTTGCCAATGACATTTCGGTCCACGGGGAGAGCCGTGTTCACCAGAAGCTCGATGACATTTGGCGGGCCATGAAAAGCTGCATTGACCAGGGTTTGGCCGCCGAGGGGATATTGCCCGGTCGCCTGAAGGTGGCGCGGCGGGCCCACACCATGGCCTCTGCGCTGACACCTCCTGGTGATTCCCACGAGCATTCCGCACAGTGGCTCCAGGCCTATGCCATTGCCGTCAATGAGGAAAACGCCGCCGGGGGCCGTGTGGTGACAGCTCCTACCAATGGTGCAGCCGGGATTATTCCGGCTGTTGCCTACTGGGCGTCGTGCTTTTACAGCACCCACGACGAGGACATCGCGCGGGTCTATCTCCCTACAGCGGCAGCTATTGGGAGTCTCTATAAGAAAAATGCGAGTATCTCTGGCGCTGAGGCGGGCTGTCAGGGCGAAGTGGGCTCAGCCTGCTCCATGGCTGCGGGAGCCCTCACAGCACTTATGGGCGGAACGGTTGAACAGATAGAAAACGCCGCCGAGATTGCGATGGAGCATAATCTTGGGCTGACGTGCGATCCGGTAGGCGGATTCGTGCAAATGCCGTGCATTGAACGCAACGCCATCGCCGCGGGAACCGCGGTCGCCGCTATGCGCCTGGCGATGTTGGGCGATGGGTCTCACAAAATAAGCCTCGACACGGTCATCGAAACGATGCGCCAAACCGGACTGGATATGTCGAGTAAATATAAAGAAACCTCCATGGGGGGCCTTGCTGTGAACGTGGTCGAGTGTTGAGACAGGGGTAGGGCCCGATTTCTGAAGTATGAAAGTGGCGGAGGACCGTCGCTTCTTCCCGATAATGCGGTGGAGCTCACCCTGCAGTCCCACGCGCTACTCCTACAAACCCCCCTCTCGCCGCCGTCTGTCAGGGGTCCTTCGTAGCCTAGAGTCCGAAGGAGAAATCATGTTTGTGGCTATGACACTCGAGCTAGCGGACGGGCGTAAAGCCCGCATAAAGTTTGCTGAGAATCCCGAGCAGGGCGCCCACGTGGAGTGTGAAAAGTCTCCGAGGTGCGAGCACGATTTCTCTCGGGACCACTGCGCACTGCTATTTCGCGCCATTGACGTCCCGTATCACGGGGATGCCCTGGAATCCGTGCGTACGGTGCTCCAACAGCGCAAGCAAGACGTTTTGTTCCGTGCTATCCACACATCACCGGGGTTCCTAGATCAACCACAGTTCGAGATCGTCCCCCCGTGGAATGACGATTCGACAAAAGAGCTCCTCGAGCTGTACCTGACAGGTTTCACCCTGTCGATGCTCGCTGGTCATTTTTTCCTCACCAAAGAAGACATTGTTCGGCAGCTAAGCGCCGTGGTCTTTGACGACCACGCGCTAGTCAAAGATCGAAGAAAACCCCGGCACCAGAAGACCTGGGCCTGGCAGGAAATTCAGTTTCTCATCACACAGATGCAAGTGGGACAAAGCCCGACGAACATCTCGGCCCTGATGGAGCGCGATTCCTTAGGCATCGCCTTCAAGCTGTTTGATGCACTTCCCGTGCCCATCCCCAGAGCAGCGATGAAGAGATACGGCATCTCCCACGGGAGAGAGTCCTTGGAGCTGGGCACTCTTGAGGACGAGCCGTTGCAGAGCTGACCCGTCCAGGGTTTAGTGGAGCGTCTGTCTATTTGATTTCGGCCGCGCTCTTGGCCGGTTGGCCCCAGCCCAGAAGGCATCTTCGGACTCTGCCGAGGCCGGCGATGCCGTCGCCATCCCCGGCAGCGAGGGAAGTCACTAAGACACAGGCGGAGGCTGTGTGGTGGTTCTGGGTCACTGACCTCTCTACAGGCTATTCACTCTCGGATGCGCGCCAACAGTACAGGGATTTACTGGGTTCTGACGCCGATGACGACGAGGACACTTGAGGAGTAACAAGAGTTCAAGCTTCCTGGATGGGGCCTTTTGTTCTCGCTTCTTGTTCCCGCGGTTCGGGGCAAGTCGTGGACCTTGCGGAAAGAACAATGCGTCTTCTCTAGGAACTTTCCCCCTTCAGAGTGGGAGTACTCCGCCTAGTTATCGCTCTTGAAGATACGTCCTGCGACACGAATGATGGAGGCGCGGGGGATAAAGGCTTGGAGGCCACTCATCATTTTGTTGGTGCGTCCCACCACCACGCTTGGGGGTGACTTCTTCTTGTCGAGTGCCTTGAAGGCTGTGTCGACCACATCACTCACGGGGGCGAGGAGACTGCTGGTAACTCTTCCGCCGGCAACATCAAAGAACTCTGTGGCGGTGCCGCCGGGGGAGAGCGCCAGGGCTTTCACCCCCGTGCCTTCAAGTTCGCCCCAGAGGGCTTCGGTGAAGGAGAGAACGTATGCCTTGGTAGCGGCATAGATAGCCATGTTGGGGATGGGTTGGTAGGCGGCGGTCGAGGCAACATTGATGATGGTTCCCACTTTTCGCTCCACCATGGCGGGAACGAAGATGTTGGTCAGCTGCGTGAGAGCGAGAACGTTGAGAGTGATTTCGTCGGTGAGTACCCCGAGGTCCTCATCGGCGACCAAGCCAATGTGGCCAAATCCTGCGTTGTTGACCAAAATGTCGACTGTGGTAGAACCGAGCTTTGTGGCGAGATCGGCAGCGGCATCCGGTGTGGAGAGGTCGGCTTCGATGACGGTGACCTCCACCGTGTGGAGGGAGCGAATCTCTTTAGCAAGTGTCTCAAGCCGATCGCGTCGACGCGCCACAACAATTAGATGCGCCCCTCGGGCGGCAAACTCTCGGGCGAACGCGGCTCCGATGCCACTGCTGGCACCGGTAATAAGGGCTGTTTGATTGCGATAAGTCATAGCTAGACGTTAACAGCCGCTCCTATGTGTCTGATTCCCCACCACCGTCACACGAGGGGGCTTCCCTAGTTTTGAGGCCTCAGGGAACCGGCGCTGTCCCCGTTCGAGGCAGCTGATTAGAGGCTCAGTGATATCCCAGCAATGGTAATCCCGACGAGCAGGAACCCTGCAAAGGACAGCCATCCAAGAATGATGCCGGCGATAGCAAGCCCCGAGCCGGCCTCATTGGTGCGTTTGATCTGGCTGAGTGCCACGTGGCCGAGAATGGCCCCGACGATACTGAATCCGAGGATGGAAAGAATCAATGAGGCAATGGAGAGGCCGTTGGTGCGGACGGTAAGAGGAGGTTGAGACACGGGAGTCTTCCTTCCGGTTAGGGCTTAGGATGCCAAATATAGCGCGGAGACCTTGTTTGTGCTACCTCACGAAGCTCTCTCCCGTGGAGGAGAACCATGTGGTGTGTGTCGCCGGCGGTGAGGAGTGGGACCAGAGGTTTTCAGTACGTGGAACAGGGCCCCTTGATGGTTTGCCCCAAGGCATCCGCAGAGTGCCGTCTTTCCGATTAACAAAGGCGACCCGGCCCCTAGCCCCTTGGCGGAGAGGCAAGCACCTGACGGTGACAATTCGGGAACCGGGTCTTTATGGAGTCTAGTAGTCCGGGTAATCTCTTCGGGTTGTCATCAGGTGGTGGTCCCCCACGAGGAATAAGTCCTGATTTTTTGCGGAACATTCTCGTGTCCAAAGGGACCTGACCCTAACCGTGGGTTTCCTCCTTCGGAAAGGCCGAAGTCTCTTTGCTTGCGGGTCCTCAACAGCAGGCCTGTTTTGGCCTACCGATTAGAGCGTTCGTTGCGAGGGGCCGTTATAGAAGGACAGCGGGCGAATGAGGGAATTATTCTCTGTCTGTTCAATAATGTGGGCGGCCCACCCGGTGATCCGCGAGGCAACAAACAAGGGGGTGAAGACTTCGGTGTCAAAACCCATCAGGTGATACGCCGGCCCGGAGGGGTAATCCAAATTCGGCTTGATATTTTTCTTTTCCGCCATCTCGTTCTCCAGTGTTGAATATAACTCCATGATGTCTGGCCGCTTGTAGTGTTCCACGAGTTCGACCAGGGCTTCGCGCATTCTGGGAACCCGGGAATCGCCGTCTTTGTAGACGCGGTGACCAAAGCCCATAATCTTTCTCTTCTCCACCAGCGCAGTGTCGAGCCACTGCGCAACGCGCTCTTTGGTGCCATCGCCTTGTCCGATGTCGTCAAAGATTGCCATTACGGCTTCATTTGCCCCGCCATGAAGGGGCCCTTTGAGAGCCCCGATTGCCCCGGTGACGGCGGAGTAGATGTCCGAGAGTGTGGAGGTGATCACTCGTGCGGTGAAAGTTGAGGCGTTAAAGGAATGCTCTGCGTAGAGGATCATGGAGATCCGAAAAGCATCAACGACTGTCGCGTCAGGCACAGCGCCAAAAGACATCCACAGGAAGTTTTCCGAGTAGTCCAGGTCTTCACGGGGCTCAACAATGTCTTCCCCACGCCTGCGCCTCTGAATGTAAGCAATGATCGACGGCAAGACGGCAAAGAGGGTTTCGGCTTTTGCCATGTTTGCTTCACGACGCGAGTCGGCCCAGTGAGGGTCAGAGGCGCCCAGAGCGCTGACGGCGGTTCGGACAATATCCATTGGGTGAGCTTCCCCGGGGAGCGAGTCAATAATGTGCTTGATGCCGGGGGGCATGCTTCGCGAGTGACACTCGCGCATTCGGAAGGATGCCAGTTCGCTCTCGGTCGGCAACTCGCCGTTCCACAACAGGTAGGCGACTTCCTCGAAAGATTTTTCGCGAGCAAGGTCTTCAACACTGAAGCCGCGGTAGAGAAGGGAGTTGGTCTCGGAGTTCACCATTGATATCCCGGTTGAATCCGCAACCACACCGGCAAGCCCCTTGTGGATTGTGGGAGTGGTGTCTGTCATGGTCTTTTTCCTCTCTGTCGGTAGCGCACAGCTATCGGTTGCTAGGTGTTGTGGACGGTGAAATTGAAAACTTCGGAGTCAAAGTGGTTGAACGATTCGTAATCGAGAACGTCATACAACTCGGAGCGAGTCTGCATCTCTGGCGTTACGGAAGACAGTGTTCCTTCTCGGGTAAGGGTCTCCAACCCCCGCACGGTCGCCCCCATCGCGAGACGCAATAACGACACGGGGTATATAACTATCTTCACTCCCACGTTTTCCAGTTCGGTGGCCGTGTAGAGCTCTGTTTTTCCAAACTCTGTCATGTTGGCAATCACCGGGGCATCAACTGCCTGACACAGCTGTTCAAACTCGTCGAGAGAGGCGAGCGCTTCAGGAAATATCGCGTCGGCGCCCGCACCGACGAGCGCTTTGGCGCGCTCCAGAGTTTCTTCAAAGCCTTCAACGGTTCGTGCGTCAGTTCGGGCCACAATCATAAAGTCGGGGTCCCGGCGGGCGTCCACTGCTGCGCGGATGCGCTGAAGGGCCGTAGACCTGTCCACGATGGCTTTGCCATCGAGGTGACCGCAGCGTTTGGGGTTCACCTGGTCTTCGATGTGCATTCCCGATACGCCGGCGTCTTCCATCACCTGCACCGTTCGCGCAACATTGATGGCTTCACCAAAGCCAGTATCAGCGTCAACAAGGGTGGGGAGGTCCGTAACTCGGCTGATTTGTTGCGCGCGACCGCTGACCTCGCTCAACGTGGTGAGCCCGATATCGGGTAACCCCAGTTCAGCGGAAATAACGGCTCCGGAGATGTACACCGCTCCGAATCCATGGCGTTCGATGATCTTTGCCGAGAGGGGGTTGAACGCACCAGGCATCTGAATGATGGACGTGCCTGCGAGTTTCTCTCGGAGGCTTTTTCTTTTATCAGCA
>JBLIEN010000051.1:0-8459 GCA_047633115.1 Pontimonas sp.
CCCCGGCCCATTGCTGGGCACACATCATCGTAAGACTCAGTGGGGACGCTCGACTAACAAACGACATCACAAGCGTATCGGTTTTGCGCGCTCAAACCTAGCGCAGTCGCTACTCAGTTCCCCAGGAGCTTTTCCCAGTACGGTGAGAGCAATCGTTGTGTGAGAGGCCAGAGGCATGAAAACACCAGAGTCAGTGTGGGATTACCCCCGACCGCCGCGCTTAGAAACGAGTATTGATCGCATAGTAATCACCCATGCAGGGCATGTGATCGCCGAGACGAAAGCACCGAAGCGGGTTTTGGAAACCTCTCATCCTCCGTCTTACTACGTGCCCTTTGCCGATATTGACATGAGTGTCGTCCGGCCTGTCCCGGGAACGACTTTCTGTGAATTCAAAGGTGTGGCCTCGTACGCGGACATTGTGGTGGGAAATCACACGCTGTCTCGCGTGGCGTGGTGGTATCCCGAACCGACCCCAGGATTTGAGGCACTGCGCGACCACCTGGCTCTGTATCCCGGGAGAGTCGATCAGTGCACGGTGAGCGATGAAGTGGTCACCGCGCAAGACGGCGACTTTTATGGTGGCTGGATTAACTCTTGGATTACAGGGCCGTTCAAAGGTGCGCCCGGAACATGGGGCTGGTGACTCCTGCGAGAATAGGCTGGTGACTACGTTCCGGGCGCTTACGCCCAGCGATGCCAGCGAGCTGGTAGCTATTAATAATGGTGGCTACCCCGGTGTTCCTCTCTCGAGCGCGGAGGAGCTTGACGCTCTTCTTACCCTTTCCAGTGTTGCTCTGGGAATCGTGGGCGACGACGGCTCCCTTCAAGGATTCTTGATTGCGCTTGACCCAGGTGTCGACTACGACAGCGAGAACTATCGGTTCTTTGAGACTCTGTATGACAATCACTTGTATATAGATCGGGTGGTGTTGGCCTCACAGTTGCGCGGGCGCGGCGTCGGAACTGAGCTTTACGAACGAGTCTTTGACCTCGCGCGTTCAGGCGAGCGTAGTCGCATCACGTGTGAGGTGAATCTGGAGCCTCCGAACCCCGGTAGCCTGAGATTTCATCGAGGCTTAGGTTTTCTCGATGTTGACACTCAGGCTACAAAGGGCGGCTCTGTCGTCGTTCAACTTCTCCAGGTGCCACTAAGCGAGGGAGCACGCAATGGTGATAGCTAGCCAGTCGCCCACGGTCGGAATTGTCATTCCTGCCTATAACGAAGAGTCCACCATTCGAGCGTGTGTGCTCGCGGCTCTGGGCCAGACCGTCCCCGCGAATGAAATTATTGTGGTCGACAATATGTCCACCGATATGACCGCCACGATTCTCGCCGAACTCCAATCAGATTTCCCTGATGCCCCGCTAATTGTTCTCCGCCAAGACGCAGAGCAGGGGATCACCCCCACACGGAATTTGGGCTTTGATGCTGTCACCTCCGATGTAATCGGACGGATTGATTCGGATTCCGTGTTGGAACCCAACTGGGTGCAGTGCACGGCCAAAGTATTTCTTGATTCTTCGATCGATGCGGCCACAGGGCCCGTGATTTACTACGACATGCCTTTGCGGCGCTATATGGCTCTCGCGGATGACTCTGCGAGAAAAGCAATTTCTCGCCTTGTTAAGCAGTATCGCTTTCTGTTTGGCACCAACATGGCGCTTCGTCGCAGCGCCTGGGAAGCGGTGCGCGGAGAAATCTGCCTCGACGCAGATAAGCACATGTTTGAAGACATCGACCTCTCCGTCCACCTCTGTGACGAAGGCTTCTCCATCGTCTATGCACCAGAGATGGTGGTGGGAATGTCCGCACGGCGCATAGATGATTCTCCTAAAGATTTCCTCGCCTACGTGAAACGTTTTGATACGACCTATAACCATCACGGTCTGCGCAAACGCGCGCTGCGAATCCCGCAGTGGGCGTACTTGGGGGTGTACCCCATAGCGAAAAGCCTGAGATGGGGCATGAAACTGAGAGAAGCGAGAAAGCTGTAAGGTTCTCTTGTACACGGGAGTCCGATATTGGGCTGAGAGGAAACCTCTAGGTTTCGACCGTCGAACCTGATCTGGGTCATGCCAGCGAAGGAAGGACTTCTCTTACCCGTGCCACATCCCATCTGAGATGAAAGGCACGTTTATGAACAAACCGACAAATCGTTTTACTTGGCGCCCGAGAGACATTGTTCTCGCCAGCATTGTGGGGGTGGCATGCGGGGGGCTCTTCGCCCTCTGGAACATAGCTAGCGTCCCGGTTTTGCAACCCCTTGGCGCTCTCTTGCCAGGTTTTCAAGCACTGGGGCACGGCGTGTGGCTTATTGGAGGAGTGCTCACCGCACTGGTGGTGCGCCGGCCCGGCGCAGCACTCTACGGCGAGCTTCTCGCCGCCACCGTGTCAGCACTAATCGGGAACCAGTGGGGAGTTATCACCCTGTTTTACGGTGCCGTTCAAGGACTGGCTGCTGAACTGGTGTTCGCATTCTTTGCCTACCGCATGTGGGGCTGGATTGTGGCCATCATTGCGGGAGGCGTCGCGGGCGTGGCGATGGCGGGACTCGATCTGATCTTGTTCTACCCCGCAGCGGGGGCTACCTTCTTTGCCATCTACGGAGTTTCCTCTGTGGTGTCCGGCGTTGTTCTGGCGGGGCTGGGAAGTGTGGCGCTGCATCGAGGCCTCGTTCGAGCAGGTGCATTACGAGCGTAGAAACCGCTCTTGCTGCTCCCCTGGTGGGGTTCACCCGTTTTGGGTGGGCCTACCCGGGGCGTGAGCAGCCGGCACTGTCCGAGGTCAGTGTTGCCTTTAACCGTGGCGAGCGATGGTTGATTACCGGCCCTTCAGGGTCCGGCAAATCCACTCTGGCGCTCTCTCTAGCCGGGTTACTGCGCGAAGACGATGATGGACATGGCCAGGGAACAGTGGAAAGAAGCCCTGGGATCGTGGTGGGTGCCGTCTTCCAGCAGCCCGATAACCAAACCGTCATGTCGCGCCTCTACGATGATGTCGCCTTTGGGTTAGAAAACGCTGGTGTGGCTCCGCAAGAAATGACAGCGCGGATACTCGAGGCACTCGATGATGTGGGCCTCGATCTGCGCTGGGACCATCCCACCCGGGAACTTTCTGGGGGACAACGGCAGCGCCTGGCGCTCGCAGGCGCGCTGGCGCTCAAACCGGATCTTCTTGTGCTTGATGAGCCCACGAGCGCACTCGACCCTGAAGGCCAGGACCAGGTAAGGTCCGCCGTAGCGCGAATAATGACGCGACGACCCATCACTCTCGTGATTGTCGACCACAATCCTTCACTGTGGTGGGACATGGTGGACTGGCACCTGACGCTGCAACCTGAATCACCCGCCTCGTTCACCCGCGTTACCGGGATGGCGCCGGCTCTACCTCTAGTGAAGCCGCCTCGCTTACCCGCACCGGGCCCGCTCGTCGTGGACGCATCACCTTTGGTTGTGTCCCGCACAGGTACCGTTGCGACAGCTTCGCTCACCTTCCAACGGCTCCACGAGGGAGAGGTTCTCGCGGTTATGGGTCCCAACGGGAGTGGGAAAACTACCCTGTTGATGACTCTGGCGGGTCTTCTTCCTCCCCTTACCGGGGAGGTGCTTGTGGGCGGGTCAGACATCCACGACCTGTCTTCACGCGAGCTCACACAGCGCGTGGGGGTGGTGACACAGAACCCCAGTCACTTATTTTTTCATTCCCGAGTAATCGATGAGATTACGGCGCACCATGACGCGAAAAGCGCGGGGGAGATCCTGCGCAAGTGGGGTTTGGAAACTCTGGTGAACTCCCACCCGCTCAGCCTCAGCTGGGGCGAGTCGCGCCGTCTAGCTCTTGCGGTTGCCACCTCGGGCGGGCAAAAACTGCTCCTGCTTGATGAACCGAGCCAGTCTCTTGATGCAGAAGGCTGGGCAGAACTCGTCGCCACGCTCCAGAACTTAAGCAACCAAGGAATTGCGGTTGTCATGGCTACCCACGACGCCCGCCTGGCGATGGCCGTCGGCGCGCGGGTGGTCACAGTGGAAGCGGGGGCGCAATCATCTGTGGAGCCATCACCGGCACAGCATGGTGTGGCTGCGAGGGCAAACCCGCTGGCGCTGCTTCTGGGGGTTCTCATCCCCGCTTTTGCCCTCATCGCCTCGGTGGACGTGGTCTCTGCTGCTTCTGCCTTAGCGCTCTATGGCCTGATCCTCCCGTGGGCGGGGATTCCGATGCACCGGATGTGGATTCGCCTGACCCCCGTTTTCCTCGCCTCCGTGTTTTCAGCAGTGACGATTGCGCTCTACGGACAAACGTCAGGAGAGATCGTGTGGTCGTGGGGTCTTGTGGAAATATCCCAGGGATCGCTCACCCTTTCTCTGGCGACAGCGTTACGTATCCTCGCCATTGGCGCACCAGCTGTGGTGATTCTTTCTGCCATCGATGTGACCCGATTGGCGGATGCCCTCATCCAGAACCTTAAAGCTCCCGCCAATTTCGTCATGGGGGCCCTGGCCGCGCTGCGGTTGATCGATGTCATGGGAATCGACCGGGAAATTCGCTCCTGGATGATGAGGGCACGCGGCGAGGGAGACCGTTCGCTGCTGAGGCGGGCATTACCGGACGCCACCTGGCTTCTGGTGGGAGCCATCAGACGGTCCGAAACGTTGGCGCGCGCGATGGAGGCAAAAGCGTTTGGGACCGACGCTGCGCGAACCCATTATCGGACTTCCGTGTTCGCGGCGAAGGACTTTCTCTGGGTGGCGCTGGGGACTCTGATTGGGGTTCTCTCTCTTGCTGCCGCCGTGGTGACAGGGAGTTTCGATGCCACGTTCTCCTAGACCGCCTCTCATCCTGGTGGACGGGCGATCCGGGGCAGGAAAATCGGTCTGGGCCCGAGCTCGTGCCCTCGAAATCGACGCCACACTTATCAGCATGGATGATCTTTATCCGGGGTGGGATGGTTTAGATGCGGGAAGTGAGCATGTCTTCTCGAGGGTCGTCCGCCCGTTCTCGCAGGGGAAGCCAGGATCCTTCAACACGTGGGATTGGGCAGCGCAACGGCCCGGGGGAACGGTGGCCATTGATCCTCTGCGCCCGCTCATCGTGGAAGGGTGTGGAGCGATTCGGCGCGAATCCGTAGTCTTGGCCACCCGTTCGGTGTGGATGGACGCGAGCGAGCACACCAGGAAAGCTCGAGCGCTCGCGCGCGATGGAGACATGTTGAGACCCCATTGGACCCGTTGGGCCCTTCAAGAGGAGAGGTTTCTAGCTATCCATGATTCAGCACAGCTCGCGAATGACATTCTTTCGGGTGAGTAACGGGGCTTGAACCCGCGGCCTCCTGGACCACAACCAGGCGCTCTACCGACTGAGCTATACCCACCATGACTTTCATCGCGTGATGAAAGCTCCCTCAGTGTATTACAGTCGCGACTCCCACTGTTGCGTAATTGTCTCGTTCACCACTTTGAGCGCCGAGGTTGACATACCAGGAGATTCGACGAAGACAGCGGACCGGTAATACGCGAGTTCGCGGATTGATTCGAGGATGTCAGCGAGAGCTCGGTGTCCACCATGTTTCTCCGGAGAGTGGAAGTAGGACTTTGGCTGCCAACGTTTTGCCAATTCTTTGATAGTGGAGACATCGATGTTGCGGTAGTGGACATACTCATGAACGAGAGGCATTTCTTTGGCAAGAAAAGTCCTGTCGGTGCCGATGGTGTTTCCCGCAAGGGGAGCCACTCCTGCATCTGGAACAAAGCGCGCGATGTACTCCAATACTTGGGCCTCGGCGTCCGGCAGGCTGTGGCCGAGGGGACGTTCTTCCAACAAACCGCTGGTGGTGTGCATTGCGCGAACGAAGTCACCCATATTTGTCAAAGCCGCATTGGAGGGCTTGATCACAATCTGAAACCCGGGGTCCAACACGCTCAGCTCGTAATCCGTGATGACGACCGCGACCTCGACGAGTTCTTCGACGCCCGGGTCAAGCCCGGTCATCTCGCAGTCGATCCAGACGAGACGGTCGTTACTTGCGTTTACCACCTGCAGAGTCTATCGGGGGAGACCGCTAACGATGCCGCCGGGGGGAGGGGTTCACTGGGTCCGGGTTTCAGCAACGCCACACACGGGGAGGATGGTTTCGAGCCACGAGCGCGCCAGAGCGGTTTCAGAGGAATCCTGTCATAGGAAACGTACAGGAATGAACCAGGAGATGTTTAGGAATCCCCGGCATAATTGTCGAGTCGCGCCGATGGCGCCTGTTGAGGGGAAATAAGACTGTGAAGACGAGAAGCAAAGTTATTGTGGGAATCGCGATAGGTGCTGTTGTTATCGGTGGAGGCTCTGCACTCGCAGTGGGCTTGAGCCCACAATCTAAACCCACGGTGCTTACCGAAGAAGTCAAGGTGCGCGACGTTGATGTCACCGTGGCGGCTTCTGGCACAGTTGCTCCCTTGACCGAGCTGGGTCTCCAGTTCGCTGGGGCTGCGACAGCGACGCTCGCTTCTTTGGACGTTGCCGTAGGTGACACCGTCACCGCCGGTGAAATCTTGGCAACAATTTCCCCCGAGGCTCTCCAATCTGCGGTGAGCGTGGCACTGAGTTCCGTCGCCAATGCGCAATCGGGCGTGGCGAACGCGGCGACCAGCGCTGACCAAGCACGTCAGGCCATTTCTTTAGCCGATCAGGCCATCACCGCAGCTCAACTCAGCATAGAAAATGTCGTCGATAAATACCCTTCCGCTTCTTACCCCGTAGCAAACGAGGCGTTGACATTGTTGAGCGCACAAAAGCAAAAAGTTAGCGCCGAGGCTCAGTTGGAAACAGCTCGTCGTCAACTCGAGGCCTACTACCCCCTCAAAGAGGCTGCGGATGCGAGTTTGCGCTCCGCTCAGGTGGGGCTTACCTCGGCACGGATCAATCTGGCTAACGCCACGATGACAGCGCCAGTTGCAGGAACCATCGTCGCGATTGCTTCGCAGATGGGGGAGCCGGTGGGCACCACCAGCGTGGGAGTACAAGGCACCGCGGGCTTCATTGTAATCGCCACCCTCGACGGGTTCGTTGTCGAAGCAGACTTCGCTGAGTCCGATGTGGTGGGCATTGTTGATGGCCAAAGCGTGGACCTAGAATTTGACGCTTTCCCGGGAGAAATCCAGCAAGGTGAAGTCACCAATGTTGACGCCTATGGAGCGGTAGATGTAACGGGAGGGTCGATTACCACGTATGGAGTAACCATCAGCATCCCCAGTCCTCCCGAGGGAATTCGGCCAGGAATGACCGCGCAGGCGAGCATCACTACCGAGAAGCGTGAAGGCGTTGTATCTGCACCGGTGACCGCGCTGACGGAAACCGAAGATGGCTTTGTCGCCTTTGTTCAGGCTGAGGACGGAACGGTGTCGAGCGTTCCGGTCAACATCGGCATTCGCGGTGGTTACTACGTCGAAATCGTGTCGGGGCTATCTGCGGGTGACCGAGTCGTCACCGGTTCTGATGGCGTGCTCCCTCCCACGGGCGCGGGCTTTGGCGGTCCTCCCCGGGAAGACAGCGAATAATGACTGATCTGGTCGTCGACCTCGCACATGTGAGGAGGGAATATCAAACCGGGGACATTCCGACCGTTGCCCTGGCCGATGTGACCCTGAAGATTAGCCGTGGAGAGTTCGTGGCCATTGTGGGTCCCTCAGGTTCGGGAAAATCAACGCTCATGAACTTGATTGGGTGCCTTGATCGACCTTCCTCCGGGTCAGTGAAAATTGCCGGTAACGACATTTCCTCTCTTGATGACAATGAACTCACGGCGCTGCGCTCCAAAGCCATTGGCTTCGTCTTCCAGCAATTCCAATTGCTTCCCCTGAGTTCTGCCCTAGAAAACGTCGCCACACCACTGCTCTACCAGGGCTTACGCCCGAAAGAGGCGAACAGACGTGCTGCAGCGATGCTTTCTCGGCTCGGTTTGGGAGATCGCTTGGACTTTGATCGGGGGCGACTTTCTGGAGGACAGCAGCAACGTGTAGCTATCTCCCGCGCGCTCGTGACGAACCCTGACCTTGTTCTCGCCGATGAGCCCACCGGTGCGTTAGATAGCACTTCGGGTGCCGCGGTGCTCGAGGTTCTCAAAGAGATGAATTCGGAAGGCCGTACCATCGTGCTTATTACCCATGATCTTGAGGTGGCAGCTGCTGCCAATCGGAGAATTTACATCCGCGACGGTTTAATCGAGCGCGACGAAGCCAACGCGATTGAGGGTGCGCGATGACCCTGTGGCTGACTTTCCGCCTGGCTCTTTCTCGCATTGCAGCAGCGAAGGTGCGCTCCGGGTTGACCATGCTGGGCATCATCATTGGTGTGGGGGCTGTTGTGGCCCTGACCGCTGTTGGGCAGGGCGCTCAGCAAGGGATCGATGAGTCGCTGGCGTCACTTGGTGCCAATCAAATCACCGTGAGCGCCACGACGACAACTGGCCTGG
>JBLIEN010000052.1:0-8368 GCA_047633115.1 Pontimonas sp.
CCTCAAAAGGCTCTCCGCTACCGCGGCCGGAATCACCGCCACCAGCGAACTTGCGTTTGCGTTCATCGCGGCGTGGCTGTGGCTCAACGAGGCGCTCAGCCTGGCTCAAATAGTGGGAGCATCGATCGTGCTCGTAGGAATCGTCATCGCGCAATCCGCTCGCACAAGCGATGTGGTGGTGCAAGCTGACCTAGCACTGGAAACCGGGCCCATTTTTCTCCCGGACCTCAAAGACTTAGAAGAGTTAGAGGACTTAGGAGAGGAAAAGCAATAAATCACGACGGTGGACTGCTCGGACTCACATCGGTCCTACCCACAATTAACACCCAAGCGACAGTGTGCCCCGCCGCCACTGCATCGCCGTTGTGTGTGATCTGAGCGGGAAAAGACCCTTAACTCGAGAAATACCCCCCGTGGCCTGTCCGCGCAGGTCCGGGTTTCTAGTGTGAGGAACCCAGATGAAGGGCAAAAAACTCTTCAATCCGACGCCAAGCATCCGGTGCTGCATCAGGATTGGTCGTCACTCCGATGGCAACTCCTAGAAGTCCACGCAATCCTCTGGGCCCCGCGCGATAGGGATTAAGAAACGAGTGTCCGGCACCAGGGTATTCCTTGACATCATGGACCACGCCCGCCTTCAGAAGGTGGTGCTCGAGAACATGCGCCGCACCGGTCAACCCTTTATCTTTCGCCCCGAAACTGGCGACGATAGGGCAGGCACCCTTCAGGACTGCGTCAAGGTCGCGCGGAAGCAGGGCATAGTTGGCAGACACCGCGCTATACCCTCGGGATGCCAGCATCAAAGCAAAACCTCCCCCCATGCAAAAACCGATCACCCCGGCATCGTTGGACGTATCCTCACGCTTAAGGGCCCACTGCCGCGTCGTCTCGATATCGTCAAACGCTTGGCCTGAACCGGCCGCGAGCGCTCGAAACGTCGCCCTCAAACATTTCAGGGCACCACCGCGGGTGAAAAGGTCAGGCATCACCGCGACGTACCCTGCCGCTGCGAGTCGGTCGACATGTGCTCGCATTGACTCATCGATACCAAAAGCCTCATGAACCGCAATAACCAGGGGGTGTGGTCCAGGAGCGGACGGCACGGCGATGATTGCCCGGAGCTCGGTGCCATCGGGCAAGACAATTGCCACATCCACCGACATCGGTCTAGGCCTCGATCACCACAGGAACAATCATGGGCCGGCGCCGCAGCTGAGTGTTAACCCAGCGACCCACGGTGCGACGAACGACCTGCTGGAAAACTTGGGTGTCTCTCGTGCCATTCCTGGCTGATTCTTCGAGGGCCTTGACGATCGCGGGGCGAACGTCATCAAAGACAGCGTCATCAGGGGCAAAGCCGCGGGCATGAATTTCAGGCCCCACAATGATCGCGCCGGTTTGAGCATCCATAGCGATAAAGATGGAGATGAAGCCTTCCTCAGCCAGGATTCTACGATCCTTCAAATCTGCCTCGGTAATCTCCCCCACGGTGGAACCGTCGACATAGACAAGGCCGATGTCGAGCTGCCCCGTGATTCGCGCCACTCCCCCGTCAAGGTCAATTACCGTGCCGTTTTCACCCACCAGCGTGTTTTCACTCGGGACACCGGACTCGATAGCGATATTGGCGTTGGCTCTCAGGTGCCGCGCCTCGCCGTGAATCGGCATCACGCTTGCTGGCTTGACGATGTTGTAGCAGTAGAGCAACTCACCCGCCGCGGCGTGGCCCGAAACGTGAACGTCTGCGTTTGCCTTGTGCACCACGTTGGCGCCGAGATCTATCAAGCCGTTGATGACACGATAAATAGCGTTTTCGTTCCCCGGAATCAAGCTTGAGGCGAGAATTACGGTGTCGCCGGGCCCAATCTCAATGGTCGGGTGTTCCCGGTTGGCCATTCGAGACAGGCCCGCCATGGGCTCCCCCTGGGAACCCGTGGACATATAGAGAACTTTCTCATCGGGCATATCCGGGGCTTTTTTTGCATCAATTAACACGCCCTCTGGTATCCGCAAATATCCGAGCTCCTGGGCAATACCCATATTGCGCACCATAGATCGACCCACCAAGGCCACTCGACGGTTATTGGCCACGGCGGAATCGATGACTTGCTGAACGCGGTGAATGTGCGAGGCGAAACTTGCCACGATGACGCGTCGGGGTGCCCGGCGCACAATCTGGTCCAGGATCGGACCAATATCCGCTTCGCGAGGGGTGAAACCTGGAACGTCGGCATTTGTGGAGTCCACCATGAAAAGGTCTACGCCCTCTTCACCGAGACGTCCAAAAGCTCGCAAATCTGTCAGTCTGCCATCGAGGGGAAGCTGGTCCATCTTGAAGTCACCCGTATGGAGCACGCTTCCCGCACTGGTGCGCATCATGATCGCAAGCGCGTCGGGGATCGAGTGGTTGACGGCCACAAACTCCAGGTTGAAGGGGCCAAGCTTCTCTCGCCGGCCCTCCTTCACTTCTAACGTCAGAGGCTTAATCCGGTGTTCCTTCAGCTTGGCTTCGATGAGCGCCAGCGTGAGCGTGGACCCCAGAAGAGGAATGTCACCACGCAGTTTTAGTAGGTAGGGCACGGCACCAATGTGGTCCTCGTGGCCGTGGGTCAAGACGATAGCCAAGACATCGTCCAGTCGGTGCTTAATAGGCTCAAAATCCGGCAGGATCAGATCGACGCCGGGCTGGGTTTCCTCGGGAAACAGCACTCCACAGTCAATGATGAGGAGCTTGCCGTCTATTTCGAAAACAGTCATATTGCGACCGATTTCGCCTATTCCTCCCAAGGGGATGAGGCGAAGGACTCCCGAACTAAGGGGGGGCGGTGTGAGCAGAGGTTGTGGCATGGGGGCCTATCGGGTTGTTCCTGCGACTTTGGGCAGCGCGCCGCCAGCAGCCGCATTGCGGTCAGGCCTAAAGTTGGCGAGGTCCACTCCGGGAACCTCTCTCACCAGGTCTAAGTCGGATTCAATTACCGCCGCTTCAGCTTCCTCTGGGCCCACCAGTGGAAGCCTTACCCGCGGCGAGGCGATGCGCCCCAACCCATGAAGAACGTATTTGACTGCAACGGTTCCGGGGACATGCGTCATCGTCGAGCGCACCAGCGGCTCCAAAATTTTATGTTGCACCGTCGCCTCGGCGAGGTTGCCGGCATTGACCGCGTCCACCATAATCCGGTAAGGCTCGGGCGTAATATTGGCGGTTACCCCGATCAGCCCGGTCCCCCCAATCGCAAGGATGGGCAAAGCGTTGGCGTCATCACCGGCAAAATAGAGCAAATCGGTCTGGTTCATCACCCGAGAAACCTCCGCCAAATCACCTTTGGCGTCTTTGATGGCCACAATGTTCGGATGTTTAGCCGCCCGCAAAATAGTGTCGTACATGATGGGAATGCCCGATCTGCCCGGAATGTCATACAAAATGACCGGGAGTTCCGTCGCATCAGCAATCAGGCGAAAATGAGTCAGCACCCCTGCTTGAGTGGGTTTGTTGTAGTAGGGCGTCACGATCATGACGCCATCCGCCCCCACTTTTTCACTGGCCTTGTAGAGCTCGATAGCGTGAGCGGTTTCATTAGAACCGCCGCCGGTGATGATCTTGGCGCGTCCCGCGGAGACAGATTTACCCGTTTTGACGAGCTGAATTTTTTCCGCATCTGTCAGGGTGCTGGTCTCTCCTGTTGTGCCGGTCACGACGATTCCATCGGCTCCATGGGAGATAAGCATGTCCATCAGCGACTCAACGCCGGCCCAATCCACTTCGCCTTCAAAATCCATCGGGGTGACCATCGCGACCAGAACTTGGCCAAAAGGATTATTCGCTACCACGTCTCCAGGCTAGCGTCACTGAGCTCCGCGCTGAACCCTTTAGGGCGCAACGCGACCGTTATTGCTGAAGGTCTCTGCCGTCATCGGCATCAGTGGCTCCCACAGGGCCTCCATCTTCTCCGCAACCATCTCAATTTCGCGTTGAGGGAAAGAAGGGAAAAGGGTGCCTTCTCGCTTGGTGCGCAGGCTCAAAAAGTTCATCAAGCTGCGAGCGTTCATGGTCACGTACATACTGGAATACAACGTGACCGGGAGCACCGCGCGAGCCACCTCGCGAGCAACTCCCGCGGCGAGCATGCGCTGATAACTCTCATAGGCGGTGCGACACACGTCTTTGATTTCCTGCTGGACGAGTGTGGTTTGCTCGGGTGTGCCGTCTTCGAAGTCATACGCCCCAGGCTTGCCCACCTGAATAAGCTTGCGATCGGGCCCTGGAACATAAAAGACAGGTAGCAACTGGCGGTAGCGACCACTTTCTTCGTTGTAGGACGCAATACGGTGGCGCATAAATTCACGGAACACAAAAATGGGGGCTTGCACGTAGTACGTGAGTGAGTTGTGTTCAAACGGTGAACCGTGACGATCGCGCATCAGATAGTTGATCAACCCGCGATCACGTTCGCTGGCCTGCTGGCCTGAGGCCGCGGAGTCCAACGTCTGCTCACCCTGGGTGCTGACTCGGGCGGCAAAGAGGACGTCCGCGTCACTGGCGCTGTGACGAACAAGCTCAACCGTCACATCGGATCGGAACTCAATGTTTTCTTCGCCCACGCTGTGACTTTCTGTCTGCTCCACTCCCCGAACTTTATCGGTAGAGGCCCGTAACGCTTCGTCATCCAGGGGTGTGGTGGAAGTAAAACGGCTTAGGGTGAAACCTGATGGACTTTCTCACCGTGTTGCTGTTTCTCCTGGCTCTCATTTTTGTGGCGAGCCTGGCGGGCTTGTGGTGGAAAGGGAACCAGGGCCGCGTCACCCGCTCGGTCCCCGACGCTCTATCTGCCGACGTGCCCCTAGACCTCATCGACACCACCGCAACGCTGACCCTGTTGCAGTTCTCCGGCCCTTACTGTTCCTACTGTGCGGCAATGCGTCTAATTTTGGGCCAGGTTTCTGCGGGCAACCCCCACATTTCTCACCGAGAAATCGACATCACCGAGTACCCCGAGCTCACGAAAAGATTACAGGTCAGCCAAACTCCGACCACGTTGCTCGTTACCGGCGCCGGCCACATCCATTCCCGAATCCGAGGAGCCTCGAACGCAACGTCGGTAGAACACGAAGTTGCTCACGCTCTAGAATCACGAAAGGCACACTCCGATGAATACCTCATCTAAACCGCAGGGCATAGACCCCCGTGGGCCCCGCTTTGGAGCGGGAATCACCTCTGTTGCACTCCTCGTCACGGTGGGCTTGGGGCTGAGCGACCCCAGTGCCGGAGGCACTGTTGCCCAGCGCGCGACCGAGCCGGCCTTCATTCTGCTCGCTGCGCTGTGCGCGCTGTTTGCGTGGGGCGCATTGGCGGGCATCCGCAAACACCCCTATGGGTTTCTGTTCTCCCGGCTGATTAAACCTCGACTGGCGCCCCCCGCTTTCGTCGAGCCACCAGAGCCTCCGACCTTCGCCCAGCTCGTAGGGTTTCTGGTGAGTGTCACCGGGGTGGTGTTGCACCTTGCGGGTATCCCTTACGGCCTCGTGATAGCCGGCTCTGCAGCTTTCATTGCCTCTTTTCTCAACTCTGTTTTCGGATTGTGCTTGGGGTGCGAGCTCTACGCGATCTTAATTCGGGCCGGCGTTTTCCGCACACAACGCGCCTGACTGGGAATGCGCTGTGAGGCTTTCGCGTTCTGGGCCAGAACGTGGTTCGATTAGTCATACCGAACGCGAAGGAGCACATCATGGCTGTCACCAGCGAAGCACGGACCACCTGGCACGGATCTCTCATAGAGGGCAGTGGGAACTCCTCTCTCCTGTCATCAGGCGCGGGGTCGTTTGACGTCACCTGGGCGGCTCGCAGTGAAGGCCAAACCGGTGTCACAAACCCAGAAGAACTTCTCGGTGCAGCGCACTCCGCGTGCTACTCGATGGCGCTGTCTCACGCTTTGGCGGGAGCCGGAATGCCCCCCACCTCGGTGGAGGTCACCGCGGCCGTCACCTTTGTTCCCGGTGAGGGCGTCACCGGCTCGCACCTCCTCGTGATGGCCAGCGTTCCGGGCTTGGACGAAGCAGGATTTGCCGCGTTTGCCGAAGAGGCAAAGGTGTCCTGTCCCATTTCTCAAGCCCTCGCGGGCATCCCGATCACGCTTGAAGCCACACTGCAGTGACACGCGACGATATCCCCTCCGCTTCGTTTCGGATTCTCCTTGCAGGAGCGAGTGGCATGATTGGCGAGCCTTTGAAGGCTCACCTGATGGACAGAGGACACACCCTCCACACGTTGGTGCGCCGCGAGCCCAGAAATCCTTCGGAGCACCGGTGGTATCCCGAAAAAGGCGTGATTGAATCGGGAATCATTGACCACGTCGATGCGGTGGTCAATCTGTCCGGAGCCTCGATTGGAAAGCTTCCCTGGACGCGCAAACACAAAGATCTCATTCTGAGTTCGCGTGTTCAGGCCACAGACACGATTGCTCAGGCCATTGCTGCCTCAGCAACACCGCCCGCCGTGCTGATCCAAGGAAGCGCCGTTGGTTTGTATGGCGACAGGGCTGAGGAGGATCTCACCGAGCACAGCCCAGCGGGCGAAGGATTTTTAGCCGATGTTGTCCTGGCTTGGGAAGGTGCGGCAGCGCCAGCGGCGAGCCCCCAAACCCGGGTTGTCTTTGCCAGGACCGGACTTGTTGTTGGGCGCGGTGGCGCCATGGCGCCGCTCATGCTCCAGACCTCCCTGGGTGTTGCCGGACCTGTCGGTTCGGGAACCCAATGGTGGCCGTGGGTGAGCCTGCTCGACGAAGTGCGTGCTCTCGCATACCTCATCGAGAATCCCCAAGCCGAGGGCCCTTACAACCTGGTAGGTCCCACTCCCGCGCGCGCCAATGACCTCGCGCGGGCCTTAGCAAAAAAGATGAAGCGCCCTTTCTGGTTGGGGTTACCTGCTTTCATCATCAAAACGGTGATGGGCGAAGGGGGCGTCTCGCTCTTATTAACCTCTCAGCACATCCGCTCCCAGAAGCTTGAGACGGAGGGGTTTCGCTTTGAGGACACCACCGTGGACGACGCTCTCGCACGCATAGTGGGCTCCTAAGCCGCGTTTTTACCCAAACTGATAGCACGACGTATCGCCCAGCGAGCTCTCCTCCGGTCTCCGCACGCGTCGTAGGCCATTCCCAACCGCATCCACGCCTGCCACCGCACAGGGTTGTCTTGCACATCTTTGGCAAACACCGGGAACATTTCCTCTGCCCCCGGGCGATCTGCTCGTCCGCTTGGGGTAAGAGAAAAATCACTCGGCATCTCCCCTGATGCTTCTAACTTTTTTCCTAACGCCGAGGAAGCAAACCCAAAACGAAGTTCCGCCACCAGCCCCCAGGTGCCCAGAAGGGGAAGGACAATCAAGGCATAACCCATTGCGTTGGCCAACGCAGACGGGTCGGTGACTAAAATCCAAGCGTAGTTGAAGGCGAAAGCAAGATAAATCACCAGCAGTACCGACATCAAAACGGCAGCAATCATGGGCCTATTCATTCCAGGCTCACACCCAAAGCGTGTTCCAAACCGACCGTCAAACCGTGGTGGGAGATCACATAGCCCAGCGCAAGCGCGATGCCAGCGCTGTAAGCGTCTTTGGACACGGTCTGGTGCGAAACGGTAAGCGTTTCTCCGACCCCCCCGAACACGACATCCTGGGACGCGACCACGCCGTGAAGTCGGAGCGAATGGACAGGAATGCCTTGGACCTGCTCCCCTCTCGCTGTCTGCTCTGTATGGGGGGACGCAACACCGCCGAGAGTTTTGCGGACTTCGGCAATTTTTTCGGCCACGCGAACCGCCGTTCCGGAGGGGGAATCAACTTTCGCCGCGTGATGCATTTCCACGATTTCAACAGAGTCAAAGAACTCCGCTGCCTTCGCGGCGAGGAGGGTTTGAACGGTGGCACCGAGAGAAAAGTTAGGCACGACAAAGACGCGAGAACCATCGTGCTTGTCCACCAGTGTGGCCAGTGACCGAAGTCGATCGGTGGACCAACCACTCGTTCCCACCAGCGCGGCAAGACCTTGCTCGACGGCGAACTCCACGACAGAGGCCGTGACACCCGGGTGAGTAACATCGACTACTACGTCGGCCCCAAGCATGTCTTCTAGATCACTGCCGGAGTTCAATCGAGCAATAACCTGAAAATCAGGCAAGGATTCAATCACGTGGCAGACCTGGGTTCCCAGGCGCCCTGAGGCACCCACCACTGCTACTTGTGTCGTCATAACTTGAGCCTACAAGCCGAGTCTGGCGAAACTAGGACAGGCTCAAAAACAGCTTTTCAAGGTCTTCGACACTCAAGTCGCCTTCCTTCGTCGCGTTGCCATCCTCGGCAACGCACTCTTTCATC
>JBLIEN010000053.1:0-8265 GCA_047633115.1 Pontimonas sp.
GATACCCTGAAGAGTTGATTCTTCCGGCGCGACCGGGGGCGAAAATGTCGGGAAAGGGGTTGTGCGTGCGTCTTATTGTCTCCCTCATTTTGCTCGCTATTTCGACTCTTTCTCTCACCACCGGCATCGTCCAGCGCACTGTTTTTGAGGAACCCGCAACTGTCGAGCGCACCATCCAGATGGATACGTCTGCGCCCGCCACGATAATCTCGGGTTCGGCCCTGCTGGCGTTTCCCGGACGGCAGACCGTTACGGTCTCCGGGGGGGTCGCGGGTCTCGTTCCTTCGGAATCTGGAGAAGGGTTTGTCCAGAAAGAGTCGTCAAGCGTTTTCGTGGCGTACGGCCGCACCTTGGATGTGATGGCGTGGTTAGAACCTGGGCGCCACAGCAAAGTCAGC
Source organism: Pontimonas sp. (assembly GCA_047633115.1). Classification (GTDB taxonomy): domain Bacteria; phylum Actinomycetota; class Actinomycetes; order Actinomycetales; family Microbacteriaceae; genus Pontimonas. The sequence continues at coordinate 399 of JBLIEN010000053.1, forward strand.
TATGACCTCGGGACGGAGAGCCTTCACATGCTTCCTCGCTCAGGAGAGGCGTTCCTCCCCGACCCTCGAGGCTCTGACCTGTGGTTTGCGGAGTATTCGAGCGAGGACGAACTGAGCTTCTCGCTTGCCGGAGCCGGCGACATCACCGTACTCGTGATGAGCGATGGACAGTTGCCTGCGCCCCAGACCATTACGCTCTCGTGGCCCGGCCCTAAAGAAGCTCCCTGGATTGTCGCCCTGATCGTGCTGGGAGTGTTGTCTCTCGTTGCAGGCTTGGGCTTTGCGATTGCCGCTTGGACTCACTGGCGTGAAAACCAAGGGCCTAAGCGGCGCCGCGCCAAGATAATCCGACGGGCTCCCCGGCTCAAGCCTCGACGACCCCAGCCTCGACCGCCTCGGCGCGTCAGTTCCATCAAGCCTCGTGGGCGCCGTGCGGCGCCGTTCGCTGCGCTCCCTCTGGCGGGTGGTTTGGTGCTCGGACTGGGCGCGTGCGCCGCGGAAATCGCACCGATAGAGGAGATAGTCCTCGAGGCAGCGCCTGCGATTCAGGCGCCCAACCCCGCTGTAACGGAGTTTCAGTTTTCTACCATCATGTCGCGGGTTGCGGCACAAATTCAGGCTGCCGATGGGGAGCTCTCCGATAATTTACTGGTCCCTAGGGTGGCCGATCCCACTCTCTCTGCACGCCGAGTTTCCTACATTGTGACCAGAGCTGATTCACAATCAGGCTCGCTTCTTGCGATACCGGCGGCCCCGGTTCGCTTGGTGGTACCCCAACAAACCACGGGTTGGCCACGCAGTGTCTTTGGCGTTATTCAGGAAGAACAAGATCTTGAGTCACCCTCCCTGGGCGTGATTCTTCGACAAGAGGATCCTCGCTCCAACTACAAACTCACCTATGCGGTGGTGCTGAACCCGCAAGTTCAGCTACCTGATCTTCCCTCCGCCAGTGTGGGAGCGCCCAAGCTCAATCCTGATTCAAAACTCACCAGGCTTGCGCCGTCAGAGCTTTTAGCCCACTACGCCGATGTTGTTAATAACGGGGGAGCGAGCCCGTTCGCCGAAGAGTTTGCCTTGACTATCGACGCGTTGTATGGCCAAATCGGGCCCGATGCTTTGGCTCTACGCCAGGAGTCTTTTGGACAGAATGTGCTGATCAGGTGGGAGACGACGGTTACGGACCGCGAAGTCGTGGCCTTTTCTTCCGCGGATGGCGGCGCCATCGTCCTGGGAACACTCCAACAAACAGAGCGGGTAGAACCTGTGCAATCGGGAGCGGCCGTGAATTCCGGTATCGGTATTCGAGCGCTGACGTCTCTGTCCCAGTCCACGGAGGGCTTTGACGTGGACTCCCACGTCCAAGTCCTCTGGTATGTTCCGGCCGTGGGCTCCTCAGAGGGCATCCGAGTGCTGGGCTACACCTATAGCCTAATAGCGTCGAGAGAGGTCGTGAATGAGTAATCCCCTCACTGGTCCGTCCATGGCGGGCGCCGTGGATCTTTCTAGTTTGCTCAACAAGAACAAGCCCACCCCCCCCGATGCCAGCTCCCAGGATCCCGCGGGGGGATGGGTCCGCAAAGCGGATGACCAGAGCATCGGGGCGCTCATTGAGCTCTCCAAGAGCGTCCCCGTTATTGTCGAAATTTATGGTGGAGACTCGGCCCCTCAGCTGGTCAAGCTCATTGAGGGATACCAGGGCCGTCTGGTACTCGGGTGTGTTCAAGCGGAGTCTGCTCCCGAATTCTTGCGCGCTTTGCAGGTCCAGGGCTACCCGGCGGTGGTGGCGCTGGTCGGAGGCCAACCCATTCCGTTATTTCAGGGCATCCCTCAAGAGGCGGAAATGACACCTGTGCTTGACCAGGTTTTGGAGGTGGCGAAAAAAAATGGTGTGACCGGCGTGGTGCCCTCCCAGGAAGAGCTTCCTCCCGTTGACGCGGACGGGGAAGAGCCTCTCCCTCCGCTTCATCAGGAAGCGTTTGACGCTCTCAGCGCAGGGGACATTCCCGCTGCAAAGAGCGCGTATGAGCGCGCCCTCAAAGCCAGCCCAGCCGATGCAGCCGCTGCCACCGGGTTAGCGCACGTGGAGTTGCTTGAACGGCTCCAAGGTGTCTCTCCTGAGCAGGCGCGAAGCGCGGCCGCGAATGCCCCCGACAGTGTCGCGGAGGCCATGACGGTGGCAGATCTCGATCTGTCTGGCGGGCACGTGGCGGATGCCTGTCAAAGACTTCTCGGCCTGTATGGAGGTGCCGAAGAAGACGAGCGGGAGCTGCTCCGCCGGCGCCTGCTTTCCTACTTTGTTCTTGCTGGCTCCTCCCATGATGACGTCACAAGGGCAAGAAAAACCCTGACGTCCTTAATGTTTTAGGACCGCGTGTCGATTTATTTGGACTACCAGGCCACCAGTCCTATGCCGCAGGCGGTCAAAGATGCGTACCTGGAAGCCATGGACATCACCGGTAACCCTTCAGCACTTCATCACGGTGGTCGGGCCTCGAGGGCGCTGTTGGAAGACGCCCGAGAGCGTATTGCCGCGATAGTGGACTGCCACCCCGTTGAAGTGATACTCACCTCCGGGGGAACAGAGGCGATCAACACTGCGCTTAAAGGCACTGTCTGGGCCCACCAGAGAGCGCATGGCGCGAACGTTCCTACGGCTATTGCCTCCACGTATGCCGAGCATCACGCCACGCTCGATGCTCTCTGGTGGCTGAGGGATCAGGAGGGCACCGCGGTGTGTGAAATAGCCGTGGACTCCCAGGGGGTAATGGATCTTGAGTCGTTGGAGGCGATTCTTGTCGCGCAGCCCGTCACCATGATTACGTCCCTTGTCGCAAATAACGAGGTGGGCTCGATCCAGCCCGTGGCGGAAATGGTGGCCATGGGGAAATCTCACGGTGTTCCAGTCCACGTAGATGCCGTGGCGGCACTGGGATATCTGCCCCTGAGTTTTCGAGACCTCGGGGTTGAATCCATGAGTGTTTCCGCTCACAAAGTGGGGGGTCCGGTAGGCGTGGGTGCTCTGGTGCTTTCGCGCTACGCGTTGGACATGCAGGCGCTCCATCACGGGGGCAGCCAGCAACGTGTCCGATCTGGAACCATGGATGTTGCAGGGGCTGTGGCTTTTGCGACTGCTCTGGAAGTGCGCAAGGGCATTCGCGAGACAGAACAAGACACGCTCATTGCCTTGCGCGACCGGTTACGCGCAGGCCTCCTCGCCCTAGCACCTCAGTGTGTTGCGCGGGGCTCGCTGGATCATCGTTTACCCGGCAACCTGCATCTCACGGTTCCCGGGTGCACGGGACACGTTCTCCTGTATCTCCTTGACGAGCACGGTATCCATGCCTCCACGGGCTCAGCCTGCCAAGCGGGCGTTGCCGAACCTTCGCACGTTTTGCTCTCAATGGGTGTCTCGGTGGAGGACGCCTGGGGCGCAATTCGTTTGAGTTTGAGCTATGCGACCACAGCGGAAGAAATTGAGCACGTTATTGGTGTTTTTGCTGACGTGGTCGAGCGTGGCACCAAAGCGGGAATGTCGAAAAAGACCACACGATAGCTTCAGCCTCGTTGTTAGACTCACACAATGAAAGTTCTGGCGGCAATGAGTGGCGGCGTTAATAGCGCTGTGGCCGCTGCACGGGCGGTCGACGCGGGTCACGACGTGGTGGGTGTGCACTTGGCGCTCTCTCGGGCGCCAGGGACTCTCAGCACCGGGTCAAAAGGGTGTTGCACCGTTGAGGATTCGATGGATGCTAGACGCGTCGCAGACATGCTCGGGATTCCCTTTTATGTGTGGGACTTCTCTGAACGTTTTAGAGAGGACGTCGTTCAAGACTTCATTGATGAATATCGGGAGGGGCGGACCCCCAACCCTTGCATGCGGTGTAATCAACACATCAAGTTTGATGCGGTGATGGAAAGCGGGTTGGCTCTTGGGTTCGATGTCGTCGCTACCGGTCACTACGCGGCCATCGTCCAAGGCCCCGTGGGGAAAGAACTCCACCGCGCGGCCACGTGGGCTAAAGACCAGTCCTATGTGCTGGGGGTGCTCACCGCAGAGCAGCTCGAGCACTGCTATTTTCCCCTGGGCGCGACCCCGTCTAAGGATGAGGTTCGCGCTGAAGCGGCTCGACGTGGATTCTTTGTGGCGCAAAAGCCCGATAGCCACGACATATGTTTCATCCCTGATGGCGACACCAGCGGGTGGTTGGCTAATCAAGAAGGCACGCAGGAAGGTGACGTGCTGAGCTCTTCGGGAGAGGTCACTGGGTCTCATCAAGGAGCTCATGCCTTCACGGTCGGCCAGCGTAAAGGCCTTCACCTGGGCTACCCCGGAGCCGATGGTAAGCCTCGGTTTGTGCTGGAGGTGAGGACCAAAACAAACGAAGTTGTTGTGGGCCCTAAGGAAACACTCGCCATTTCTGAACTGGTGGGAGGCCACGTGAGCTTTGCGGGCCCCTACCCCGTTGGATCGGGAAATACCACAGCAGTGGACGGGACAGAATTTGGGTGTGAAGAATTTGAGTGTCATGTTCAGGTTCGTGCGCACTCCGAATCAGTTGCGGCCAGAGCTGCCGTTATTTCTGGAGAACTCGTGGTGCGCCTTGAGGCTCCCCTTTTGGGGGTGTCACCGGGACAAAGCGCCGTAATCTATGTGGGCACCCGCGTGATCGGGCAGTGCACCATTGATCGCACTGTCGGCGCCCTGACTCCACTCCTCGCGAATGCGTAAAGTAATCCTGCTGGGCTCCACAGGCTCGATTGGCACTCAAGCGATCGAGGTCATTCAATCGCGCCGTGACCTTTTTGAGGTTGTGGGGCTCGCCGTGGGTTCCCGCTCGGTGGAGGGTCACGAACAAGCGAAAGCATTGGGTGTGCCCGCTGATCGGGTTGCCGTCGGTGCCGAGGAAGCCGCCGCTCTGGTTCTCGATACCCCCGCGGATGTGGTGCTCAACGGCATCACCGGATCGGTCGGGCTGGGTCCGACCCTGGCAGCTCTTCGCTCTGGCGCGACGTTGGCGCTTGCCAACAAAGAAAGTTTGATTGTGGGCGGCAGCTTGGTGACAGGCGCAGCCACCCGAGCGAATCAGATTGTTCCCGTCGATTCGGAGCACTCGGCGCTCGCCCAAGCATTGATGGCAGGGCGCACCAACGAGGTTGCCAAGTTAATTGTCACCGCAAGCGGGGGTCCTTTTCGCGGGCGAACCAGGGAGTCTCTCATGGGGGTCACACCGCGGGAAGCGTTGGCGCACCCCACCTGGGATATGGGACTTGTTGTCACCACTAATTCGGCGACTCTGGTCAACAAAGGACTCGAAGTCATTGAAGCGCACCTCCTGTTTGACGTGAGCTTTGAGAATATTGAGGTGACGGTGCACCCGCAATCAGTGGTCCACTCCATGGTGGAATTCCACGATGGTTCGACCCTGGCTCAGGCATCCCCACCTGATATGCGCTTGCCCATTGCGTGGGGATTAAGTTGGCCCGATCGGTTGCTCAATGTCACACCGGGGATTGACTGGACGCTTTCGCATCAGTGGACCTTTGAACCCTTAGACGCCGTGGCTTTCCCCGCGGTAGCGATGGCAAAACAGGTCGGGCGCGCTGGTGCGACTTACCCGGCGGTCTTTAACGCCGCCAATGAAGAGGCCGTTGCGGCTTTTCATGCGCGAACGCTTCCGTTCTTGGGTATCACGGACATTATCGATGCTGTCGTGCAGGCTCACCATCCCGGTGAGATGACACTGGAGGGGGTGCTGGAGGCGGAACGTTGGGCACGGCGTGCAGCGGGGGAAAACATTGCGAAACACTCTTCCACCCAGCAATGACCCAGGCTCTGTCAGAGCCACCGGTTAGAGTAGCGCCGTGGATTCCGCTATAGCTTTCTCACTGGGTGTTCTGGTCATTGCCGTAGGACTGATCCTGTCCATCGCGTTGCACGAGTGGGGACACTATTTCCCGGCAAAAAAGTTCGGTGTTTATGTCTCCCAGTTCATGATCGGATTTGGCCCCACCCTTTTCTCTCGGCGCAGCGGGGAAACCGAGGTCGGCATTAAAGCTATTCCTCTGGGGGGATACGTCGCCATGGCCGGCATGTACGCACCTTCACCGGGCGAGCGCTCAGCGGGAGTCTCCACCACGGGCTTTTTGGACAAAGTGGTCGGTGAGGAGCCCGACCTCTCTTCTGAACAGATGCCTGCAGATATAGACCAGCGCAGCTTTTATCGTCTTCCCCTGCACCAGCGCATCACCATCATGTTGGGTGGCCCTTTCATGAACCTCCTCATCGCAATAGTCCTCTATGCGGTCGTGTTGGTCGGGTTTGGTGTTCCTACGGTGAGCCTCACTGTCGGTTCCGTCTCGGAGTGTGTCTTAGCCGCGACGGAAACCAGGACGGAGTGCCTTCCCTCGGACCCAGCAGCTCCAGGGGCCCGCGCTGGAGTCCTGCCCGGAGATCGCATCATTGCTCTTGAAGGCCAAACGCTTCAGAGCTGGTTGAGTCTCACCGAAGCGATCCGGCAGTCGCCCGGAGTGCCCTTGGTGCTCACAGTGGAGCGCCAAGGAGAGGTATATGACCTCACTCTGACTCCTCTGCTCACCCAGCGGTACGCCTTCGACGAGCGTGGACAGGTGTCACTTGACGATGCGCAAAACCCCATCGTGGTAGCCGTCGGTTTCGTCGGCATCAGCTCGGCCATCGAAAATCAGCGACAGTCTCCCACCGCAGTTGGACCCGCAGTCTGGGACAACATCGTCGGGGTGGGGCAAGTGATAGCGACCCTTCCGCAACGGATGGTGGACGTGGCGCAGGCCGCGTTTGGCGCTGAGGAGCGCGACCCCAACGGACCGCTTAGCGTCGTTGGAGTGGGGCGCATCGCGGGTGAAATCGCCGCGGTGGAGTCACTCGCCCTTCGCGACCGGATCGCGAGCCTAATCGGGATTGTTGCCTCGCTTAATGTGGCGCTGTTTGTTTTTAACCTCGTACCGCTGTTGCCACTCGACGGGGGTCACATTGCGGTGGCTCTCTACGAGGGAGTAAAGAGGAAGCTCTATCTCTTGACAGGAAAAGCCGACCCGGGCCCTGTCAATGCCAGTCGGCTTCTTCCTCTCACCCTTGTCGTGATTGCGCTGCTGGGAGGAATGAGCCTGTTGCTGATGTATGCCGACATCGTGAATCCGGTTCGTTTGTTCTCCTAACACTCGTGCCTGTCTGGGAGTTCCCGGCGGCGTGGAGGCATTAAGCTTAAAGTGCAAAATATCCCTACCAGGGGGTCGCAAAAGAAGGGATGTCAGCGCGTGCCAGCTATCAACCTAGGAATGCCCAAGATTCCTGAAACGCTTGTCCCTCGGCGCATTTCGCGCCAAATCAAAGTCGGCACGGTGATGGTAGGCGGGAACGCTCGGGTCAGTGTTCAGTCCATGACCACCACCAAGACCACCGATATCAATGGCACTCTTCAGCAAATCGCAGAATTAACAGCCACCGGCTGCGACATCGTTCGCGTTGCCGTTCCGACCACTGAAGACGCAGAAGTGTTGTCGATTATCGCGAAGAAGAGCCAGATCCCTGTCATCGCGGACATTCATTTCCAGCCCAAATACGTCTTTCAGGCTATCGATGCTGGCTGCGCTGCGGTCCGCGTGAACCCCGGAAACATCAGAAAGTTCGATGACCAAGTGGGGGAAATTGCGAAGGCCGCCAAAGACGCAGGCGTCAGCGTGAGGATCGGCGTAAATGCGGGGTCCTTAGACCCTCGCTTGCTGGAAAAATATGGCAAACCAACCGCGGAGGCGCTGGTGGAAAGTGCTGTTTGGGAAGCCAGCCTTTTTGAGGAACACGATTTCCACGACTTTAAGATTTCGGTCAAAC
>JBLIEN010000054.1:0-8165 GCA_047633115.1 Pontimonas sp.
GAGGAAGTGGTCCCTGCCGAAAATAAGATCTAAAGCCACTTTCGCGTAGTGCACTTCGCGCCAATCCAAATGCACGTACAGCGTCCCCTCGGGCTTGAGCACCCGCCACGCTTCTTCCAGGCGTGGGGAAAGAAAGGACCAGTAGTCGCCGAAAGAGTCGTCGTAACTCATCAGTTTTTCCAAGGTGACGTCGTAGCGTTTGCCCCCGAACCCCCCGCTCGTTCCCCCGCTCGAGCCACGAGCAGATGTTGTCCTTCGGGTTTGTGTTCTACCCGTATTGAAGGGAGGGTCCATGTAACACAGGGTAAAAGACTCATCGGGAAAAGCGCGAAGGGCGGGAAGATTGTCACCTTGTAGGACACGATTAGGCCCTGCGGGAGACCACGAATCTTGTGTCACTCCCACAGGGTACCGGCTGGTGCCTAGGCTATGCAGGTGACTACCTCCAGCGGACATCCCGAACGATCCACCTACGGAGTCGGACCGTGGGTGGGGGTCTGGCCAACCGAAAGCCACTTTGATCGAGAACTCTTGGCCACAGGGGATTCCCGGAACGTGGTGGATCAGTATCGATTTTGGACCATGGAAGCGATTGTGGCTGATTTGGACACCAAACGACATAGTTTCCATGTGGCAATAGAGAATTGGCAACACGATTTGAACATCGGCTCCATCGTGCGGACCGCCAATGCGTTTCTTGCCGAGACCGTCCATATTGTGGGCCGGCGTCGCTGGAATCGACGCGGGGCGATGGTGACCGATCGATACCAGCATGTCCGTCATCACGCGACCATTGAGGATCTTGTGCTCTACGCGCGTGAACTCAACGTGCCGATCGTGGCCATTGACAACGTGGAGCGCTCCGTAGCGGTGGAAGAGACTGTGTTACCCCGAGAGTGCATTCTGCTTTTTGGGCAAGAAGGCCCAGGACTATCCCCCGAGGCCCTCGAGGTAGCTGACCAGGTCGTTGAGATTACCCAGTACGGGTCGACGAGGTCGCTCAACGCCAGTGCAGCTGCTGCGATTGTGATGCACCAGTGGGTGGTGCATCACGCATTATGACTGCGAGGCGCATCGTCCACGTGCCTCATGTCACACGATTTCGCTAGACTTTATCTCTAAGGACGGCTTAACAAAGGATTTCTAATGCCCGCCGTTGTGATTGTGGGAGCCCAGTGGGGCGATGAGGGCAAAGGAAAAGCAACCGACCTCATCTCTGACCGTATTGACTATGTCGTGAAGTTCAACGGTGGAAATAACGCCGGGCATACCGTCGTCATTGGCGACGAGAAATATGCTCTTCATCTTCTCCCCTCGGGGATTCTGACGGCGGGCGTGACGCCGGTGATTTCCAACGGGGTCGTGATTGACCCCGAAGTTTTGATGGAGGAATTGGAAGGGCTTTCCGCACGAGGTATCGACGTGTCCCGCCTCGTCGTTAGCTCACACGCCCACATCATCACCACATACCACCGCACGATTGACAGGGTCACAGAGCGATTCCTGGGTAAGAGCAAAATTGGCACCACCGGTCGCGGAATTGGTCCCGCCTATGCCGACAAAATTAACCGCGTGGGCATCCGCGTGCAAGACCTCTTTGACGAAGGCATTCTTCGGCAAAAGGTCGAGGGTGCTCTCGACCTCAAGAATCACCTGCTGGTAAAGATTTACAACCGCCGTGCCATTGGTGTCGACGAGGTGGTGGAGGAACTTCTCTCTTATGCGGATCGGCTTCGGCCCATGGTGCAAGACACTGCCCTTTTGCTCCATCGCGCTTTGGAGGAGGGGAAAAACGTGCTTTGTGAGGGCGGGCAAGCGACCATGCTCGATGTCGACCATGGGACCTACCCGTTTGTTACCTCATCTAGCGCCACCTCGGGCGGAGCCAGTACGGGTACAGGTATTGCGCCGTGGCGTTTGAATAAAGTGATCGGCATCGTCAAGGCGTACACCACGCGGGTAGGCTCCGGCCCTTTCCCGACGGAACTGGATGACAAGTTCGGCGACTTTTTGCGCACTAAGGGGAACGAGTTCGGCACCACCACGGGTCGTCCTCGACGCACGGGGTGGTACGACGCTCCCATCGCGCGTTATTCCGCGCGGATTAATGGAGTGACCGACTTTGTGTTGACCAAGCTCGATGTCCTGACGGGCTTGGAAAGAATTCCTGTCTGTGTCGCTTATGACGTGGAGGGGACAAGGGTGGAAGAAATTCCGTGGTCTCAGTCTGATTTTCACCACGCCATTCCCCTGTATGAGTATTTCCCGGGCTGGAGCGAGGACATAACGGGTGTCAGGAACTTTGAAGACTTACCCCAGAACGCCCAGGACTATGTTCTGGCGCTAGAAGCTATTAGTGGATCTCGTATCTCGGCTATCGGCGTGGGACCGGAGAGAGACGCGATCGTCACCCGTCATGCGCTGCTGGAATAGTCAATGGCCACCTCTGCTCGATAGGGTCGAAGTATGATGTCTTCGACTCCTCCAGAGCTGGTCCACCTGCGCAAAAGCATCGACAACATCGATGCCGCTCTGGTGCATCTGCTCGCAGAACGCTTCAAAACGACCCAGGAAGTGGGTCGCCTGAAAGCGAAACTCTCGATGCCACCCTCAGACCCTTCCCGCGAAGCGGCGCAGCTGAAGCGCCTGCAAACTCTCGCGCAGGAAGCAGATTTGGATCCAGCTTTTGCAGAAAAGTTTCTGAGCTTCATTCTTGCCGAGGTTATTCAACACCACGAGGAACTAGCTGCGGGCGAAGGGTAATTCCTTGTAGAGGTCGTGAGCAACCTCTATCAAACGCAGGATGAGAGCTTCATCGCGTTCGACAATGACAAACTTGGGCCCCGGCCAGGCGGGAATCATCTGACCACTTTTGCTCTCGCGGAGCATCCACCCAAACACGCACGAGGTCGCACCGGTGACGTAGAGCTGCCACTGGACTTGGCGCTGGTAGTGGCCCGGGACGAAGCGCCACTCTCCCCAGTCTTTCCCGGTGGTTTTGACCTCTGCGATGAGTTCGTGGGTACTGGACAGCCCGTCAGGGGTGGCCATCTGCCATCGGCACTCGTCGGCATCTTTGGCAATCAGCCAATCGTTCCCCTGGAGATCAAACTGAGTGCCCAGTTTTTCAATGAGAGGCCCTTCTTGTTCCCGCCCGAACCTCATGTAATCGTTATCGGGGATGCTGCGCGGACGTCTCATCTGGTTAGCAATCTCTCGAAAACCCGCAGGGGTGACCGCCTTGGCCACGGCGGTTGCGGTGACCCCCTTAGCGCGAGCGGCGAGCCAGGTGTCGTAGTCAGAAGAGGGGACGAGGAAACGCGAAGGAGCGATCATAGGCATACCCACCGTAGTTGGTGCCGGTGACCCGGCAGGGAGACGCGAGCTAGGAGGGCACATACCCAACGATGGGACCGAAGACGGCGGGCAAAGTCTTGCGTGTAATCTCCGACAGCTCATCAATGCTCAGCACGGCGACGTCGGCGATATCAAGGGCATGGGAGGGAACGTCGGTGACGCCAATTCTGGCTACCGGAACCCCGCGGCCACGACACAGTCCCTGGAATTTCACATCGTCTTCGCGGGCAACAGAGACCACCATGCGGGCAACACTCTCTGAGAACAACACCTGCGTGATGTCTAAACCGTCCTGGTCCATCACATCGCCCAGCCACACGCGGGCGCCCACACCCCGGCGCAGCACGCCTTCGACCAGAGCGACCGCGAGCCCTCCGGTGGACACGTCGTGGGCGCTGGTGACCAAACCATCGTGAGCGGCCGCCACCATCACTCCGGCCAATGCTTTCTCTGCCGCAAGGTCAGGCTGGGGTGGCATACCCCCCAAGTGGTCATGAAGCATCTGGGCCCACAGCGAACCGTCTAGTTCCGCGCGGCTGGAGCCGAGAAGGTAGAGATTTTCACCATCGTCTTGCCAACCACTGGGGAGGCGACGGTCCACAGTGTCGATGACCCCCATGACCGCCACCACCGGGGTGGGATAGATGGGCGTCGACCCGGTCTGGTTATAGAGGCTTACATTCCCGCCAGTGACGGGAATGCCGAGCGCGAGGCACCCATCGGCGAGGCCGCTGACCGACTCCACGAACTGCCACATCACCTCGGGGTCTTCGGGGCTACCGAAGTTCAGACAATCGCTGACAGCGACGGGCTGCGCGCCGGTTGCCGCCACGTTCCGGTAGGCCTCAGACAGAGCCAGCTGGGCTCCCCTATACGGATCGAGGTAGCTAAAGCGCGCATTCGCATCTGTGGCCAGAGCAACGCCGAGCCCCGTGGTTTCATCGACGCGAATCATGCCGCCATCATCGGGGAAAGACAGTGCCGTGTTTCCAAGCACGTAGCGGTCGTATTGGTTCGTAATCCATTCGGGATTTGCCACCGCTGGGGAACCCAGAACCCGGAGGATGTCCGCGCGGACGTCCTCGGCTGTTGAGGATCGAAAGAGTTTTTCGCTGCTCTGGGCTTGAAGAGCATCAAGCCACTCGGGCCGATGATACGGCCGCTCATATTCGGGTGAATCAATCGCAACCGTTGCCGGGTCAACATCCACGATGGTCTCTCCACGCCAATGGACAATGAGTCGGCCTGTGTCGGTCACTTCCCCCAGGACACTGGCCTCTACTTCCCACTTTCCCGTGATGTCGAGGAAGCGCTTCATTTTCTCCGGAGACACAATCGCCATCATGCGCTCTTGACTCTCGGACATCAAGATTTCTTCAGCGGTCAGTGTGTCATCACGCAACAACACTTCATCCAGGGAGATTTCCATGCCAGAGCCACCGTTGGCGGCCAGTTCGGAGGTCGCACAGCTGATTCCAGCAGCGCCGAGGTCTTGGATACCCTCGACCACATTGTTCGCAAAAAGCTCTAAACAGCATTCGATCAGAACCTTTTCAGCGAAAGGGTCTCCCACTTGAACCGCAGGGCGCTTGGTCGGCCCACCTTCGTCGAACGCTTCACTGGCGAGAATCGAAGCCCCACCGATTCCATCGCCACCGGTCCTGGCTCCAAAAAGGACGACTTTGTTGCCGTTGCCCTTTGCGCTGGCAAGGTGGAGGTCCTCGTGCCGCAACACCCCAACAGCCAGAGCATTCACCAGGGGATTGTGTTGATAAATCGGGTCGAACCAGGTTTCCCCCCCAATATTGGGCAAACCGAGGCAATTGGCGTAAAAGCTGATGCCGCTGACCACCCCGGGGACAACTCGAGATGTATCGGGGTGGTGAAGATCACCAAAACGCAGGGCATCCATCACGGCGACTGGTCGAGCCCCCATCGAAATAATGTCGCGCACAATGCCGCCGACGCCGGTGGCGGCACCCTGGAAAGGTTCGATGAAGCTGGGGTGATTATGGCTTTCAATCTTGAAGGTGACGGCCCACCCTTCACCGATGTCGACGACGCCAGCGTTTTCGCCCATGCCGACTAGGAGGTTCTTGGTCATCTCAGGGGTGACTTTTTGGCCAAATTGACGAAGGTGGACTTTCGAGGACTTATACGAGCAGTGTTCACTCCACATCACCGAATACATCGCGAGTTCACCGGAGGTGGGGCGGCGCCCTAGGAGATCTCGGATGAGAGCGTACTCGTTGTCCTTGAGCCCTAGTGCCGCGTAGGGCTGCACCTTTTCGGGGGAACTCTCTGCATGAGAGACGCTGTCGACGTTCATACAGAATCTCCCCACTCGTCCGGTGGTCCCACGGTCAGAAGCTGAATAATTATGGCCCCGATTCCCACCACAATGAGGGCGAAAAACCACGCGGGGTGACCCACCCAAAATCTTAACAGGCGATCCAGAAAGCCCTGAGGAGCAGGATCAATCGTGGCGGCTGTCCGCCAAGAGCCTTCCAGCTTGTCATGCCTGAGGAGCCAACGGTCAAAGGGCAGCGTGGCAAAAGGGACAATCGCCATGCTGACGGCCATCGCGGTGGAGGCCAAACCCCACCGCAGATTGACACCGATGACGACGGCCGTAATTCCATAGGCTAGAAACACAATCCCGTGGGACAGTCCTGCGACAAAGAACAAACCGCCGTCATACCCGAAGCCATAGCGCGCAATCATGGCAAGAATGAGCCCGCCCCAGGTCACCATTTCTGCGGTGGCTACGAGTTTATAAAGAGCAGCAGGTGTCTTCGTCACGCTGAAACCACCTGTGCGAGAAGCGACTCAAACATCGCGAGACCATCGGTGCCAGATTTCATGGCCACCGCGGTGTCAGGTCCAAACCCCGCCTCGACAGCGTGTTCGGGGTGGGGCATGAGACCGACCACACGGCCCGTGCCATTGCGGAGGCCGGCGATATCGTTCAGAGAGCCATTGGGATTTGTGTCGAGGTACCGGAAGGCCACAAGGCTCTCGCCTTCAATACGCTTAAGGGTTTCTTCATCCGCGATAAAACCACCCTCTACGTTTTTGAGGGGGATGGTGATTTCTTGACCCTCGGAGTAGCTGCCGGTCCAGGGGGTATCGACGTTTTCCACTCGAAGCCTTTGGTCACGGCAAATAAAGGCCCCATGGTTATTGCGGACCAGACCGCCGGGCAATAAGCCTGTTTCGACCAACATTTGGAACCCGTTGCAGATGCCCAGCACTGGCATTCCTTTGTGGGCTGCGTCAATGACCTCCACCATGATCGGCGAGTGGGCGGCAATGGCCCCGCAGCGTAGGTAATCGCCATAGCTGAAGCCACCGGGCAGCACCAGCGCATCCACTCCCTTCAGGTCATGTTCTCCGTGCCACAGCGCTACCGGCTCGGCGCCAGCGAGGCGGATGGCGCGGAGCGCATCGCGGTCATCGAGTGATCCAGGAAAAGTGACGACCCCGACTTTCATGCCGGGGAGTCCTCCACCCGAATGTCGAGCACATCCTCGATAACCCCGTTGGACAGAAGATCCTTAGCCACCGCCTGTGCCTGGTCGAGGTGGTCCTTCGTGACCTCGCCCTCGATGTGAAGTTCGAAGCGCTTGCCAATACGGACTTCGTGAAAAGCCTCCACGCCCTGGCGGCGAAACGCGCCGAGAACAGCTTTGCCCGCGGGGTCCAACAGCTCCTTCTTGGGCATCACCTCAATAACGATGGTGGCCATGGGTCACACTCCAACGAGAGGCTTTTTTTGCGGGAAGACTCCAGTCTATCGCCGGTCAAGATGCTCGAGCGCGCGACGCTCGAAGGCGTCCTCCAGGGCAAATCCGGCCCAGTCCCGATAGCCGATAACGCTGGGGTGAAAACCATCGGGGGCGAAGAACCCGTCACTGTATTTCGGCGGCGGCGGCGACATGAGGGCATAAGATTTTTCCTCAATAAGGGGCCTAATCGAGCGCTCAATCGCCTGGGAATGGGCGGAGAGCACCCACTTGAGCGGTTGAGGCAGGGTCGGAAACTGCGCGAATGCAGGAAGCGCAGAAAATATCACGACGGCGCGGGGGTGCGCATCGTGGAGAGCGTTCGCGAGCCGCTCGAACCGGTCGATAGTCGCACCCAGAGGTTTGAGATCCTTCGCGTCGTTCGCGCCCAACGAAACGAAGACAATGTCTGCGGGGGCGCCGGGGGTCTCAGCAAGAAACTTCGCCAATATATTTTTTGTGGTGGCGCCAGATTCGCCCACCGAACGCCAAGATACGCCTCGTTGGAGGCGCTCGTGCAGGGCAAGGGAGAACTGTGGGATGAGGCCGAGGAGGGCGTCGTCCACCCCCACGCCGACCACTGTGGAGTCACCGATTCCCAGCACATGAAGAGGGTCGGGCCCTTTGAGGGCACCATCCCAGGGCGGAGGAGCCGGAGGCATCTTGGGCACAATTCCTCGCACCTTGCGACCCTGAGCAAGCAGAAGGGGGCTCAAAGCAATAGCCACAGGCCAGGCGACCCGCTGGGCCACGGTGGGGCGGGTGAGCGGGTGTGAGGAAGGGCGCATAGCCACAACTATCTCCAGAGTTCTTAGATCGAGGTGAGCCTGGTTAACAACTCTTGGTAGCGGTTTTGAGTGTGGGCAACCAGGTCGTCAGGGAGCGTCGGAGGTTGGCCGGTGAAGTCCCAATTTTCGCTCAACCAGTTGCGCACCAACTGCTTATCGAAACTGTCAAGCCGTCCTATTCCACCCCGAGAATATATGTCACCGTCCCAGTATCGCGAGCTATCCGAAGTGAGTA
>JBLIEN010000055.1:0-8023 GCA_047633115.1 Pontimonas sp.
TCAAACATTGATTCATATTGCTCTTCGAGTTGCCTGAAGAACTTCTTCGCGGAAATCTCTTGTGCCTGCGCATTGAAACCGCAGTCGATGGCGCTAACGGAAGCGTCGGAGGCGGTGGCAACGAGCGCACCGGAAGGGCTTGAGCTGTTGCCCGAAGTGCACCCCGAGAGGACTACCAGCGCAGACATTGTTGCCGCACCGATACCTCGGAATCTCTTCGTCATTTTAGGTTAGGCCTCGGCCCAGCGAGCGAGCGACTGGCTCGGCTTCGGTCCGACTGGGACGCCGCGGCTAGGTTGGCGAGTGTCGCTCTTCGTGTTCATTGTGGCCCGTCACTCGACCTGCGTGAGCGACGGCATTAGAGTCTCGGCGCGATTTGATGAAGCTTGTGACAACGGATATCCCCAGGATCGCACCGATGACCCAGAGGCTGATGGAGGTTTCAATCTTGGGAAGGAATTCCCATATGTCATGTGCCCACAGCAGCATCAGCTTGATACCAATGAAGATCAAGACGAAGGACAGTCCCAGAGACAGGTAGATGGGTTTGTCCAGGAGCCCTTTCAAAATAAAGTACAGCGCCCGAAGCCCCAAAAGCGCAAAAGTATTTGCGGAGAACACCAGGAAAGGCTCCTGCGCCACACCGAAGGTCGCGGGAATAGAGTCCAGAGCGAAAGGAATGTCTGTGAATGCGATAGCGATAATCACCAAAAACATGGGCGTTGCTAGCCGTTCACCATTTTCCTCGACGAACAATTTTGTTCCGTGGTGCTCCTCGGAAAGCGGAGTAACTTCCTTCACCTGGCGTACAAGGAAATTTTCCGAAGGGTCGGGGTCCTCGTTCCAGTGGCGCATGAGACCGAAACCGGTCCAAATTAAGATTGCACCAAAGATGACAAACGTGAAGGCCTATAGGCAAGTGCCACCGCGCCTATTGCAATGAAAATCGCTCGCAACACCAGCGCCAGCAACACTCCAATAAGGAGCACTCTTTGCTGGTATTTCGAAGGCACAACAAACTGCCTGAGAATAATGGAGAAGACAAAGACGTTATCCACGGAAAGCGATTTCTCCACCAAATATGCTGCACGTACTCGGTGCTATCGGTGGCGCCCGCGTCGAACCAGACCCAGACCCCAAAAACAATGGCGACGCCGATATAGAAAAGAGACCACCAGGCTGCCTCTTTGAAACCTACCTCGTGGGGCTTGCGGCTAAATGTCAGAAGATCCAGCACGATAAGAGCCACAATCACACTGAGAACAACGCCCCACGTTCCCCAGCCAACATCCATGAGCGACCGTGTTTTTCCACGATTGCAAAAATCGAGTTTAGAGAATTGACCCCCTAATTCCCGAAAAACACAACGGATGGCTCGCGTCTATGCTCGGACCATGACCGATCGTGATCAACGCCACGCTCGCCTGTGGCGAGTGGTGGGATGGGTGGCTGCTGCCATCGCGATTGTAGTGGTGGCAGGCCCCCAGATTCTTGACCTTGTGGGCTCCTAAAGCGCTCGACGGTGTTGTGGTGTCTCAGGCATAGTGTGACTGGTGACACGGCGCGCGCCCTGCTGGTGAGATAGCCTCAAGCGAGCAATTTCACGGAAGGCAGGTGTGGCCCATGGCAAAGCCCTTTGTAGTTGTAATGACCGTGGGCCGCGGCGTTCTCATCGGATTGGCAGAAATTGTCCCCGGAGTGAGTGGTGGCACTGTAGCGCTGATAGTGGGTGTGTATCGAGCGCTTATCGCGGGCGCGGCCGGAGTGGTTCGCGCAGGTGTCGCTCTTGTTGCCAGACGCTCGGGCGCTGTCAAGACCGAACTAGCCGCCGTCTCTTGGTGGGTCGTGATTCCCGTCGTGGCCGGGATGTTTCTCGGGATTGTGATGGGAGCCGCGCTTCTAGAGCCAATAATCGGGGCCTATCCGCTTCAGACTAGGGCCACCTTTGCCGGGCTGATTCTTGCCTCATTGTGGGTTCCCGCCCGAATGGTGGGCCGCTGGGATGGGAGGGCATATTTGCTCGCAGGGCTCTCTGCGCTGGTGATGTTTTTCCTCAGCGGGATTCCCGCTTTATCGTCCAGTACTCCTGAGCTGTGGATGGTGGCTCCTGCGGCAGCAATTGCGGTGTGCGCTCTTGTGCTCCCGGGAGTCTCAGGGTCCTTTTTGCTCGTCACCCTGGGAATGTACGAACCCACACTGCGGGCGGTGAACCAGCAAGACCTCGTCTACCTTTCGGTCTTCATTTTGGGGGCCATTATCGGACTAGCCCTTTTCGTGCGGGTACTGCAATTTCTCTTGGACAAAGCCCCCGGTGCGACACTTGCAGTGATGACGGGTCTCATGGCGGGCTCACTGCGAGCTCTGTGGCCCTGGCAGGGCGAAGGAAGGGAGCTTCTTGTCGTTGGCGAGAGTGCCGTATCGACTTTTGTAGCCGGGGGAGTGGGCGTGACCATCGTGGCGTTGTTACTTCTGGGAGAAAGGCTCTGGCAACCTCGCGTTAACCCTCCGAATCTACGGTTATAAAAAACTCAGGGAAAGAAGAATGACAATTCCTACCGTGCTTTTCGTGTGTGTTCACAACGCTGGGCGTTCCCAGATGGCCGCAGGGTATGTGCGGGCCCTTGGCGGCGATCGGGTAAAAGTTTTTTCGGCTGGTTCCGAACCAGCGGAGCA
Source organism: Pontimonas sp. (assembly GCA_047633115.1). GTDB lineage: Bacteria > Actinomycetota > Actinomycetes > Actinomycetales > Microbacteriaceae > Pontimonas. Next base: position 2,674 of record JBLIEN010000055.1, read on the forward strand.
CATCAATCCGCAGGCCGTTTCGGTGATGGCCGAGGAAGGAATCGACATCTCTGTCAATACTCCCCAGGTCCTTGAGACCGAAACTGTGCGGCAGAGTGATGTCGTCATCACGATGGGGTGCGGTGACGCCTGCCCCATCTTCCCGGGTAAACGTTATGAGGACTGGGTTCTTGAAGACCCCGCCGGTCAAGGAACCGATGCGGTGCGAAAAATCCGCGATGACATCAAAGCTCGGGTGAGTGTGCTTGTCGAAGAACTTGTGGGCTACTAGCCCGCATTTCCCTAGACTCAAGAGCGTGATGTCATCTCCGTGGGCTCTCGTCACGGGTGCCAGTAGTGGGCTCGGAGCGGAATACGCGAGGCAGCTTGCTGCCCGCGGACACAGTATCGTCCTCGTCGCCCGAGATCGTGACCGCTTGGAAGCGCTCGCTTCGGAACTGTCCCTTTTGGGGGTGGAAACCCAGGTAATGACGGTTGATCTGCATAAAGCCTCCGACGTGGAGGCTGTGGCCCAACGACTCCGAGACACCGAGCACCCCGTTCGGATGCTGGTGAACAACGCGGGGTACGGGATTCATGGAACGTTGGCCACGAGCGAGTTGCAAGAAGAACGTGATCACCTTGCCATCCACGTATGCACACCGATGGAGCTGATGAAAGCTGCCCTACCGGGCATGCTGGCCCGCGGAGAAGGGCGCATTATCCTGGTCTCCAGCGTCGCCGGATATTTGGCGCGAGGTACTTACTCGGCGAACAAAGCATGGGGTCTCACCATGGCCCGCTCACTCAACGCCTCCCATAAAAAACAGGGCGTGCATGTGAGCGCGGTGGCACCTGGGTTCACGAGGACTGAGTTTCACCACCGCATGAAGATGAAGGTGGGATTGTTTCCCCGATTTCTGTGGCTTGCGGCTCCCGCCGTGGTGAAGAACTCACTTCAGGCTGTCGAAGCCGGGAGAGCGATAACAATTCCCAGTCTTCGATACAAAGTTCTTGTGGTGATTTCCTCTCTTGTCCCCGCGAAAGTTCACCAGGCTGGGGCTTAGGAGAGCACGAGCTCCGCTTCGTCCCGCAGTGACGCCTTCCAGGCGACGAGCTTTTGGACTGTGGGACTGGTGTCCTCGGCGAGGAATTCCATGGCGTCGTGTGGGACAGAGTAATTAATGGCCACGAATGCACGGACTGTCTCTGACACGTCGCGGGATAAGGTTCGCAAAACGTCGCACGGTGCCTTCTGGTTCCTCGCGAGGCACTGGCGCACACCTTCGTCTGCATCGAGGGCCAGTTTTTCGTACACCGCCAACGGTGCGTGATAAGACAGGGCAGCACTCTCGCGAATTTTTGGCCTGGGGTCAGAGGCCATCCGTGTGATGCGGTCAATTTTGCTTTGGGTGATTTCGGGAGAAAGAAACAATGCCACAGGCTCATCTCCCGAGGCGCTGAGGGAAGCCGTCGCCATCTGCTGCCGCTGGGCGGTGGTGTTAAAGCGGATGCATGACATATTTCGATGCTAACCCTGTCGGGACGAGGTGTGTGGCATTGCTCCGCGCGAGGCGCTGGGAAAATACTGACAATTCGTTCCTCACTCCTACACTGAACACATGAAACGAGAGTACGAGGTGAGCACGCGCGTGTTTACCCTCGCAAACCTGGTGAGCGTTATACGCCTGATGTCAATCCCCGTTTTCCTGGTGTTGGTTATTCGGGACCAACTTGTCAGTGCGCTGATTCTGTTAGTTGCGGCAGTCTTGACAGATTTTGTGGATGGCATGATTGCCCGGCACATGAATCAAATCACTAAGCTTGGCCAGTTTCTCGACCCTTTTGCGGATCGTTTGTTCATCGCTGCGACCGTCATCGCTTTGGCCATTCAAGATGTCGTGTCGTGGTGGTTTGTGATTGCCGTAATGCTGCGCGACGCCCTTTTAGGCGTTGGCGGGGTGGTGATGTCGCGTTACGGGGCAGCGACTCTTCCGGTGAAGTGGTGGGGTAAAGTCGCCACCTTCGGAATGCTTTTTGTCCTGCCTTTGTTCTTCCTCGGATTGGTCTTTGAGGCAGTGGGGAATATCACCAATGTGATTGCTGAGCCCTTGGCTTTGGCTGTCGTTGTGTTGTACTGGATAGTCGGTTTTTCTTACCTTTTTGATGCCATTTCTATTGCCCAATCCCGGGTTCGCGGGGAGGTCAATGCATCCGATAGGGTGAACAGTTCCACGAGGGGGAGTGATGAACGAAACACCTAGCGGGCTTGACGAGGCAGGTATTCCTGACCCCACAGTCAAATTTGGCCCAGATTTTCAGCAGAAGCTGCAAGGCCTAGAATCCGGTGTTTCCCTCGAAGAGCAAGAGATTATTGCCGCCCTTCCTTCGGGTTCCGCGTTGCTAATTGTGCGCAAGGGCCCCAACGCTGGCGCGCGTTTTCTGCTCGACCAAGATTCCACTGTTGCGGGCCGTCACCCCGAAGCAGACATCTTTCTTGATGACGTGACGGTGTCTCGTCGGCATGCAAATTTTATCCGTCATCACACGTCCTTTGAGATGAAAGATGTGGGCTCCCTCAACGGCACCTACTTCGATGGTGTCTTGGTTGACCAGGCACTTTTGCACGATGGCGCTGAAGTTCAGGTGGGGAAGTTCCGCATGACCTTCTATGCTTCCCGCGCTGACATTGAAGGACACGGGATCGCTCAATGACGGCTTCTGCCCGGCGTCAAGTTGCCGGTTCCCCCCGCCAGACTCTCCTCTCTATCGGACAGGTTCTTGCCAAACTGACACCAGAGTTTTCGGAGCTTTCGCCTTCGAAGCTTCGCTTCTTGGAAGACCGCCAATTGGTGTCACCTAAGCGCACGCCGGCGGGCTACCGCACCTACTGCGCTTCAGATGTGGAGCGGCTTCGTTTTGTCCTGACCGTTCAGAGGGATCATTATCTTCCGCTGAGGGTCATCAAAAAGTATCTGGATGATTTGGACGCAGGTCAGAGCCCTTCGTTGCCCAACGGGGCCAAAGCGACCGGAGTGGTCAAAGTGAATGAGAGCTTGAGGTTCACGCGCCAAGAAATGGTCGATCACTCTGGAGCGTCAGCGGGTCTCTTGGATGGAGCCGTGAGTTCCGGCCTCATTGAGGCGAAGAAGGTATATCTCGCTCAAGATCTCGTCATCCTCAAGTCTGTCGTGGACGCGTCACGCTTTGGCGTTGAACCTCGTCATCTCCGAGGTATGGGGTTAGCTGTTGACCGAGAAATGGGGTTGGTTTCTCAGGCTGTCTCAGCATCAACACCGGGGTCAAAAAGCATGACGAGTGAGGAGTTTCGCGAAAAAGCCCGAGAGCTTTCCGACATTTTGATGTCGCTGCGCAGTGTTCTTACCCGCGAACGTGTTCAGCGACTAGAGTCGTAACAAGGTTGACCTGCGACACGCCCTAAAGACGTGAGAGAGGTTATCCCAGTAGTTCTCATCAGCTCCGGTATTGTGGCGGGGCGCCCGTAAGGGTCAAGTGGAACATGAGAGTTAGGTGCGACATGGGTTCTTCGGACAACACCACTGAGAGCTATGCCAGAGACTTGCTTTTCACCGATGGTTTGCCCGTGATCGAGCCGGAGCAGGGCTACCGGGGAAATATTGCGGCGAACACGGCCGGCATTACCTATCGGCAGCTGGATTACTGGGCTCGGACACATCTTGTGGAACCCACCGTTCAAAACGCTCAGGGTTCAGGCTCCCAGCGCCTTTATGGATTCCGAGACATTTTAGTTCTCAAACTTGTCAAGCGCCTGTTGGATACCGGAATTTCCCTCCAGCAAATTCGCGTGGCTGTCGACCAGCTTCATGTTTCTGGCATTAGAGATTTAGCAGAAACCACGCTCATGAGCGACGGTGCCAGCGTGTACCTGTGCACCTCCAACGATGAGGTCATCGACCTCGTATCGAGGGGGCAAGGGGTTTTTGGCATTGCCGTGGGCAAAGTGCTCCGCGAAGTGGAGTCATCACTGGTATCGGTGGAGGCCACCAACGTGGGTGTTGACCCCCGCGATGAGCTGGCTGCTCGTCGCACTCAGCGCGCGAGTTAGCTCGAACTCGGCTACTCGTCGGCCACGGAGCGCATAACGCGGTCCAAAATCTGGTTGAAGTTCAAGGCCATCTCTTCGGCGCTTTCTCCCGGCCACAGATGGACTGGGCTTGCGGCCCCTTGGGCTCGTTGAAGGGCCACACGTTCAGGAAGTTCTGGCTGCATAACCAAAGTCCCAAACATCTGCTTTAACTCATCAATCCGATACTGGTGTTCAACGGATTGCGGTCGCACACGGTTGACGACAACTCCCAGTGGCTGAAGTCTCGGGGATACTGTTCTTCGCAACTGATCGATCGCCCGAAAGGCTCTCTGCGTTGCAGAAACAGAAAACAGGCTGGGCTCCGTCACCACAGCAACGCGATCGCTGGCGGTCCACGCCATCCGGGTGAGCCCGTTCAGCGAGGGAGGGCAGTCGATGAGAACGATGTCGTAGTCTTGTTCTACCACGGCCAAGATTTCCTCAAGACGCCAAATTTGCCTTCTCGTAAGAGTCGGTTCATCAAAAGCCATGACTGAGGGAGACCCGAGCAGGACGTTTACGGTGCCTTTGTGGCTGCGAGTCCAGCCGCTGGAAACGATAGCGTTACGCACCTGGGAAGACCGAGGGTTCGCGAGAAGGTGAGAAATATTGATGTGACGCCCTACCGTCACATCGAGGCCCGTGGAGGCATCCGCTTGTGGGTCCATGTCGACTACGAGGGTGCGCAGACCCCGAGCAAAAGAGGCGGAGGCAAGTCCAAGTGTGACCGTCGTTTTTCCGACGCCACCTTTAAGGGAACTTAAGCTGATTACTCGCACCGTCGTTATCTTAGCGTTTAGTAAGCTACCCCTAGGGAAGCATAACGGCGCGGGAGGAACCCTCCCGGAGAGGCCAGTACTCGTGATCACCAAGATTCTTGTCGCTAACCGCGGCGAAATTGCTATCCGTGCTTTTCGGGCTGCGGTAGAGCTCGGCATGCGGACCGTTGCGGTTTTTCCTTACGAGGACCGCTATTCCCTGCACCGCATGAAAGCGGATGAGGCTTATCAAATTGGGGAACCAGGCCATCCTTTGCGGGCGTACCTCACCATCGAGGAAATCATGCGGGTGGCCGTCGAAACGGGCGCCGATGCGATTTATCCCGGCTACGGCTTCCTGAGCGAAAATCCTGACTTGGCAAAAGCGTGCGAAGAGGCCGGCATCGTCTTCATCGGCCCGCCTGCATCAGTCCTGGAAATGGCCGGAAACAAAGTCACGGCCAAGGATTACGCGAAAGCCGCAGGCGTGCCTGTATTGGCCTCT
>JBLIEN010000056.1:0-7890 GCA_047633115.1 Pontimonas sp.
AAAGGAACTTGAGGTAGGTCCCGGTCTTCATGTCCCATTGCCAGACGGATTCAACTCCCTTGCTGAAGGTGACCCTTATGGAGTCAGCGTTCTCGCCCGATACAGCAGCCGTGGACTCTGAAGGGTCGGAGACGAAATCAAACTGCTGAGGTGGTGCCGCCAGTGCCGAATAGCTTGCGAAAAGATCAGCTGCTTTGATGTGAAGGTTCCACGGCGCTGGTTTGCGGTCACTGCGGAAGAATAAAGGCGCATCATCAGTTCCGCCCGACGTATCGTGCTCAACGAGCTTTAATCCAGATGCACCAATAATCTCTCGGACATTAGAATTCCCCACTCCGGAAAAAACAAAAACACCACCGAAAGCGGGAATAATCCCTGCGTCTTGCGGCCGGCCTGAGCGGACAGGCCCTACCTCGTCAGGAACAGTGGTGTGAAAGACCGCCAGATAGCGGGTAACGCCGCCCTCGACGAGCTCCTCATAAACGATGTCAGCAGAGGCAATCCCCACCTGAGGGCGGCCAGAGCTGGTGTTGTCAATCTTGACGGCGATGCTTGGTCCGCTCCCCACCGCGCTACCCAGTTCCACTCCGGTGAGTGGATGGCGTGGAACATCTGCCTCCGCTTCTTCGACCTCAAGAACTTCGTTTGGCTCGGCTGTGAGAGGCTCCCCCGCACATCCCGCGAGTGTCAATGCGGAAAAAAGAATAAAAGCGGCGCTGAGGCGGAGACGTGAACGCATGGCGGTGTTTCCTAACACGAATAAGGGGACATTGAATTGTATTACACGCAACGGGCCGCCAGGTCCGCAGAACAACCCCCGGCGTCACCCCGGTAGACTTTGATCAGGGCCTCTAGCTCAGTTGGTAGAGCATCGGACTTTTAATCCGTGGGTCGTCAGTTCGAGCCTGACGGGGCCCACCGTTTCTATGCATGTTTTTCTGCGGCTGCTCCACCATAAGGGCGACCATTTCGGCGCAATCAGAGGGTTCTTTTTGCAGAGCCCTCGCCGTCGAAGCGCTCAGCTGAGTCGAATTTCACCGCAGGAGTTCTGTGCGAGAAATACTCCCAGAGCGCCCGGTGGCATCTCTCTCGCGGCCCCACGGCTTCACCGCGATTTTCTTTCTGGCGGAGAACGAAACCATGGGAGGGCCCTCCTCAGGCTTGTTCGCTAGCGGATATGCCGAGCTTCTTCTTCAGACCATCGACATGCCCTGTGGCCTTGACGTTATATAGGGCGTGCTGAAGAACACCCGCTTCATCAACAACGAAGGTGGAGCGAATGACCCCGTTAACAATTTTCCCGTACATCGACTTTTCTCCGAAGGCGCCAAACAGATGGTGAACGGCCAAATCTGGATCGCTCAAGAGGGGGAAATCCAGCCTTTCTTCTTGTGCAAACTGTTTCAGCGCCGGGGACCCGTCTTTAGATATCCCCAGAACGACATAGCCCTCTGCCGCGAACGACGACATATTGTCCCGGAAGTCACAAGCTTGGGTTGTGCATCCCGGAGTGCCAGCCGCAGGGTAGAAGTAGATAATCACTTTTTTCCCCAGGTAATCAGACAAAGCGACGCTGCCGCCTTCTTGATCGTTGAGCGTGAAGAGCGGAACTGGGTTTTGAGCTTCGAGGATGATTTTCGGCACAGGGGGGCTCCATTCTTTGAGAACAACGTCGATACCCTGACACTAACGCGGAAACTTAGACCGGCGCTGTGCCAAGAGGGCCTTGCGCCATAGCCCCCACCCTGCCGACGTGGGTTGCGCCTCAGACCGCCTCACGTTTCGTCGTCACACGCATCCGTAGATATCCACCACAAGCAATGGTCACCGAGACCGTGGATTGTGGCTTGTGGCTTGTGGAATCAAAATGTTTCGCATTTTCCGCGCGCACGTTCAAGCGCTCTAGCGGGTCTTTCCGGTCCGCTGGGACGACTCGGAAGAGTCTCCTAGATACCTCCGGTGGGGAGCTAGACCGGGGTTCTGACGCGCTTACTCTGTCCCAACCGTGACAGTCACGAGGCTGCGTCGGGGATCTTTTTTGCCCGCGGGCGTCCGGGTCTGGTTAGCAAAACAAACAGGGGTATGACAAGGACCCCGACAAGGTTTGATGCCCCCCATTCAATAGGCTCCGTGACGAAGAGCGCTTCCGCAGGCAGCACTCCTCCTTCATAGCCGACCACCAGGGCAGCGAAAAGATTGTTGGACATGTGCGCACCAATAGCGATCTCCAACGAGCGGTCTCTTACGGTGACCCAAGCTAGAGCGAACCCCACGGTAAAGTAGCCAAAAAAGGCTCCCAGGGTGTCGCCTGCTGCTTCTGGGTTGAGCAGGTGGGGTAGGGAGAACAGGGTTCCGCTAAGGGTTGAGAGCCACCAGATGTTTCCTGAGGCCTGCGCCGCCCACTGGATAATCCACCCCCTGAACAACAATTCTTCTGCGGTGGTCTGCATCGGCAGGAGAAGAAGGCCGACGAGAAGAAACGGGAGGAAAGTTTCCCACGTGGGAGAAAAGCTATACGCCTCAGGGCTCAGAACAATTCCCACGATGACCGGTCCACCAATGAGAGCCACCCACACCCAGAACCCCAACGCGACGCGCCACCATCGAAAATTATCAAAAGTAGAAAACAGAAAGCGAACCTTGACACCCAGGACAAACCGGTAGGCAACCAGCGTCCCCACGAACAAAGGTAGGAATGTAATCAAAGCGAAAAACAGGTACCCCCACGCTGGCATCGCCGCCAGTACGTCGCCACCCGTTAGTAGGACCTGAGGATCTACTCCGGTGTAGGGGAGGAGGCCGAGGCCGAGAAGCGTTCCGCCCACCAACCAAGAGCCAAGAATCACAACGGTCCCTACGATCCAGCGCCAAGCTCGCACTCGCTGGGGGGGCATGAAGCGGGGCAGGGTCGTGGATGATGTTGGACTCACCCCCCCAGTGTCCCAAGAAATGCTGAGTGGTGCGTGTGGGAATCGCTTCCCGGGGAGGAGGAAGATAGGCCAGACTAGAGATTCTCCCTCCCGTAGAAGGACTTCGAGCACCAAATCCTCATGAGCGACATTCGAGATGACACCCGCGCTGGTTTCCAGACCATTTTTGGCTATGAACCTGACGGCCTGTGGTCTGCCCCTGGCGAACTCCGTCTCCTTGGCGATGATTCCGACTACGCCGATGGGTATGTATTGGCCATCGCTCTTGATCGTCGCACCGTTGTTGCGCTTGGCGTACGTAAAGACCGCAAGCTTCGTGTGGCAAGCACCGAAGCTGATGAAATCGCAGAAATTTCCCTCGATCACTTGGAGCCGGACGAAGTTCACGGCTGGGCCGCCTATCCCTTAGGCGTGGCATGGGCTCTGGGGCAGTTCGGCGGTGACCTTTCCGCCGTTCCTGGTCTTGATGTGTTCATTGACTCTGATGTCCCTGTGGGAGTGGGGTTAGGCTCTTCCGCGGCTCTCGAGACTGCCGTTGCCGTCGCGCTCAACGACGCGTGGCAGCTGTCCTTGGACTCAATGACTCTGGCCAAGGTGAGCCAAAAAGCTGAGAACTCTGTGGTGGGCCGTGAAACAGGACTCAGCGATCATATCCCCTCGCTTCTCGGGGAAGATAATCGCGCCATACTGTTTGACTCACGCTCTCTCGATAGTGACCAGGTTGCTTTTGCCCTGGCCGAGCACGGCCTCACCCTGGTTGTTATCGACACCGGGATTGAGCGCGGCACCGACCTTGCTACACAACGTTTCGCGGAGCGCGAAGAGGTGGTCGATGCACTGAGCCTTACCTCCCTGAGAGACCTTTCCCCAAAAACCTTGCCCGATCATCGAGTCGCCCTCTCTGCAGTGACCTATCGACGAGCACAGCACATCATTAACGAAAACCAAAGAGTTCTCGATGCGGCGAAACTCCTTCGCCAGGAGAGCCCCCACGCTCTCGGAGAAGTTATGACTGCATCCCAGGCGTCGCTGCGGGATGACTACGACGCATCAAGCGTGGAGATTGATTTGGCAATTGAGACCGCGCTGTCCCAGGGTGCATACGGCGCCAGGATGGTCGGGGTGGGCGATTCGGGCTCTGTCTATGCCCTCATCAACGGTGATGATTTATCTTTGCTCCAGGTTAGCCTCGATGGTGCCTTTTCTGAGCACGGTTTCCAGGTCCCCACCACCTATGTCGTGGGACCCTCCCGCGGCGCCATTCGTCATTGACGCTGGGCCTAAATTAGCCCCAGTACCTGGGCAGTTCTGGATTGTGACGTCTCAGCTTTTGCAGCGTCATCGGAGAGCTTGGAGTCGTAACTGGGCACCATTTTTCGGAGTGTTGGCTTCCACTGCTCCAGCTTGCCGGGGAAACACCGCTCCAAAACGGTGATCATGATCGGCGCCGCGGTGGAAGCCCCGGGAGAGGCGCCGAGGAGCCCGGCTATCGAACCATCCGCACTGGCAACCACTTCGGTGCCAAACTGCAAGATTCCACCTTTCTTGCGGTCTGGCTTGATGACCTGAACCCGCTGCCCAGCAGTCTGTTCATGCCAATCGTCAGGATTTGCCGACGGGTAAAAGTCCCACAAGGCTTGCATTTTTTTACCCCGAGAAGCGAACACTTCCCCGATGAGATACCGCACGAGAGACAAGTTTCCGACCCCCACCGCAATGAGAGGAATGAGGTTGTGCCAGCGGATTGAAGCAAAAAGATCTGCCCAAGATCCGCTCTTCAAAAATTTGGGGGTAAAACCAGCATAGGGGCCAAAAAGGAGGCTTTTTTTGCCCTCAACAATGCGGGCGTCGAGGTGAGGAACCGACATGGGTGGCGCCCCCACGCTGGCCTTTCCATAGACTTTCGCGTTATGTTGCGAGGTCACGTCGGGATTGTCCGTTCGCATCCACACTCCGCTCACCGGAAAGCCACCATATCCGCGGATTTCTGGTATCCCCGACTTCTGCAATAAATTCAACGACATCCCCCCGGCTCCCACAAAAACAAAGGGGGCTTCCAGAGTTTTGGGGGTGTACCCCACTTCTGATCGGAGCTGGACCTCCCACCCGTTCTTCGTCCGGGTCAGGTCCGTGACGCGCGATTCCGAAAAGAGTGTGGTCGAGGAGCTCCCCATATGGGTCATCAGGGACCGAGTGAGCGCGCCGAAATCAACATCCGTTCCTTGAACCACCCGGGTTGCCGCCAGCGGCTCACCCTTGCGTCGCCCATCAATCAACACGGGCGCCCAGCGGGCAATCACCATCGGATCTTCAGAATATTCAAGCCCCAGAAAAAGTGGGTGGTCCTTCAACGCTTCATAACGAGCACGCAGGTAGTCCACATTCTCCCTGCCCCACACAAAACTCATGTGCGGGGATAGCGAAAGAAAGGAGGAAGGCTGGGGGACAATTTTCTCGTCGACGAGCCATGACCAGAATTGGCGGGACACTTGAAACTGTTCATTCACTGAAACTGCACTATCGATTGCGATAGAACCGTCAGGTCGCTGAGGGGTGTAATTCAACTCACACAAAGCAGAGTGGCCCGTTCCCGCGTTGTTCCAAGCGTTGGAGCTCTCTTCTCCTATACCGGGTAACTTCTCCACGACAGCAATACGCCACGTCGGCTCAAGCTCCTGAAGGAATGTTCCGAGCGTGGCACTCATAATCCCGCCACCTACCAAGACTGCGTCAAAACGTTCCATAATCGTCCAAGTCTAAGCCCGGTGCGCTCCACCTAGACTGTGTGGGTGAATATGCCCCCCAGCCCGCACTGGGTCTTCCTCGTCGTGATAGGTCTTATCGGTGGCCTTTTCTCCGGGGCTTTTGGGGTCGGAGGCGGTCTCATCATGGTCCCGCTTCTGCTGTGGTGGACCACTTTTGATCAACGCAAAGCGAATGCAACGTCTCTGCTCGCGATTACCCCCGCATCACTCATTGGAGCAATCTCGTTCAGCATTGGGGGCATCTTCGAGTGGTTCCCCGCGCTTTTCGTTGCACTAGGTAGCGTTGTAGGAGCGCAACTGGGCGCCCGTCTGCTCACCCGCATTCCCTTGGTCCCCCTAAGGTGGGCCTTCATTAGCTTCATCGTTTTTTCCTCTATCGGGCTTTTTCTCGAGGTACCCAACCGTGACGGATCACTGGAGGTCACGACCACCACCGCACTCATACTGCTGGGGCTCGGGTTACTGATGGGCATAGGAGCCGGATTGCTAGGAATCGGCGGGGGCCTCATCGCGACTCCTGCCATCATGTTGTTTCTCGGTGGCAGTGACCTGGCCGCAAAAAGCATTTCTCTCCTCGCCATGGCTCCCGGGGCACTCAGCGGAAGCATTCTCCACGTTCGCCACAAGACTGCCCTGCTACGCGATGGCGCTTGGGTGGCAGCCGGCGCCGTGGTGGCAGCACCCATCGGTGCTTACTTCGCTTTTGCTCTTTCGCCGCGTGTGGCAGCCATTCTTTTTGGGGTCCTCACTGCTTTTGTGGCAGTCAGCCTCACCATCAGGGCAATAAAGGACGGCCGAAATTAGAGCGAAGCGGCAACAAGTTCAGCAATTTGAACGGCGTTGAGAGCAGCGCCTTTTCTCAAGTTGTCGCCACTCACAAATAGCGCCAACCCACGGTTATCCGGCACGCCCTCGTCTTGGCGGATGCGACCAACCAGGGTGGGATCGGCCCCGGCTGCTTTCAGCGGGGTGGGGGTGTCGACAAGTTCAACGCCTGGTGCAACGGCGAGAAGCGCGGTCGCCTTTGCTGCGGTGAGGGGATTTTCAAATTCGGCGTTTATCTGGAGAGAGTGGCCGGTAAACACAGGCACCCGGACACATGTTCCGCTGACTAACAGGCTGGGGAGCCCCAAAATTTTGCGGCTTTCATTGCGAAGCTTCTTTTCTTCATCGGTCTCCCCCAGCCCGTCCTCCACTAGGTTCCCCGCCCGCGGTACGACATTGAAGCCAATCGTTTCGGGGAAGACAACGGGCGAAGGAAGGGTGAGCGCGTTGCCATCGTGAACAAGATCCAAAAGATTGGCACCCGCCCCGGCCATGACCTGCCCTAAGAGCTCCTCGCCACCTTTAATCCCCGCACCAGAAACAGCCTGGTAGGTGGAAATGATGAGGCGTTTGAGGCCCGCGGCGTCGTGCAGAGCTTTCAACGGCGGCATCGCAGCCATAGTGGTGCAATTCGGGTTCGCAATGATGCCTTTGGCGGGCGAGCGCGCCTCTTGCGGGTTGACTTCCGCCACGACGAGGGGAACCTCGGGGTCCATTCGCCACGCGCTGGAATTATCGATAACAGTGACCCCGGCCGCCACGAATCGAGGAGCTTGTTCTTGAGAGAGCGCTCCCCCGGCACTGAAAATGGCGATATCCAGCCCTGTGGGGTCTGCAACAGAAACATCTTCCACCACGATTGGTTCGCCCCGAAAGAAAAGTTCCTGTCCCGCGCTTCTGGCAGAAGCAAAGAACCGAACCCGATCAGCGGGAAAGGCCCGCTCCTCAAGGAGGGCTCGAACAACCTGGCCCACCTGCCCGGTTGCCCCTACAACACCCAAAGACACCACTATCGACCCGTGCCCGCGTAGATGGTGGCGTCGACGTCCCCATCCAAACCGAACGCGCTGTGAACCGCGCGAACCGCATCCGGGAGAATGTCAGATCGCATAATGACAGAGATGCGAATTTCACTGGTGGAAATCATCTCTATGTTGACGCCCGCACCAGAAAGTGCGGTAAAAAGCTGTGCCGAAACGCCCGCGTTTGATCGCATTCCCGCGCCGACAACGGAAAGGCGACCGATTTCATCGTCATAAAGCAAGGATTCGAAACCAGAATCCTTTCTCGCGCTCTTTAGCGCTTCCATGGCCCGGGCGCCGTCTTCTTTGGGCAACGTAAATGAAATATCTGTGCGACCAGCTTCATGA
>JBLIEN010000057.1:0-7802 GCA_047633115.1 Pontimonas sp.
CCTTTTGCGTTTGTCTAGCAAAGGCGTGAAGCGCGCTGTTGGCCGCGCCCCCCGCGCCCTGATCCTTGCTCCCACCAGGGAGCTTGCTCTGCAAATTGATCGCACAGTCCAGCCCATTGCGCGCAGTGTGGGTCTCTTCACCACACAGATTTATGGCGGCGTTCCCATCGGTCGCCAGATTGGTGCTCTCGAGCGCGGCGTGGACATAGTGATTGGAACACCCGGGCGGATTGAGGACCTGATGGCGAGAGGGAAGCTTGATGTTTCTCAGGTCGTCATTTCTGTCGTCGATGAGGCAGACCACATGTCGGAGCTTGGGTTCATTGAACCTCTGCAGCGAATCCTCTCTGCCACCGCTCGCGATGGCCAGCGTTTGCTGTTCTCCGCAACCCTCGATCGTGGTGTGTCCAATATCGTGAAGGAGTTCCTCCCCAACCCCGCAGTGTTCGAGGTGGCAGGGGAAACTCAGGAAACCTCCACCATCGATCACCGTGTCTATGTGGTGGACCAGCGAGACAAGCGCGACATGGTCGTGCGCCTCGCGGGTGTAACAGGCAAGACGCTTATGTTTACCCGCACGCGCGCCTTTGCTGAAGAACTTGCGGATCATCTTGATGACAACGGCATTCCCGCCGTGAGTCTTCACGGTGACCTCAACCAAGCTAGGCGTCAACGCAACCTGGACAAGCTGACCTCAGGTCGCGTGAACGTGTTGGTTGCCACCGATGTGGCTGCGCGCGGTATTCATATCGATGACATCGAGACAGTGGTTCAGGTGGACGCGCCCGAAGATTTCAAGTCCTATGTTCACCGCTCCGGTCGGACCGGTCGCGCGGGCAAAGAAGGTGTCGTCATCACTTTGACCACGAAGCCTCGAGCTCGGCGCGTCGTGGATCTGCTCAAGCAAGCAGGCATCATTGTGGTTCCGGAGGACAAGAAGCCTTCAGACATCACTGCGCTCGCTCTCGCCTAGAGGGCGAGGAGGGCGCTTGCGGTCAGGGCTAAAACAAGCCCCACCCATTGGATGGCGGCGACGCGCTCTTTGAGCACGGCGCCCGCCAATAAAATGGTCCCCGCGGGGTAGAGCGCAATAAGGACAGCCATGACGGAGAGAGCTCCGACGCGCAAGCCATAGAGCACGACAACGTTGGCCACCGCGTCGAGCAATCCCGCCACGATGATCATGACCCACACGCTGGGAATTTTGTTGAGCCCGGGAATTCGGGGGCTTGCGCGCCTTAGGCCCCGCCAGATAAACACCCCAAGAATCGTGAGCCCTAGCGCTGACGTGGAGACCGTGCGATTGGCCAGCAGAGGAATAAGCCCCGAATTATCAGGGGTGGCATCGATGAGAACGATGGTGAGTCCAATGAAGGTACCCGAACCCACGGCCATGAGGAGCCCCAGAGGCCTGGGGCGGACTGCGCCTTTTTCGGGCACAAAGCCCACGAAAATTATTGCGACCAGCGCCACACCTAGAGCGAGGAGAAACCTGAGGTCCCCGTTCTCTCCCCGGCCCAATCCGATCGCTACAGGTACCACTGCCGAAATGAAAGCTGTGGTGGGGGAAAGAATGCTCATGGGGCCGATTGCCAAACTGCCGTAGAGCAAACCGATTCCTATCGCGCCCGCAAGCCCTGAGGCGCCACCGATGACCCAAGCATCAAGGCTGGACGTGGAGGGAACCCACAGCGATGCAAGCAGCATTCCCACCAGGCCCACCACCGCAACCCCTGCAGTGGTCAGCAACGTTGAGGACCGCCTTGAGGCAAGGCCACCAAAGAAATCGGCAGCACCGTAGGTGAGGGCTCCGGACAGACCCAGGAGGACAGTTAGCACAGCGGGGGACCCTTACTCTTCGACGTCACAGTATGACGCATGCGTTTGTGGGGCTAGGCGTTAGCAATACGCTGGGGGTGTCGTGTCTTAAGGGAAAGAAGGATGTCATGTCGTTGGTATATGGAAACATCACTGAAGCTTTTGGTAACACCCCGCTGGTGCGCTTGAACCGCGTGACCGAAGGGGCTGGCGCCACCGTCCTGGCGAAGCTCGAGTTTTATAACCCCACATCTTCCGTCAAGGACCGTTTGGCCGTCGCCATCGTGGATGCGGCTGAAGCCACCGGCGAGCTAGCTCCGGGCGGCACCATCGTGGAGGCCACCAGCGGGAACACCGGTATTGCCCTGGCAATGGTTGCGGCGGCTCGGGGCTACCGTGCGATTTTGACCATGCCCGAGAGCATGAGTATGGAGCGCCGCATGTTGTTGCGCGCCTTTGGCGCGGAGCTGGTGCTCACTCCGGGCTCTGAGGGTATGACGGGTGCATTGAGCAAGGCAGCTCAAATTGTCGGCGAGGTTCCAGGAGCTGTGTATGTCAAGCAGTTTGAGAATGAAGCAAACCCTGAGATACACCGTCGCACCACCGCGGAAGAGATTTGGCGCGACACCGATGGTGCCGTGGATGTATTCGTTGCGGGCATCGGTACAGGCGGGACGCTGACGGGGACGGGGCAAAGGCTCAAGGAACACAAACCCGGAGTGAGAGTCGTCGGGGTCGAGCCATTTGAGTCTGCGCTGCTGACCGGTGGCCTAGCAGGTCCCCACAAAATCCAGGGAATTGGGGCAAATTTCATCCCCGAAATATTGGACCGCGATGTCTATGACGAAATTGCCGACGTTTCCGCTGAGCAAGCTGTCACCATGGCGCGTCGTTTGGGCGCGGAAGAGGGAATTCTTGGCGGAATTTCCTCCGGTGCAACCGCGCATGCCGCCGTGGAATTAGCGCATCGACCAGAGTTCGCCGGTGCGACTATTGTGGTTGTCTTGGCTAGTTTTGGAGAGCGCTATCTCTCCACCGTTCTCTACGAAGGACTTGATACCTAAATGAGGCCCACCTCACGCATCGGCGAAGACATTCAAGCGGTGCGGGAGAGAGACCCTGCCGCTCGCACCGCCCTCGAAGTGTTTCTCACCTCGCCAGGAGTCAGCGCTCTCGCCTGGTACCGAGTGGCGAATTGGTTATGGCGCTGGGAGTGGTTTCTGGCTGCGCGCATCGTGTCGAACGTCGCCCGGTGGCTTACGGGAATAGAGATTCATCCGGGTGCCACCCTCGGCAGGCGTCTAGTCATCGATCACGGCATGGGTGTGGTGATCGGGGAAACCGCAATCGTGGGGGAGGACTGCCTCATTTATCACGGCGTGACGCTCGGGGGAAAAGTCCAAGGCTCCCGAGAAGAAACGACAGGGTCGCGCCACCCCACGCTAGGCAACCGTGTGCTGGTGGGGGCGGGGGCTGCGATTCTCGGCCCCGTGACGATCGGTGATGACGCAACGATAGGCGCACTCTCCGTCGTGGTCGACGATGTGCCCTCTAGCGCGCTAGCGGTGGGCATTCCCGCTACGGTCAAGACGCGCGCTAAACGCAAGTAGGTAACTATGTTGAAACAAACCAGCAGGCTTGTTCTGGCTCCTCTAGCCCGAGCACTATTTCGGGCAAAAATTGTGGGGCGCAAGAATGTCCCCGTCACGGGATCTGTGATCCTGGCGAGTAATCATCTCTCCTTCATTGACAGCGTGTTTATCACCTTGTTTGCGCCTCGCAGCGTGAGTTTTTTGGCGAAAGAAAGTTATTTCACCACTCCCGGAGCGAAAGGACGCATTTCAAAGGTGTTTTTTAGCAGTATCGGTGCGATACCAGTAACACGGGGGGGCGGACAGGCCGCGCAGGATGCTCTCGATGCGGGACTTTCTCTTCTTCAGGGAGGAGAAGCATTTGCGGTCTATCCCGAGGGGACTCGCTCGCGAGACGGGCGCTTGTATCGGGGCAAAACAGGCGTCGCGTGGTTAGCGTTGAACGCCGGAGTTTTGGTGGTTCCAGTTGCGGTGAAGGGAACGGAGAAGGTGCAACCTATTGGCAGCAGTGGAATTCGCCCAGCCAAAGTCACCATCCAGTTCGGCGCGCCGTTGGACCTGTCGCGCCATGGCAAAGCTGATTCAGGACGGGCTCGGCGCCACGCCACCGATGAAGTGATGGACGCCATCGCCGAGATGTCTGGCCAAGATCGCGCTGATCACTACAACGAGCCGCCGACAAAGAATATTGTCGAACGTGTGCGGCGCGGGATCTTTGGCCGCAACCGCCTCTAGGCCTCTTTTGCTTCGGCTTCGGCGACTTGTTTGCGGACGTCGTCCATGTCGAGGGCTTTGACTGCGGTGATGACCTCTTCCAGAGAGGGTGCCGGCAAGGCGCCCGGCTGAGAGAAGACAAGCACACCGTCACGGAATGCCATCAGCGTGGGTATGGATCGAATATTGGCTTCTTGGGCGAGGGTTTGTTCGGCTTCGGTGTCCACTTTCCCGAACGTCACATCAGCGTGTTTGTTGCTGGCTTCTTCGTAGACCGGACCGAAGGCTTTACACGGGCCGCACCACTCTGCCCAGAAATCCACCAGAGTGATTCCCTCGGAGGCAATAGTTTTTTCAAAGATATCGTGCGTTAAATTGATAGTCGGCATCGTCATCCTTTCGTTGAATCCGACTATACCCCATGGGGTATATTTCCCTCCTGCGTTCGCTCTGCGCTCAATACTTCTCGTTGGCTTAGTAGGAACACCACAAAAATTGCCCGTAAGTGCCGGGGTCTTTCGTGGTGGAATACGACGGAGGCGCCATCATTCAGGAGAAGCTTTAGCCTGCAATCAGGCAACGATTGGTCTGAGAGAAAGCGTCACGATGAGTGTTCACACGCAAGCACCCGAGAAGTCCACGGCAAAACTGAAAAGCGACGACCTGTCCGTCGATGTCGAGCAGCTGGGGAAATATGTGCTGGGCCGATGGGCAGATATCCGCACCCGCGCCCGCACGCTCTGTGAAGACCCGGCGCTCTGGAAAATCGAGGGTCAGCCCCAGAGCGAACATCGGGAAAGGGTGCTCAGCCAGTTGAGTGTCCTGGTCGACGCTGGGGGAGTGCTTCTTTCTTTCCCTGAATCGGTCGGCGGTGGCGATAACCCCGGGGGCAATGTCGCGAACTTTGAGCAGCTGGTCCTCGCGGACCCTTCGCTTCAAATCAAGTCAGGTGTCCAATGGGGGCTCTTTGGAGCAGCGGTAACCCACTTGGGAACCGAGATCCACCACAAAAAATGGTTGCCAGGAATCATGTCCATGGAAATCCCTGGATGTTTTGCCATGACGGAAACTGGCCACGGTTCAGATGTTGCCTCTATTGCTACGACCGCTACTTACGATGCCGACTCCGGTGACTTTGTGCTCCACACACCTCACCGCGGTGCGTGGAAAGATTACATCGGTAACGCAGCGATACACGGGAAAGCAGCTGTTGTCTTCGCCCAACTCATTGTGGGTGAGGAACATCACGGCGTTCACGCTTTTTATGTTGACCTGCGCGACGAGAAGGGTTTTCTTCTCGGTATTGGGGGAGACGATGATGGGCCCAAAGGTGGGCTCAATGGCATTGACAACGGGCGGCTGCACTTCACCCACGTGCGAGTCCCTCGCGAGAACTTGCTTGATCGTTATGGGAGCGTGAGTGCAGAGGGCGTGTACTCGTCCCCTATTGAAAGCAGAGGGCGCCGGTTCTTTACGATGCTTGGGACTCTGGTGCAGGGTCGCGTTTCCCTGGTGGGGGCCTCGGTTGTCGCCTCTCAGCTGGCGTCCACCGTCGCTATTCGTTACGGTCTCGTCCGCCGGCAGTTTCCCATCCACGGTTCTGATGAGGAACAGGTGTTGATGGATTATCAAACCCATCAACGTCGCCTGGTGCCTCATCTGGCCGCGACGTTTGCCATGGGTTTCGCTCAGGATGAGTTATTGGAGCTTTTTCACGATGTTTTCAGAGGCGCGAAAGACACCGAAGAGGAGCGCCAAGATCTCGAAACGCTCGCGGCAGCTCTAAAGCCTTACGCCACTTGGTCGGCTCTAGAGAATCTTCAGGCAGGACGCGAAGCCTGCGGGGGGCAAGGGTTTCTGTCGGAAAATCGTCTTGCAAGTCTTCGGGCGGATCTCGACGTCTATGCGACCTTTGAGGGTGACAACACCATTCTTTTGCAGCTGGTGGCCAAACGTTTGCTCGGCGACTACGCCAAAGCCTTCAAAGAGGGCGGGCTCGGAAGCTTGGCGAGTTACGCAGCTGACCACGTCGGCAATGCCGCAATCAACAGGTCCGGGCTTCGCCGCTTAGCCCAAAACGTGAGCGATTTCGGTTCCACAGCGCGCTCCATAGGCTACGTGAGGAACACAGACTCCCAGCATCAGCTCTTGACTGACCGGGTCGAAAGTATGGTGGGAAAACTGGCAAGAGTGCTTCGTCCGGCGGGCAAGATGGATCCACTCGAGGCTGGCGCGCTCATGAATCAACATCAAAGCGAACTCATCGATGCCGCCTTGGCGCATGCCGAACTGGTGGTCTGGGAGGCGTTCACGAGGGCTATTGACGCGATGGAAGAGAATGGCACCAAGCAGGTTATGCGGTGGCTACGAGACCTCCACGGCTTTATCCTCATCGAAAAGCACCGGGACTGGTACCTCATGAATGGTCGTCTTAGTGTCCTCCGGGCGGAGGCCATTACCGACTACATCAACGGCCGACTACTGCCACGACTTCGTCCACACCTCGGTGACCTTGTCGCGGGGTTTGGGTTGAGTGACGCCAACGTGAGAGCTCCGATTGCTCTGGGAGAGGAACACGAGCGCCAGGAGGCGGCCAGAGTCTTCGAGCGCTCACAGCACTCTTAACGCCATGAAGCCATCTGTCGGCTGGGCGCTCGTGGGAGTGCAATGGGGGATCCTGGCAGCTCTTGTGGTCTTACCGGCGGGCTTTCTGTGGCCCCAAGGTTCGATCGTTGCCTCAGTTGCTGCGGTTTTCGTCGCAACCGGAATCTTGATTGTCGTGCTCGCGGGTCTTCGGCTGAGAACACAATTGTGCCCTTCCGCCGTACCCAAGGACGGAGGACTTTTCGCCACGGAGGGGATCTGTAGATATATCCGACACCCCGTTTACACGGGGATGTTGGTGGCCTCGGCAGGCATCGTGTTGTGGGGGGCATCGCCCGGTCATGTTGTGGGCTGGTTGGCGCTTCTGGGGGTGTCGACGCTCAAAAGCCATCGTGAGGAGGCAACGCTTCTGGAGAAGCATCCCGAATATGCCCAGCACCACGAGGTCTCCGGACGTTTTTTTCCCCCGTGGCGCACTATGTTCTCTCGCAGTGGCGTTTCCAATAAAAGTTAGTCTCTGCCGCGTACCAGCGCTGGAGGGGATGTGGCCGTCACCGCTCGCAGGCGGATCGCCGCACAGCTCTGCTGGTTCCCGGGCTTCTCTCCAGGTGGGGGGCGTCAATACTGCTACGTTGGTGTCGCTTGCCTCGGGTGAGCGTTCTGAAGAAATGTAGCTTACTTTTCGAGGGTGAATCAATGATTGTTGGAGTTCTCAAAGAGCCGATTTCTGGCGAAAACCGCGTTGCCGCAACGCCTGACTCTGTCAAGCAGTTGATAGGCGAAGGGTTGAAGGTCACGGTCCAAAAAGGCGCCGGAGTTGCGGCTGGCTATCCCGATGATGACTACAAGAGCGCAGGCGCCACCATCGCTGCCACGCTCGACCCCGGCACCCTCGATGTGCTCGCCCACGTGCGCCCGCTGGCGCCGGCGACCATCAAGAAGCTAAAAACGGGCGCAATCACCATAGGTCTGGCATCGCCAGCATCCGAAGCCGCGGCTGTCAAAGCGTTGCGGGACCAAAAAGTTACCGCATTCGCCCTGGAACTGGTCCCTCGGATCTCGCGCGCACAGTCC
>JBLIEN010000058.1:0-7748 GCA_047633115.1 Pontimonas sp.
GCCGCCCCCCCCCCCCCCCCCCCCTCGGGTGCAGTGTGTTGAGAGGTCGTTCTGAATCTCTCCTCGGAATTGAGGACCTAGGGAAGCACCCCCGAGAACCGACGCAGCTGCGGGCGTGGGTGGGTCGACCGTCCGCCGTCTCCCACCAAAGGTTAAGAAGTAAGTGCGACGAGTGACTCTTGCGCTTTAGAAGTGTTGGCCAGGATGGGCAGCTCGGAGGTCGGCGAGAGAAGGGTCTATCGGGAAGGAAGCTGTGGGTTGGACCTACGCCGAGCTAGAGCTGGACCCACGAGATTAGTAACAGCGTCGCAAGGAGCAAAAACACGGCACCTGCGGTGATTTCTAAGGCAATAGCGACTCTCGGCCGTGCGAAAAATTCCCGCATCGCGCTGGCGGCATACACCAGCGGTATCAACCACAACGTGGCGACAACAAGAAAGACTATGGCCAGGAGGACCAGCTGCCACGTGACACTGGTGGCGTTCCCAACAAACTGGGGAAAGAAGGCCAAGTAGAAGATCAAGACTTTGGGGTTGGTGGCATTGGTTATTAGAGCGGCGAGAAGTGGCCGCTGTGTGGTGAGGGCCACCGCGCCGTTGCGACCAAGCACATCCTGCTCCAACACTTGATGGTCTCTCGCTAGTGAGATTGCCTGGGCAATGCTGACAGCGCCGAGCACAAACAGAACTACTGTTCCTAAAAGCGTCAGAAGGTTGAGGGCCCCCGGTTGCGTGTTGACGAGGACACCCACGCCAGAAACCAACAGCCCCGACACGACCGTTAGCCCCAGGAGAATGCCGATGAGGGCAAGAAAGCCGTCTCTCCTTCCTCCACGAATGGCGTACCGCAGCAACAAGACGGTGTCTGCTCCAGGGGACAGAATAATCACAAGTGAAGCGGCGATAAAAGCCGGAAGAACGGTGATGTCAATCAAGGGACCTCCTTTCCTAGCCTGCTCAGTGTAGAGCCCGGCGCCATGACTTTTGGGCCCCCGCGAGGACCAGATTTCGGTCAGCGGAGAGGAAGGTTTTCTCTACTAATATGACCTGATGCCCAGAAAAGCTTTGCTCCAGTTCCTGACGGTCGGAATCATCTGGGGAACCCCCTATTTCTTCATAGCTATCGCCATTGAGCACTTCCACACACCTAGCATTGTGTTTGCAAGAGTGTTTCTCGGCGCCCTGGTTTTAATGCCGATCGCACTCAAGCGAGGGATGTTGAGGTCAACCCTGAAGGCGTGGCCAGCTGTTCTTGGCTTTGCTGCATTTGAGATGGTCGGACCGTGGTTTCTCATCACAGAAGCGGAGCGCCAGATCCCGTCGAGCCTGGCTGGGCTACTCATCACCACCGTGCCTTTTATAGCGGCTTTCTTGGTAGGCCTCTTGGGCGACCGCTCGGCGTGGCACCCACTCACTATCTTGGGGCTAGTACTCGGCCTGGCTGGTGTGGTGTCCCTCGTAGGTATCGATGCGCTTTCGGGGACAACACCACTCACCCCGGTGTTCATGATGTTGGCCGCGGCCGTGGGCTACGCGGTGGCGCCGATTATTGCCGACCGGATGCCTCACGAGGTTCCAACGCTCGGCGTTATCGCCGTGTCCTTAACAATGGTGAGCGTAATCTATGCGCCCTTTGCAGCGGTGACCCTGCCTAGAGACATTGCACAGGCACCACCATGGCATGCCTGGGGCTCGCTCCTGATTCTGGGCGTGGTCTGTTCCGCCGCCGCCTTCGTTATCTTCTTCGCTCTCATCCGCCAGATCGGGCCTGCCAGGGCGAGCCTGATTACGTATGTAAACCTCGCGGTAGCAGCCGTGTTGGGCGTTGTCTTCCTTGACGAACCGATAACTGCAGGGATTTTAGTGGGCTTCCCTCTGGTCGTAGTAGGGAGCTATTTGGCCAGCAGGCGGCGTCAAGCCGTCGTTCGCAAGAGCAAAAGAACTCCAAAAAGCGAAGAAATTCCTGAAACTCTCTAGCGACGAGCCTCGTCGCGGTGGCGTTCTGTAATGGCGGCGTACAGCCCGACGATGACTAAAGCAATGAGCATGATCGCGGGCGCAAAGTCGGCGACGATCCAACTTACGGTCACGGATCTTATTTCCCATCCCTCGTAGTCAAAATTGTAGTCACGCAGTTTCTCAAAAGCAGCGGAGCCAAAGACAAAAGCCATGATCGAAACGACTCCTCCGAAAACAATCGAAAGCACGAAGTTGAGGTTCCACGCTCCGCTGGCGAGAGCGGTGCGGGGCTTCGGCGGAGAAGGTTTCTCTGCCCTAGCCCGTCTGGCAAAGCGGGTTCCCAGAATAATTCCTGCAGCAATCAACACTTGGATGATGACCCATATCCAGGCGTCCAAGGAGGTGCCAGTGACGTCGTACACGGTCAGGCCAAAAACAATCGCCGCCGCCGCGGCGAGGATAGGAACCGCATATCCCCAGCCAAGAGCTCTTTGCCGCGCAGATACGCCGAGAGAGTCAGCGTCACCAGGGTCTCCCCGATACACAAAGGACAGAAGAAGAAGACCAACGACGAGCGCAGCCGACAACACGATGGGGATATAGACAGCAAATATTCGGACTGTAAGCGAGTCAGTGCCCCCATCGCCAAAGGCGCCGAGGAAATTGGCCATCGCAAAAATGGCCGCACTCGCCAGCCCGATAATGACAGCGAGATTGCCCAACCGATACGCGGCCAAGGTTAGAGGGTGACCCGGGCCTTCCGCGCTGCGTTGGCGACTAGCGATGCGCAGGCCCAGAAAGGCGCCCAGAGAATAAAGTGCGATCCCACCTAGGTAGAGGTAGGTGGAAGGCTGAACAGAGGCACCAGCGTTAAGGTAATTACCCGCGGTGTCGTACTCGGGTTGGATGAAGAGATTGGACCAGGCTGCAAACATAAAGAGCACCCATCCAAAGCCGAGGCCTAAGAGCGGCGCGAGAATGGCACGTTGCGAATTTTCCATAGCGAAACTCTACGCCGGGAACCGCCATCCGAGTCTTTCTGACAGGGCGGCGGCCGATTGGGAGACCAGAAAGCCTAAAGCCCGGTTTCCATCCCGAATGCGATCTTTTTTGGCACCGACAGTGATGGCGCCAACCACGACTCCGGCTCCGTTCCGCAGAGGGGCAGCAGCATCAACGATGTGTTCGGTGAGCTCACCATCGGAGAGCGCGTACCCTAACTTTCTTACCGCTCGGCATTCGCGATGCAGCCTACCGAGGGAGCGAATGGAGCCGGGAGTTCGCCTCAACTTTCGCACCTGGGCGGTCTCCGGTGGCCGTGCTGAATGGAGGGCCTGTGGTTGCTCTCGAAACTCTCCGTGTTCTTCCCACCAAGCAGCTCGCTCACCAGCGGTAAAGGTCGCGAGGATGGCCCGGCCGGATGCGGTTTTGAGCGCCGGGAGAGAGACACCATCGAAGCTGTCATCTCTCTCTGGGTGCTGGGCGAGCTCTGTATGAATGGTCATGATCATTCCGCCCCGCAACACTGTGAGGTGGGAGGACTCTTCGGCTTGGGCCATTAGTCCCAAAAGGGTGGGCCTGGCCAGTAGTGCAAGGTGTGCCTCCTGGGTGCGCATAGCAAGCGCATAAAGGTGGTGACCAAGACGGTAGCGCTTGGTGAGGCGGTCGCGGCTGACGAGGCCCGCCTTAGCAAGTGTGTTGCATACACGTGACACCTGGCCTTTGTCGCGGGCGAGCAGGTTGGCAATTTCTAGAACCCCAAACCCGCCACCTTCCCAGGCTGAATCTGTCCCTAAAAGTTCGAGAACTTCGAGGTCTCGGATCAAACCGGAGGTGTGAAGAGCCATTAAAACAGCATACCAATCGTTGACATATCGACAACACCGCTCGCTATCGTCACGCAGCTTCCCTACCGTCGAGGTATCTAAACTAGAGGAGGAATACCTAACTAATGAATAAAACAATGAAAAATGTGGTTGCGCTCGCGGGGGCTTCAGCTTTGCTGGTTCTCGCCGGATGTGCCACCGACGCTACCGAGGTCGAGGCAGAAGACACCGGTTCGGCAACCGAGGCGGTTACGACACTGGCGCAGCATGATCTAACCGGAATTTCCCTTGCTGTCGGGTCTAAGGACTTCGACGAGCAGTTGGTTCTCGGCGAAATGATGGTTCTGGCATTTGAAGAAGCTGGCGCCACCGTGGATAACAAGGTCAACTTGGGAGGCACCAACATTGCCCGTGCAGCCCTGTTGTCCGGCGACATCGACTTCTACATGGAGTACAACGGAACCGGGTGGGTCAATTTCTTGGCTCAAGAAAACCCCAGTTTCGATCCCGATGAGCTGACCGCGTCTGTTGCCGCGATGGATCTCGAGAAGAACGGAATTGTGTGGGTCTCCCGCTCGCCGTTCAACAACACCTATGGTTTCACCTCTTCGCCTGAGTTGACCGAAGCAAATGGAGGAGAATTCACTCTTCAGACCATGATGGAATACGTCCGGGACAACTCTGACGCCATCGTGTGTATGGAATCTGAATTTCCTTCGCGTGCCGATGGTCTTATTCTGACCGAGACGGCGACGGGCATCACGCTTCCCGTTGAACAGCAACTGATCCTTGACACCGGCATCATTTACACCGAGACTGCGGCCAATAACTGCGACTTCGGTGAGGTGTACGCCACGGATGGGCGCATTCCTGCGCTCGGCCTGACGTTGGTCGTTGACCCAGGTGTAAACATCCTGTACAACGTTTCAGGAACCATTGGCGAGGACAAGTACAACGAAGCACCAGCAGCATTCGATGCGATTGTCGCTTCGGTTCTGGCTCCGTTGGACGAAACTCGCATGGCTGGCTTGAACGGGCTCGTGTCTGCTGAAGGACAGGATCCTGTTGTTGTAGCCAAGGCGTACCTCGTTGAGGAAGGCCTTATATCGGGCTAGTTCGATAGTGAACGGTGGGGACCTCAGGGTCCCCACCGTTCACGCTCGAAGCCTGAGGTGCAATTATGGAATTTCTGACTACGTGGTGGGCCTTCGTCTCCACCAGAGGGGACCAGATTCAGTCTGGGCTCGCTGAACACACTCTTTATGTGGTGACTGTTCTCGGTGCGGCAAGTGCGTTTGCTATCGTGCTCGGTATCGTCACCCGGCGTAACGTTTTTGCCAAAGAACTGTCGCTATCGATTACCTCAGTATTTTTGACTATTCCCGCACTCGCTCTATTCACCATCTTTATCCCATTGTTGGGACTTGGATTTGCTCCGTCCTTCCTGGCGCTGCTTCTCTATTCGCTGCTCCCCATTCTTCGCAACACCATTACCGGGCTCGATAGCGTTGACAACAGCGTGCTCGAAGCTGCTAAGGGTATGGGTCTTACGCGCCGCCAGGTCCTCACGCGGGTTGAACTGCCCTTGGCATGGCCGATTATTGTTGCCGGTATTCGTGTTGCGTCCATGCTTATCGTCGGCGTTGCTGCCCTTGCCACTTTGGTGGCTGGAGGTGGCCTTGGCGACTTCATCAAGAGCGGGCTTGCCCGCCTACCACTGCCCAACTCCCTTGAATCCATTTGGACGGGAACCATACTCTGTCTCCTCTTGGCGCTGGTGATTGACATCTCCCTGCAACTTGTGAGGCGCGCGACCATTTCGAAAGGAATCCGATGACCGAGCCACTGATTCGGCTGGAAAATGTGGGTAAGTCCTACCCAGGCACCGAGGCCCCCGCTGTGGGGAACCTCACCCTGGACGTCTATGAGGGAGAGGTCCTCGTTTTGGTGGGGCCTTCTGGGTGCGGAAAGAGCACGACGTTGCGCTTAATCAATCGTTTGATTGAGCCAACAAGCGGTCGGATCTATCTCAAGGGCGAAGACGTTACTGAGATGGACTCCAGCAAGCTTCGCCGGAAGATTGGGTACGTCATTCAGCAGGTGGGGCTTTTCCCGCATCGCACCATTGCCGAAAACATAGGTACCGTGCCCAAGCTTTTAGGTTGGGATAAAGCAACCACTTCCGCTCGTGTTGACGAAATGCTGGAACTGGTCTCTATGGACCCTTCGATTTATCGTGACCGTTATCCCAAAGAGCTCAGTGGCGGGCAAGCCCAGCGGGTTGGAGTCGCCCGAGCGCTAGCCGCGGACCCCGATGTGTTGCTGATGGACGAGCCATTTGGGGCGATAGACCCCATCACCCGTGACAGGCTGCAGAATGAGTTTCTGCGGCTTCAACAGGATCTGAAGAAAACAATCGTCTTTGTCACCCACGATATTGATGAGGCAATCAAGATGGGTAACCGCATCGCAATCCTTCGAGAGGGTTCCGAGATTGCTCAAATCGACACTCCCGAGGTGATCCTGTCTGATCCCGCCGACGAGTTCGTGGAGAACTTCTTGGGTTCCGGCGCCATCTTGAAAGGCCTCACGCTGAAGAAGGTGCGCGATATCGAGCTTCACGACATTCCCGCTTTGGAGCTTCCAGTGTTGCGTGATGAAGCTCTCAAGGTATTGGAAAATTCTCCTGAGAAAACGGCCGTCTTGCTTGATAAAGACCACAAGCCGTTGCGGTGGATTAGTGAGGCTTCTCTTAATCGCACTACGCAGCCCATCGAGAAGAGCGGTAAGCCGATTACCGTCGACTTGCAGCCTGAGGACACGCTCCAGGATGCTTTGGGAGTGATGTTGCAGTCTTCAGTCGGTATGGCTGTTGTTGTGGATCGTCGAGGGAAGTATCTCGGCTGTTGCAGCATTCAAAGTCTGGCTTCGCTCATCATCAGTGACGGTGGAGGTTCTTCCTCCTCATGACACTGGCTACCTCTACAAAGAACCGACGGGGTCCGCTCGCGGATCGACTCGATGTGATTGTGGCGCCCGTTTTTATTGTATTTTTGGCGATCATCGGTGCCGTGGTCTGGCTTTACTCGGACATTGACAACACGACCAGGTCAATTTTGGCCCCGGAAAAGCTTCAGATACAGATGGTGGAAACGGTCATCTTGGCGTTCGCTTCCTCGGCGTTGGTGATTGTCGTGGCTATTCCCATTGGTATCGCGGTCACCAGGCGCGGACTGCCCCGCCTCAAGACTTTTCTCGTGGACACTTTAGGCCTTGCTCAAGCACTGCCCGCGTACGGTCTAATCGTGATTTTTTTCTCCTTCTTAGGATCGGGGATCAACACGGTGATCCTCGCCCTGGCGACGTTCTCCCTTTTGCCTGTTTTACGTAACACCATTGTGGGCCTGGAGCAGGTGGATCAAGCGGTCATCGAAGCGGGCCGCGGCATGGGATACACCAGGAGACAAGTCCTTTTCGCTATTGAGCTGCCTTTGGCTGTCCCCGTCATCATTGCCGGAATTCGGACCGCCATCGTGATCAATATTGGTATGGCTGCTCTCGCGTTCCTTGTGGGGGGCGGCGGTTTGGGAGAAACCATTAACTCTGGTCTCAAGCTTGATAGAAGCCCCGCCATCCTAATTGGCGCCGTGTTGGTCGCCATGCTCGCCCTGATTTTTGATTTCTTGGGTGCTGTCGCCCAGCGCTACCTTAAACCTAAAGGGATGTAGCTCTTAGTCGTCCTCTTCGACCCAGAGGTCGTCGTCGGCGCGCAGTGTTTGCCATGCTGCATAGCCCACTAATGCGACGGCGAGAGCTCCAACGGCCATCAGGATGTAGACAAAAGGATTCGCTGGCCCTTTCACGGGCGCCTTGGCGGGGAAGGGCCGGGGAAGTTTGGCCAGGACAGGGCCGATGCTTTCCCGGTAGGCCTCGTGCGCACGGGGCCACACATCGCGCTTCGCTG
>JBLIEN010000059.1:0-7674 GCA_047633115.1 Pontimonas sp.
GGGCAGGGCGTTGCGCAGCTCGCCGACGAGCGCTTTGGTTTCGCGCGAATCGGGACCCGATACGGGGATGACCTGGAGAATCCCGGTGTCAATCGTGGGGGAGGGGAAACCTTCGCTCACGTAGTCAACCCCGCCAAGCGCGGCAAGGTCCTGCCGGATACCTTCTAAATCTGCGAGCACGTCGTCGCTTCGCGTGATGTCAGCGGAGACAATCAATGGCCCGTTATAGCCGGGCCCAAAGCCTTCCGCGACGTGGTCATACGCTTTGCGCTGGGTCGAGTCAATCGGCTCGCCGCCTCCGCTGGGCAGAGCTAAATCGAGGTCCAACGCTGGAATGGCGAGCGTGGCAAGGGAGGCAACGGAGACGATCGTGACGAGGAGAGGCCGTTTCATTACGAACCGAACCCACCGGCGCCCCAGGCTTGGTGATGTCGGCGACTGTGCGGCGATGCGCGAGGCTCTCGAACCTGGCGCGGGGCGTAACTTTTCCCCCATCAGGCCCATCAGTGCGGGGAGGAAAGTAATCGCCGCGGCAATGGCAATGAGAACAGCGAGCGCCGCGGAGGCCCCCATGACGCTGAGGAAAGGAATCCCGACCACGAAGAGTCCCAGGAGTGCGATCACAACCGTGAGACCGGCGAAAACTACCGCGTTGCCGGCGGTACCCACAGCTGTCGCCGCCGACTCTTGCGGGTTTGCCCCGGCAGCCAACTGGTTTCGGTGGCGCTGGAGAATGAAGAGGGAGTAGTCGATTCCCACGGCAAGACCCAACATGACCGCTAGCAAAGGTGCAGAGCTGGAGACGGTCACAACACCGGCGGCCATCAAGATGAAGCCGAGGGCGATACCCAGACCTACCAGCGCGCTGGCCAGTGGCTGCCACGCAGGGCGGAAAGATCGAAAGGTAACAATCAGGACGAGACCGGCAAAGGCCACTCCAAACAGCTCGGCAATGGTGAGGTGAACGCCTTGGTCCTGAAAAAGATTGCCGCCAAATTCTACGATTAGTCCGGTCCCTGCGACGTCGTCGCGGTGGGACACGAGTTCAGCGAGCATCTCGTTGGTAATCTCCGCGTCAGCGACACCAAACTGCACCTGCAGGAGGGCGTAGCGGCCATCGTCACTCAGTGCTCGACCCGCATATTCGTCGAAGGGGCTGACGGTTTCGTCGACAGCGGAGTTGTTGCCAATCGCCTGGGCCAAAGAGTTAATAACAACGCGGTTTTCCGGCGTATCGAGGCGCTGACCTTCAGGCGCCACAATGACGACTTGCGCGCTTCCTCCTCCAAAACTGGGAAAGACAGCCGCGAGGCGATTGAAGGCTTCTTGGGACTCGCTTCCCGGGATGCGGAATTCTTCCTGGGTGTCGCCGCCGAGGGCTACCCCCGCGCCTCCAATAGTGATGAGTGCGAAGAGCCAGATGATGATGACACGCCACGCGTGAAGGTAACTCGCCTTCCCCAGGCGATAAAGAATCGTCGCCATCAGAGAGCCGCAGTAACGGAGGGTTCGAGGTCGAGCGTGCTCATCAGTGCTTCACGGAGAAAAGAGCGTAACTCGCTGTTCGCGAGAGGGTCGCGGCCGAGCAGGCCGGACGACACGAGGGCGTAGGTGGCTCCCGAAATCGCGATTCCAAATCGAGAAAGTTCTGCGTGCCCTGGCACGCTCCCTGCCAGCAAACTCTCCATGCGGCCCATCAGCTCGTGAGCGGATCGCAAAGCAGGGATGGAGTCCGCCATGTAGGGGTGGGTGACGATAATTTGCACCGCGAGGCGATGGTGTAACAAAAAGTCCACGAAGCCTTCGACGAACTCTTCGCGAGGAGCGTGTGTGTCAAAACCTGTGGTTTCGGCGCTCAGGACGATCGCATCGAGTGCGGCGACTGCGGGAGAAAGCGCACTGTCCACGAGCTGTTCTTTGGAAGTGAAGTGATACAGCACATTTGCTTTGGATGATTGTGCGTGATCGGCGATGTCTTGCACGCTGGTCGCTGCGATTCCGTGAAGGGCATACCGCGCCAAGGCGGTGCTGAGAATATTTTCCCGTAAAGACATAAATTTCAGCGTAGGGGTCGCGCCTGTCAAAACCTGACCAGTCGGTCAGGTTCAGGGCAACCTCTCAGGGAAGTCATAGATTTCCGGGTGGTGTGCGAAGCGGACTCGCGCACAGCACCGGGGGTTAACGCTCGGGGGCGCGTGAGTCGGCGGGTAGAGTGATGCAACGCACCGATTCAAGGAGGACGGCCCGGATCCCATGGCACAAAAGAAAAGAACTCTTGACGAGAAAATCACCCGCCTTCGGACCTACAACGTCGTGGCCGGGTTCGCCCACCTTCTCCAAGCCTGCGGCTTGGGATATGTGCTCACGTTTTTGGATGACCAGGTCACCTTTCCCGTCACTGCCGACTACCTAGGTGGCCCTCCCGGTGTTCCCGCGCCCGTCGAGCGCGTGGAGCTTTTTGACATCAACGTCGGAATCGGCGTGGTCGCCTTCCTCGCCATGTCGGCGTTCTTTCACTTTATGATTTCCTCACCGATCTTTTTCCAGCGCTATTCCAATGGCTTGAAAAAGAGCAGGAACTATTTCCGGTGGACAGAGTATTCCTTGAGCTCCTCCGTCATGATTTGGCTTGTCGCGCAGATCACGGGAATCACCGATATCGCGGCGCTGTTCTCCATCTTTGCCGTGAACGCCTCCATGATTATGTTTGGCGCTCTGCAAGAGAAGTACGAGCGTCCCGGCAGCGGGGGCTTCCTGCCTTTTGTGTTCGGTTCCATGACAGGAATCGTTCCCTGGATCGTCATTCTCATCTATTTCTTCGCCCCCGGGTCTGAATCCGAAGTGGAAGCGCCAGCTTTTGTTGTGGGAATTATCATTTCGCTGTTCTTCTTCTTTAACACCTTTGCCATCAACCAGGCGTTGCAGTATCACCGCGTGGGCGGATGGGCTGACTACATCAGAGGTGAGCGGATGTACATCACGCTGAGCTTGATTGCAAAAACAGCACTGGCTATCCAGGTGTTCTCCGGCGCCATCATCCCCGGACTGACCGCTTAGAACTGGTGAGCGGCACACGAGAAAAGCTCGCGATATTCCGCGAGCGCAGAGACGTTGCTGCCCGCCAACCTCAAGGTGCCCTTGCGCTGGTGAGCGTCCAATGGGTGGATAGGGAGCAAACCATTTGGGGTGTCCCCGGAGTGTGGTCACCCCGGGCGGATGGTGGCTCTGGTCTGGTCCTTCACGCAAGCCTCACCGACAATATTTTCGTTGATGGAGCCTTGGTGGAGGGCGCTGTGATGGTTCGAGGAAAAGATGATGAATCCCCCTCGTCCGTGGTGTTTAGCGCCACGCAAACGGGTCACGTCATCGTTTATGGCGGCAATTATGGCCTTCGGCTGTGGGATAGCAATTCAGAGGACCTCCAAGCCTTCGGGCACATCGATGCTTTTGACTACGCACCCGAATGGGTGGTCCAAGGCTCGTGGAAGGAAATTCCTGGAGGTAAAAGTCTTGGTTTCGAGCACCTCAAAGAGGATGGTGTCGCCCGGGACGAGGTCATCCCTGGAGAGATAACCTTTGACCACGCGGGTGGGCACTATTCACTCGCCGCTTTCAAAGCCGGTACGGCACTCCAGCTGGTGTTCGCTGATGCCACAAGCGGTGAGACCACCTACAGCGTGGGGCGTTTTCTTTTTCTTGCCCCCAACCCCGATGGGACGATCACGTTGGATTTCAACTACGCGATTTTGCCTCCGTGTGCGTTCTCATATGCCTTCAACTGTCCGCTTCCGCCGAGCCAAAATCGCTTCCCTTTTGCCATTGAGGCCGGAGAGAAAAATGTGCTCCAGAAAGACGGGTCACTGCTTCATTTCTAAAGCGGCAGTTGTCATTCACAGCATCTGTGCAGCATACTGAAGGGGCGTTATAGCAGAGAATCATAGTTTTTCCGGTATTCCATGGTCGATGGGGAAGTCGAACCACAGGAATAGGAGATAACTATGGCAACGCCTAACACCCGTGGGGTGCTGTTTGTGCACTCTGCGTCTAAAGCGCTATGTCCCCACCTGGAGTGGGCAATAGGGGCAGCCTTGGGGTATCGCGTCGACCTCACGTGGGAAGACCAACCTGTTCTACCGGGGACTCTTCGCAGCGAATTCGCCTGGGACGGCCCTCCTGGTGCGGGGGCAGTGATCGCGAGCGCTCTGCGCGGATGGGAACATTTGCGCTTTGAAGTCACCGAAGAAGCGTCCAGTGGCGTAGACGGTGCCCGCTGGATGCACACTCCTGACCTGGGGATTTTTTACGGCGCGATGGATGCCGTAGGAAATACGCTGATCTCAGAGGACCGGGTTAAAGCAGCACTCGACCACGGGGGAAGCAACCCCCACGCGATCGGCAAAGAGTTACGTTTGGCGTGGGGCGGCGCGTGGGACGAAGAGCTAGAACCTTTCCGGTACTGCAGCGAAGACACGCGGGTGGTGTGGTTTCACCGAGTGGGCTAGTTCACACTCCGGAAGGCCACCACCGCGTTGTGTCCACCAAAACCGAACGAGTTACTGATTCCTAGCTGAGGGCCCTGGCCCAAATCTCGGGGCGTGGTGACCACGTCAAGTGGAATTTTCTCATCCTGGTCGTCAAGGTTAATAGTGGGTGGTGCCACGCGGTGGTGAAGAGCAAGAATCGTGAACAGCGCCTCCAATGCGCCGGTCCCCCCCAGTAAATGTCCGGTGGAAGCCTTGGTGGCAGAGACAGGAATACTGCCCAGTGCATCGCCAAACACGGAATGAAGGGCCGCGTACTCAGCGATGTCTCCGACCGGAGTTGACGTGGCATGCGCGTTAATGTGGGTGACATCCTCTGGCGAGGCACCCGCTTGAGCGAGAGCAGCCATGACAGCCCGGGCAGCGCCTAAACCTTCAGGGTCGGGGGCCGTGATGTGGAACGAATCACTGGTGACACCTCCACCGGCAAGCTCAGCATAAATTCTGGCGCCTCTCGCTTCGGCATGTTCCTTTGTTTCAAGAACGAGCGTTGCAGCCCCTTCGCCTAAAACGAATCCGTCTCTGTTGACGTCGTAGGGGCGCGAGGCGCGATGAGGCTCATCATTGCGCTTAGACAGCGCCTGCATCGCTGCGAAAGCGGCAATGGGCATCGGGTGGATGACAGCTTCGGTGCCACCGGCGACAATCACATCGGCAAGCCCCAGCTGGAGGTGCTCATAGGCGTTAGCTATCGATTCCGTGCCTGAGGCGCACGCCGAGACGACGGTGCGCGCTCCGCCTTTCGCGCCCAAGCCCATGCTGACAGCGGCAGCCGCTGCGTTAGGCATGAGCATGGGAATCGTCATCGGCAACACTCGCCTGGGACCTTTGTCGCGAAGGGTATCCCAGCCGTTTAGGAGCGTCCATAAGCCACCGATGCCGGTGGCGTAGTCGACCAGGATCCGCTCGGAGGCGACGTCAGGGGATCCCGCATCAGCCCACGCTTCCCGGGCAGAAATCAGAGCAAACTGGGCGGAAGGATCCAAGCGCTTTATCTCTTGGCGCGCGAGAACCTCCTCTGCTTTGACTTTGGCCTGGCCGGCAAAAGTAACAGGCAGTTCATGTTCTGCTACCCAGTCGTATTCGAGGGTCGAGATTCCTGATTCCCCTGCCATCAGCGCCGCCCAAGTGGAGGCAACATCCCCCCCTAAAGGGTTCGTTGTTCCGATACCGGTGACGACAACAGTGGTCATGAGTGGGGGCCTGAGCTTTGGGCCTAGGCCTGCGCCTTGGTAATGAACTCGACGGCTTCTCCCACAGTGGTGAGATTCTTCACTTCGTCGTCAGGAATCTTTACGTCGAACTTCTCTTCGGCGTTAACCACGATGGTCATCATCGAAATAGAGTCGATATCGAGATCGTCGGTGAAAGACTTTCCCAAGCTGACCTGATCGGCGGCAATGCCGGTTTCATCGGTCACCAGTTCAGTCAAACCTGCCAAAATTTCTTCTGTCGTGTGCGCCATGATTTTCCTTTTCTTTTTCTTTATCCAGA
Source organism: Pontimonas sp. (assembly GCA_047633115.1). Taxonomy (GTDB): domain Bacteria; phylum Actinomycetota; class Actinomycetes; order Actinomycetales; family Microbacteriaceae; genus Pontimonas. Next base: position 6,036 of record JBLIEN010000059.1, read on the forward strand.
TCCAGCCCCAATCTTAGAGCCAGAGATGATTTTAGGGGAGTGTGACGACCTGCGCGCCAAAGACCAGGCCCGCGCCAAACCCTATCTGCAGGGCGAGCCCTCCGGAGGCCTCCGGGTGTTCTTCAAGGAGGCGGTGCATTGCCAACGGGATGGAAGCGGCAGAGGTGTTACCCGTGGTTTCAATATCGCGCGCGATGAGGACCGTTTCGGGGAGCCCCAACTGTTTTGCAAACTCGTCAATAATGCGCATGTTGGCTTGGTGCGGAACAAAGGCGGTCAGTTCCTCAGCGGAAACCCCGGACACCTCCAACGCTTCTTTGGCCACCTTGGCCATTTCCCACACAGCCCAGCGGAAAACCGTTTGGCCATCCTGGCGAAGGGTGGGATAGCCGCCCTCTCTGTCCTCGAAGGCCGCCCTCAGCGGCTTATTCATTCCGACCGCATCCCACTTAGAACCATCTGAGCCCCACACGGTGGGGCCGATGCCGATGGCGTCGCTCGGGCCCACCACGGCGGCCCCGGCACCATCTCCTAGAAGGAAGGAAATACTGCGGTCAGTAGGTTCCACCAGCTCGCTGAGTTTCTCCGCGCCCACGACAAGGACGTAGCTAGCTGCACCGGAGCGGATGAGAGCGTCGGCTTGGGCAATGCCATAGGTGTAGCCGGCGCAAGCTGCAGAAATATCGTAGGCAGCCGCTGGCGCAACCCCTATGCGGTGGGCGAGGAGCGAGGCCAGGGAAGGGGTTTGAACGGGATTGCTGATGGTGGCGACGATGACGGCGCCAATATCGCTCGGACTAACTCCGGACCTCTCCTGGGCCTCTTTCGCCGCTCGCTCGGCTAAATCGATAACTCCTTCGTTAGCGCTAGAGCGTTTGCGTTCAATCACACCGGTGCGCTGGCGGATCCACTCGTCGGAGGAGTCAATGGGCCCAGCGACATCATCGTTACTCACAGAGGTGTCGCCGCGGGCAGCGCCGAGTCCCAGAATGCGGGTGAAGGGCGAACCTGTGGTTTGGCGCAGAGGGCTCATGAGGGCCCCACCATCTCGCCAGCGAGTTCGAGGTCATCCGGATGATGTAGTGCCACGGCGGGAACTCCCTTCATTCCCCGCTTGGCGAGACCGACAAGCGCTCCGGCGGGGGCGAGCTCTATCATGCCGTGAATTCCACCCTTTTCGAAGGATGCCATGCAGGAGTCCCAGCGAACAGGTTTGGTGACCTGCGCCACCAAAGAGTTGAGGACATCGCTTCCCTGGGTGAGCACTGAGCCATCACGGTTGGTGAAGAGCGGATGGGTGGGCTCTCTGGGCGTGAGGGTACTCGCTGCCGCGGCCACGGCGTCGCGCGCGCTTGCCATAAACGGGGTGTGGAACGCTCCGGCCACTTTCAGTGGAATTACCCTGGTGCCCGGAGGAGGATTCTGGGAAAAAGTGTCAAGATCGCTCAAAGTGCCGGCAACCACGACTTGGCCACCCCCGTTGTAATTGGCGACACTCAACCCGTACTCCGCAAAAACGGGCTCGAGATCCTCAGATGCGCCTCCGATTACCGCTGCCATGCCCGTGGGAGTGAGCGCAGAAGCCTCCGACATTGCACTACCTCGCGCGGCAACAAGGTTCAGGGCCTCTTCATCGCTG
>JBLIEN010000060.1:0-7654 GCA_047633115.1 Pontimonas sp.
GGTGGAATTGACGCGCTCAAGGCTCGTGGCCTCGACCCCGCTGACTTCTTCATTACCTCCATTGGTGGAACCTTCTTGGGTAACCCTCTGGTTGTCAGTGGTGAGCTAGACGGCACCATTTTCCAGTCCTCTTCATGGGATGGCGAAAATGCTGTAATCGGAATGTACTCAGTCCTCAGTGGTGAAGTTACCGCCGACGACGAGCGCGTTGCGCTGTACATGCCTAACCCCAAGGTGACAGCTGCGAATGCTTCTGATGCAGAGGTCGCTCCTGAGTGGTAACCCGATAACTCGGTAGTACCCGCGAAAGTTCTGGGAGGACCTATTGGTCCTCCCAGAACTGCCGCACGAGTGCAAAAATACGACGGTCCTGCTCGGGTCCGCGACATGAACCTCACGGCCCACTCTTGAAGGAAATGTGATGACTTCCGAATACCGCCCAACACCGCTGGTTCCTGCTCTTGATTTTGCGAACCGGCAGATCCCGTCCCATGGTTCTATGGGCGTTGATTACGAACAGCGTGTTGACTTTGGCCGGCTGCGGGACTACCGCCTCGATCGAGCCATGAAGGCTCTTGAGGCGAGCGAGTGTGGCGCATTCCTTCTTTTTGATTTTTACAACATCCGCTACAGCACCCAAACATGGATTGGTGGTGCACTGGGAGACAAAATGTCCCGATATGCGCTTCTGATGCCTGATGGAAAGCCACACCTGTGGGACTTTGGTTCGGCGGCAAAACACCACCGCCTGTTTGCTCCGTGGATCGCCGAAGGCCATTCCCATGCGGGGATGCTGGGCCTTCGCGGCGCAATCCACCCCGAAGTGGGGTTGATGAAAGAGGCCGTGACGACCATTAAGGGCATGCTTATCGATGCCGGCGTCGCAAACGATCCCATTGGCGTGGATATTGTGGAACCGGCCTTCTTGTTTGAGATGCAAGCACAGGGACTCAAGGTGGTCGATATCCAGCAGTACATGCTGGATGCGCGTGCGATCAAGTCTGTGGATGAAATTATGCTGTTGTCTCAGGCTGCTGCCATGGTCGATGGTGTCTATCAGGACATTGTCGATGTCCTCAAGCCTGGTATTCGGGAAAATGAGATTGTCGCGTTGGCCGCCAAGCGTCTCTATGAACTGGGATCCGACCAGGTCGAGGCGATTAACGCGGTGTCGGGGGAGCGGTGTAACCCGCACCCGCACAACTTCACAGACAGGATCATCCGCCCCGGGGATCAGGCTTTCTTCGACATCATTCACTCTTTCAACGGGTATCGGACCTGCTACTACCGCACTTTCTCAGTGGGGAGCTCGACGCCAGCCCAGCATGATGCGTACCGCAAAGCGCGAGAATGGATGGACCTTGCGATCAATAAGGTGCGCCCGGGTGTGGGAACCGATGAGGTGGCAGCTCTCTGGCCAAAGGCACAAGAGTTTGGTTTTGCGAGCGAAATGGATGCTTTTGGGCTGCAGTTTGGCCATGGTCTGGGTTTGGGGCTTCACGAGCGCCCCATCATTTCGAGGTTGAATTCTCTGACGCACCCTGTGGAGATTCAGTCGGGAATGGTGTTTGCGTTGGAGACGTATTGCCCGGCGTCTGACGGGGTTTCTGCTGCGCGAATCGAGGAAGAGGTTGTGATCACCGATAACGGTGCTCAGGTCCTGACTCGATTCCCCGCGCAGGAGTTGTTTGTCGCAAACCCCTACTAAGGGGGTGCCGGAGGGCTTTAGTCGACGGTCATCGTGATGATGAGGTACCGCATGCCGTCATCTCCGGCCGTGATGGTGCACCGCCCACCATGGGGGAGCGAGACCGTATTTCCGGCGACAAAGTCCCAGCTCCGGCCATCAGGCTCGGTCACCTGAGCGCTGCCGTCTATGGTGAACACGCAGTGCTCCTCGGATTCCGTGGTGAGCTCCTTGCTCTCGCCCGGGGCGAGAGTGGTTACGTCGATGTTCTTCCACGGCCCGTCCATAATGTCTGTGATCCCAGAGTCTTGGGCGGAGAAAAGGTTGACGCGTGGCTCCGGCATGGGGTGTCCTTAGGCAGTGTTGACGGAAGGTGAATAGTCGGGCAAGGCGTTGACGATGGCGGGCGGCAATGCCTCGACCACGACAAAATCCAGAGGTTCGCTTCCGTGGTTGGTAATGCCGTGGCGCCCGTTGAGTGGGGTCATGATGAGGTCTCCGGCAACTACTTCGAATTCTTCTTCGTTGTATTTCATCATGCCTTTTCCCGAGACGATGAAATAAATTTCTTCGGTTCGGGAATGGACGTGTTCGCCAACAGCGGCTCCGGGTTCAAGACGATTGTGCTCAAACGAGTCCCACGCAGCATGCATCATGAGGCCTGTAACGAAGCGCTTCCAATGCATAAGGCCTGAGCCTCCGTGAACGCCTATGACTTGGGAAGCACTGCCGGTATCGGACACGATGATCGAGTTAACCATTACTTCTCTTCCCTGAGTGTTCTGTGTAAGATAACACCAAAACGGGGGGAGTGCGAGTTGTCGCCGACGGTGCCGTCAGGATTGCTCTTTGATTATGTCCACAATCCCTGATGAGTGGCGCGGGAAGGGTAAGCCCCAATGAGAGTATCTGGGAAAGTAGCCATTATCACCGGGGGCGCTCGGGGCATAGGACGGGCGGCCGTCGAGCTCTTTGTCGCCGAGGGCGCCACCGTCTACGCGATTGACCTTTCTCTCGAGGAGCCTTTTGAAGCGCCCGGTGTCTTTTTTGTGCCCATGGATGTCACCTCACTTGACCAGTGGAACGAGCTGGTGGCACAGGTGTTGGCGGAGCAGGGCGCGATTGACATTCTGTTCAATAATGCGGGGGCGGTGGGCTCTTACGAGGGCGTTGGCGAGATTGAACTCGACGACTGGCATCGCATTATTGACTTGAACCTCAACGGTGTCTTTTACGGCACTCGCGCTGTATTGCCGGCCATGAAGGCGGCTGGCGGGGGCTCCATGGTCCACACTTCGTCAATGTGGGGATACGTCGGAGCGAGCGGTGTCGCCGCTTACACCGCGTCCAAAGCCGCTGTTCGGTCTCTCAGTAAGAATGTGGCACTGACGTATGCCGACTACAACATCCGATCCAACTCAATCCACCCGGGAATTATTGAAACCCCCATGGTGATGGCACAGGATTCCTCTTTGACCGCCGATCTCGTGCAAAAAACACCACTGGGGCGACTAGGAACCCCCCTCGAAGTCGCGCACGGCGCGCTGTTCCTTGCGTCTGATGATGCTTCCTACATCACAGGGACCGAGCTCATTATCGATGGTGGTTCCACCGCCCAATAGTAAGCCTGGGAATGTTTCTCACACGATGCCAGCTTCCCGAGGCTATGTGAGCTCTACTCCCGCCCCCGTTGGTGACCTACGGGAGAATCAGTGCTCCTGCTGCCGTGTGACCTCGGCGAGAGCGGCCCAGTCGTAGTCAGCAAACTCGGGCGTTGCAAGTGCCTGAGTGAACATCTCACGCAGGACGGCTGCGGTAGGCAAAGTTAGCCCAGACTGCCGCGCCGCATTTTCGGCCAGTGTCAGATCTTTGAGTCCCAATTCCAACGAGAAGCCCTGTGGGAGGTACTGCTTATTCGCTATGAGGTTTCCATAGCCTTGATAGACCACACCGCCAAAGAGGGTTTCCGACAACAATTCCACGAAAGCCGGGGCTTCAACACCCACCGTCTCCACCAACGCGATTGATTCTCCAAGCGCTTGAATGGCGTGAATAATGTTGTAGTTGACGGCCACTTTCACCAAATTAGCGACCTCTGGCTTGTCTCCCATCTGCCAGGTGGCTTTTCCCATGAGATCGAAGAATGGCTGTGCGCGTGCCACCACGGCCGGGTCCCCGCCAGCGAGGATATTGAGTTGCCCTGCCGCAGCCACTGCGGGTCGACCCAGAACCGGGCTCGCGAGGTAACCCACCCCTTCCGTAGCGAAAAGCTCGGCAAGCCGAGCCCCACACTCTGGTGAAACAGACGACATGTTGGCGTGGAAGCCTCCGCGAGCGTGCTCAAGAGTCGCGGTCCCGAGAACCGCTTCAGCCGCCGCGTCATTTGCCAGCATCGAAAACGAGCATCCGGTGGCCAAGGCGTCGGACGGTGTTTTGGCTTCCAGAGCGCCCTCGGAGACGAGTGCCTGCACGGATTCCTTGGATCTATTCCACACATGGACGGTGTGGCCTCCGACCAACAGTCTTCGGGCCATGGCCATCCCCATGGCGCCTAGTCCAAGGAAACCGACGTCAGCCATGTGTTAGCCCTTCCAGACCGTCTTCATGTTTGCAAATTCCCGAATTCCCGGCGCTCCCAGTTCGCGGCCAAATCCAGAGTTCTTAACTCCGCCAAAGGCGAGTTCTGGATACGACATGGTCATACCGTTGATAAACACGGCGCCCGCGTCCAATTCCTTCACAAAGAACTCTTGTTCCTCCGAGTCCGCACTCCAGATTGCAGAGCTCAAACCGAAGGTTGTTTGGTTGGCAATAGCGATGGCTTCGTCGCGGCTGGACACTTTATACACGCTCGCAAGGGGCCCGAAGGCTTCCTCCATCGTGATGCGCATCTCGGGGGTGATGTCGGCAATGATTGTGGGTGGATAGAAGAATCCCTGACCTTCGGGCATGTCGCCACCGAGCAAAACGGTCGCACCCTTGGCTTTCGCGTCATCGACGAGGCCTGCAATCTCGCGTTGCCCGTTCTGGGTAGCGAGAGGGCCAACCTGTGTTGCGGGGTCCATCGGGTCACCCATCACCAAGGCACCCATGTCGGCCACGAAAGCTTCCACCCAGGCATCGTAGATATCTTCGTGAATGATGAATCGCTTGCCGGCGATGCAGGACTGACCATTGTTGTTAATCCGAGCTGCGACTCCGAGCTTGGCGGAGTGGGCGATGTCGGCCGAGGGCATCACCACAAACGCGTCGGATCCGCCCAGTTCCATCACCGATTTTTTGATCTGTCGGCCGGCCCTTTCGGCGACAGCCCTACCCGCGGGCTCAGAGCCGGTCAGCGTGACGGCTTTGACCCGCCAATCGTCGATGACCGCGTTGACAAGGCTCACCCCGACCATGAGTGCGCCAAAGGATCCTTCGGGGAATCCACCGCGAGTGAAAAGGCTGTGCAGATACAGGGCTGACTCGGGGACGTTGGAAGCGTGCTTCAAGACGCCCGTGTTTCCGGCCATCAAGGCGGGCGCCGCGAATCGCATTACCTGCCAGAGTGGATAGTTCCACGGCATCACCGCGAGGATCACTCCCAGTGGCTGATAGCGCGTGAAAGCGGCACTGGCGTTGACGCTGCTGGGATCCTGCAGCTTCTCGTCTGCCAAAAACTCTTCTGCGTGATCAGCGTAAAAGCGCATGCTCTTGACGCACTTGAGGACTTCGCCTTCTGCCTGAGTGATGGGTTTGCCCATTTCGCGCACCAGCATCGGTGCGAGGGCCGAGACCTCAGCTTCCATCAGGTCAGCAGACGCCCTCATCCACGCTGAGCGCTGGGCGAAAGACTCGTTGCGTAAAATTTCGTGGGCGCTTTGAGCGAGCGCCAGTTTCGTTTCTACGTCCTCAGCGGTGTCTTCGGGAAACTCTTTTTCGACGAGTCCTGTGGTGGGGTTAGTTACGGCCATTGTCATGATGTTTGGTGTTCCTTACTGTGTGGGGGACGGGACAAAAAGTTCGGGATGGCGCTCCAGGTGGAGTCGGGTGCGCCTGATGTGAAGGGCCAGGATTTGCTCCGCAAGTTTAAGGTCTCCGTCGTGCAGTGCGGTGACAAGCATGTGGTGCTCATCATGGAAGATACGTCGATTGCGGTCACCCACGAGTTGGGTATATGCCCTTCGATAAGGCTGGGTCGTATTCCACAACCTCGTCACAAGCCCACCAAGGACGTGCGTCTGGGCGTTCTCGTAGGTGCCGAGGTGAAAAAGCCGATCGAGCTCGAGGAACTCTTCGATCCCTTGAGAGTCGGACATCTGATGGGCTAGCTCATCGAGACGCATCAATTGTTCTCTCGTCAATGTTTCTGCCGAGAAGCGAAGCAGGAGAGGTTCGATGCGCTCCCTGATTTGATAGACCTCAGAGCATTCGGCAAGCGTCAAACTGGCCACCCACGCTCCGGTATTGGCGACCAGCCGGACGAGGCCATCTGATTCAAGCTGACGAAGAGCCTCTCTCACAGGAATCCTGGAGCCACCGTAGCGGGCGGTGAGGTTGTCTTGGACAATCCGGTCTCCGGGTGAATACTCGCCTCGGAGAATAGCGTCACGCAACGAGTCGGCGATCCGCTGGGCAGCGTTGCCATCTCGCAGATTTTCCGTCAGTGTCATGGGATCCCTAAACGGTTGGCCTTGAGGGGTGCCACAAAATCACGTCGGCATCTGCTTCGTACGCCTTGCCGTTGGGGAAGCTCACCAGTTCGCACTGCATCCCCCAGGGAGTCAGGAAGTACAGCCATCGCTGCCCGAAGCTGGCATTCTGGGATTCCACAATGGAGCCCATAACCTCCACACCCTGCGAGCGCAGGTAGGACACCGCGGTGTCCAGATCATCGACGTAGAACGCCAGGTGGTGGCCGCCTACGTCAGAGTTCTTGGGCGGTTGGGTGTTCTGGTTGGGGGATTCCCACTGAAAGATTTCGAAGTTCGGGCCCGTCTTGCAGCGAAAGAAGCGAAGCTCTCGCATCACGGCGCGAGGGTTGACATGAAGCTGGTCTGCAAGCCAGTTGTCCTCGCGGATAAAAGGCCCCAGGCTGTAGACCTTTTCGCATCCGATGACGTCCACAAAGAAGCGTTCGGCGGCGTCCAAATCGGGAACGGTGAAGCCGATGTGTTCCGTTCCGCGAAGCCCGGGCAGCGCCATGGGAAGACCTCTCTATCGTCGGTATTGAATACAGTATGTCGCTTTTGGGGGTGATCTGCCACCCTATTCGCACTAAACAGGGTGACATTGGATACAATCTGCGCTATCGTGGGATTACCTAGGACAGCGTGGCCTTCCAGTTGTCCGCGCTCAACGAAGAGAAGAGGACCCCCTGGTGGTCAGAGAAAAAGTTTTAGAGCCCGCACATCCCTGGATTCAGGTCACCGCGACGAAGGCAGATTGGGAAAAAGCTGATCCCGCCCTTCTGATGACGATGTTCGGCCAGCTCCACCTCATTCGCGCCTTCGAAGAAACGGTGCTCGAGCTCGCTGGAGAAGGGCTGGTTCACGGTCCCGCCCATTCTTCCGTGGGCCAAGAAGGGGGAGCCGTCGGCTCCATAGTCGGCCTGCGCGCCACGGATGCTGTCAATGGTTCTCACCGAGGCCACCACCAGTTCCTCGCCAAGGCGCTGGGCTATGTAGCCTCCAACGGACTTGACCTTGGTCACCTCGTCACGGGCGAGATTGAAGGGGTCTTAGACAGGACGCTTGCCGAAATTCTGGGCCTTGCGCAAGGTTTTTGTAAAGGCCGGGGTGGCTCTATGCACCTGCAGTGGCACGATGCTGGGGCGCTCGGGACGAACGCGATTGTAGGCGGGGGAGTTCCGTTTGCCGCCGGTAATGCTTTAGCTCAGAAAAGGGCGGGAACCTCCGACATCACGGTCACCTACTTTGGTGACGGGGCCGTCAACATCGGTTCGGTCCTCGAGAGTATGAATCTGAC
>JBLIEN010000061.1:0-7640 GCA_047633115.1 Pontimonas sp.
GCTGCGGTCGTCAACAAAGAATTAGGCGTCGTCGATGGCATCATTGCCGACGCAATTATTTCCGCCGCACACGAGATTATCGCCGGTTCACACCACGACCACTTTCCCGTGGATACCTACCAAACCGGCTCTGGCACGTCCTCGAACATGAACATGAACGAAGTGCTCGCGACACTGGCCAGCGCTCACGGTGTTGAAGTTCACCCCAACGATCACGTCAACGCCTCCCAGTCGTCCAACGACGTGTTCCCGACGTCTGTTCACCTCGCCGTGACCGAAGCTCTACTCAACTCCCTGATTCCATCGTTGGGCTATCTGGCCGGTGCCCTGGAACAAAAAGCCACGGCGTGGAAAAATGTTGTCAAAGCGGGCCGCACCCACCTTATGGATGCGACTCCCGTCACTCTGGGTCAAGAATTTGCTGGTTACGCCCGCCAGATTCGCTTGGGAATCGAGCGCGTCGAGTCCACTATCGCTCGAGTCGCCGAAGTTCCCCTGGGAGGGACCGCCACCGGGACCGGGATCAACACCCCCCTTGGGTTTTCCCAGCGGGTCATCGCAGAGCTTGCCGAGGCCACGTCCCTCCCCCTCACAGAAGCGAAAGATCACTTCGAGGCACAGGGCGCGCGCGACGGACTCGTGGAGGCCTCTGGCGCTTTGCGGGTAATTGCGGTGTCTTTGACCAAAATCTGTAACGACATTCGATGGATGGGCTCCGGGCCTAATGCGGGCCTTGCCGAACTCCACATCCCCGACCTGCAGCCGGGAAGCTCGATCATGCCCGGCAAAGTGAACCCGGTTGTTCCCGAAGCCGTGCTGATGGTGTGTGCCAAAGTCATCGGGAATGATCACACCGTGGCCTGGTCGGGCGCTTCAGGGAACTTTGAGCTCAACGTAGCAATACCGGTCATGGGCACTTCGCTCCTGGAATCGATTCGCTTGCTCTCGAACTCCGTCCGAGTGCTCGCGGATAAGACCGTGTTGGGTTTGGAGGCACGCGAAGAGCATGCTCGAGCACTCGCCGAGTCCTCTCCTGCGATCGTGACCCCCCTGAACCGCGTCATCGGTTACGAGGCAGCGTCGAAGGTTGCTAAGTATTCGGTGGAACACCAGAAAACCGTCCGGGAATCGGTCATCGCCTTAGGTTTTGTCGCACGCGGTGAAATTAGTGAATCCGATTTGGACGCCGCACTGGATGTCTTGAAGATGACAGCGCCTGGGCTTTAGCCCGCGCTAAATCCTTCTTCAAGTAACTCCGTCACCAAAGCCGCGATAGCACTGCGTTCAGACCGTGTCAGCGTGATGTGGGCGAAAAGTGTTTGACCTTTGAGCGCCTCGATCACGCTGGCCACTCCATCGTGTCGGCCCACCCGCAAATTGTCGCGTTGCGCCACATCGTGAGTGAGCACCACGCGAGAGTTTTGACCAATCCGGCTCAACATGGTCAGCAAAACATTCCGCTCTAAGGATTGTGCTTCATCCACGATCACGAAGGCATCGTGGAGCGAACGACCTCGGATGTGAGTCAGAGGGAGCACTTCGAGTAGACCCCGGGACATCACTTCCTCGACCACGTTGGAGGGCACCACCGAGCTCAAGGTGTCAAATGTGGCTTCGGCCCACGGGTTCATTTTTTCTTTGGCATCTCCGGGAAGATATCCCAGGTCTTGGCCGCCGACCGCGTAGAGCGGGCGAAACACCATGATTTTCCGGTGGAGCTGACGCTCTAACACTGCTTCGAGCCCGGCGCACAGGGCCAAGGCAGACTTCCCTGTTCCTGCCCTGCCCCCTAAAGACACAATTCCCACACTCGGATCGAGCAAAAGGTCAATGGCTAATCGCTGTTCTGCAGAGCGCCCGCTGAGACCAAAGAGATCTCGGTCACCTTTGACGACCGTGATTTTTCCTGGCGCACTCACTCTCCCCAGCGCGGAGCCGCGGTCAGAATTGATGACCAGCGAGGTATTGACCGGCATATCTTTTACCACAGCGCAGGACACGACGTCTTTGTCATAGAGGTCATCGAGTTCTTGAGCACCCAGCGTGATCTCCTCCATTCCGGTCCAACCGCTTTCCGGGGCCAATTCAGCGCGATATTCCTCCGCAGCTAAACCGAGAGAAGCAGCTTTCACCCGCATCGGCAAGTCTTTTGATACGACCGTGACGGCCAAACCTTTCTGGGCGAGATTGAGCGCGACGGCCAAAATGCGCGAGTCGTTGTCGCCTAGTTGGAGTCCACTGGGCAACACCGATTGGTTGGAATGGTTGAGCTCCACCCGAAGCGAACCAGACTCCCCCACGGCAATGGGGAAATCCAACCGCTCATGCTCAGATCGCAACTCATCGAGGTAGCGCAGAGCGGCCCGAGCAAAATAGCCAATCTCCGGGTCGTGGCGCTTCTTTTCCAACTCCGATATGACAACCACCGGGAGGACGACCTGATGTTCCGCAAAGCGGAACATCGCCCGGGGATCGCTGATCAGGACAGAGGTGTCGAGGACGAACGTCCGCTCCCCCGTCTTCTTCTGTGGTGCCGATGACTGTGCGGTGGGGGGTGCGGATTTTTCCACGGAGGCTCCTTAGCCAAAGTTGGGGTGCCGTCGTGAGAGAAAATACGCGAGTACAGTCGGCGTATCGGGCAATGACACGCCCTCCCGCCGTGAACACATGAAGATGTATTAGGAAAAAGGCTCCTAGCCCCGCAGTGGGCGGCTAAAAATCAAGTTTTATCGCGCCCGTGGGGTCATTCCTGCGCCAGTTTGGCAGCGAAAAGTTGAAGGCAATGCTGAGCACCCGCGCCACGGTGATGACGAGCGCCCCGACCAAAACGGCGACCGCGGGTGAGCCCCCGACAGCGCCGATACCCCACACCAACCAACCCCCGCCAAAGGCCAACACCGCATAGAGCTGAAAACTTGCGACCACCCATGGCAGGTCATTGAGCATCACGTCCCGGAGGATGCCCCCGGTGACCGCGGTCACCATCCCCATCACGGTTGCCACCAACGGGGTGGACCCCATCTCCAGGGCAATCTGTGTTCCCGATGCGGCAAACACCCCCAGCCCGAGGGCGTCAGGCCATTGGATAGCCCGTGAGGTGGGCTCAAAATGACGTGCCCGGAGAATAATCGCCGAGCCCAACCCCACCGCAATCACGACCCAGAGCCAGTATTCGTGAGCCACCCAAAAAAGGGGTTGGCGATCGAGGAGGACATCGCGCAGCGTCCCACCACCCATCGCTGTGAGAAAAGCAATCACCACTACCCCGACAACGTCGAGGCGTTTGCGAACGGCGGCCAGGGCGCCCGAGAAAGCGAAGGCCAAAACACCGATTGCGTCACAAGCGAAGAGCAAAGCCTGAAGAGCTGTTTCATCCAGCACCGTGGCTACCTCCGCTCCGTTGATGATGGCATAACGCGCTCCTAATGGGTCAACACCGTGTGGTGAAGGCCCAGAGATCTCCGATTCACGACGAGCACCCGGGCCAGCGAGCTGGTGACGTTGTGACCTGTGTGTGTGGTTGCTAAGCCTTCACGATGGCTAGCCCACCCGGTTGAGGTGCATTTTTCTGACCTGTCGCGGGATCTCGCATCAAGGGTTCCTTCCAAACCATAGACATACCTCGGCGCCTCCTGGACGTGCCCTCCCGTCTCAGCGAAAGCCTCAAAGCTGACGATGCTGGAACGCAGGCGAGGGCCATCCGTGCCGGGAAAGGAGGAGCTCTTACCCAGGATTGCATCGGCCACACATCGGAGAGAGGACACGGCCGGAAACACCACGAGGGCAGAGCACAGCGCGCTGTTCATCGGGACAAATCTTCCTAGAAGCCGTAACGGCGTTGGCGCCGGCCAAAGTCTCGAAGTGCGCGGAGAAAATCTATTTCTCGAAGGTCGGGCCCCAGCGCTTCCACAAAATAGAACTCGCTGTGCGCGCTCTGCCAAAGCATAAAGTCACTCAGGCGCTGCTCGCCGGAGGTGCGAATAACAAGGTCGGGATCAGGTTGGCCCACGGTGTAAAGGTGTTTAGCAATTGCGGGGACGCTAATTGCTTCGGGAAGATCGTTAAGAGTGCCCCCTTGCTCTTGGTGCTCTCGAACCATGCGACTCACAGCATCCGAGATTTCGGCCCGTCCCCCGTACCCCACCGCGAGGTTGACGTGGAGACCAGAGTTGCGAGAACTGCGCTCGGCGGCACCCGCGAGGGTTTCCTTCAGATGGACCGGGAGGCCCTCCGTTTGGCCCACGTGTTTCACACGCCAGTTGGAAAAACGAGAGAGCTGGTCAGCAAGGCTTTCAATGATGTCTGCAAGATCATCGAGTTCCTGGGACTCACGAGTGCTTAAGTTATCGGTAGAGAGCAGATACAAGGTGACTACCGCAACACCCTGCTCTTCACACCAGGAGAGAAATTCATGAATTTTGTCCGCGCCCGCGCGGTGGCCGTGAGCGCTTGATTCGAGTGCTCGGGCTTTCGCCCACCGTCGGTTGCCGTCCAGAATCATGGCCACGTGGTGGGGCTTAGCAAGGCCCTGAATTTCTTTGAGAATGCGGCGGCGGTACAGGCTGTACAGCAGTCCCTCGCCCATCAACGCTCTCATCCACCGCACAGACCTACGGTAGTCCCTTTGAGGAGCGTTGGATGTTGCCCACAACAAAGCGGCGCTCACTCTCGCGACACCTCTAGAGTGAGGCCGTGACCTCCTCCCCCACAGCGTCAAGCCCCCTCCACATCCCGCTCCTAGAGGATTCGCTCAATTATGAGCCTCGCGAGGTGAAACCCACCTGGCGCGGCTGGATCCACATCACGACCCTTCCTCTCGCGCTGGCTGCCGGCATTGTGCTCATTGTGCTGGCTAAAGGCGTTCCTGCAACCGTATCCAGCGCTGTTTTTGTCACCAGTTCTGTGCTCATGTTTGGCATTTCTGGCGTTTACCACCGCTTCAACTGGAGCGCACGCACCAAAGTGGTTTTGAAGCGATTAGACCACGCGAACATTTTTTTACTCATCGCCGGCACCTACACGCCCATTGCCGTCCTCGCGTTGGCGCCGGAGAAAGCCTGGCGACTTCTCATCGCAATCGGAATCGGAACGGTTCTGGGAATTGGCCTACGAGTGTTCTGGATCTCCGCGCCGAGGTGGTCCTACGTTCCGATTTATCTCGGCTTAGGGTGGGCCGCTGTGATGTATCTCGGAGACTTACTTACAGCGAACCTCGCCATGATGGTGCTGGTGATGGTGGGAGGTCTCGCCTACACACTCGGGGGAATTATTTACGGCCTTAAGTGGCCCAACCCGTCGCCCAAGAACTTTGGCTTTCACGAAATTTTCCACTCCCTCACCGTGGTGGCTTTTCTGTGCCACTGGAGTGCTGTGTTACTGATAGCTATGAATCCGCCGCTCGGCTAGCTTCCTCATCGAGCTTCAGCTTAATTTCTTCGCGATAGCGAACTTTGCGAACTCTACGCACCATATCCAACACCAGGAGCAACACCGAAGCCGCAATGATAAATGTGAAGACAAATCCGATAACACCGGGGGTGACAGAGTTGGGATCAACCTCAATGGCAGGGATCAGGCTGTCTTCTTCAAACATCCACACCCGAGTGACGAAGTCGTTCACGATTCCCCTGATCTTCTCATGCTACCCAGCTAACCTTGCCTCAGCGTAGCGAGAGAAAACCAGTGATGTCTGATAACAGCGAACGGCTAGCCCAACGGTATGGACGCACACCCGAAAGGGCGAGGCGCTCAAAGCTGCTGGGGTGGATCGCCGCAAGCGGCTTCGCCGTGGTGCTGGGAGCGTGGCTATGGTGGGGCGGAGTATTGGAGGCACCCTCTGAGCTTCAATATCGCGACATCGCTCACACGGTGGTTTCTGATGCCCAGGTGGACGTGACCTACGAGCTCACCACGGAACCGGGCCGAGCCGTCTCCTGTGCCGTTCAGGCTTTGAGTTCCTCTTATGGCATCGTCGGCTGGGCTGTCGTGGCCATTGCGCCGAGCGAGCAGTGGACCAGGGTGTTTAGCACCACCCTTCGCACGAGCGAGACTGCGGTCACCGGTTTGCTCTATGAGTGCTGGTTACCGTAACCTCAAAGCACTTACCGGCCTTTGAACGCCGGTTTCTTTTTTATTCCAGGAGGCAACAATGGCGCAGCCCGAAACCTCGCACCCGGTGTGGTTGACGCAGGAAGCGCATGACCGCTTAGCGCGGGAACTGGAAGAGCTCACGACGCAGGGTCGCGCCGACATCTCCAAGCGCATCGAGATTGCGCGAGAAGACGGCGACTTGAAAGAAAACGGCGGTTATCACGCCGCCAAAGACGAGCAAGCAAAAATGGAAAACCGCATCAGAACCCTCACCAGCATGCTCAAGCAAGCGGTCGTAGGAGAGGTACCTGAGAGCACCGGCGTGGTGGAATCAGGCACCGTGGTGAAGGCTCTCATCAACGGTGATACTGAAAAGTTTTTGCTGGGCTCACGGGAACTCGGCGGCGACACCGATCTGGATGTGTATTCCGCACAAAGTCCTCTGGGCGAAGCAATCATGGGGCTTCGTGTGGGGGAAAGTGGCTCGTACGCCGCGCCTAGTGGGGCAGAGATCACGGTAGAAATTCTCGCCGTCGAAACTTTTACTCCCTAAAAAACCACGCGGGGTTCAAACCCCTGGTCCCGCAGCGCTTCGAGAACTTCTTGGGCGTGTTCGGGGCCCCGGGTTTCAACGTGAAGCTCGAGCTCGACCTGGGAAATTTGCAGCCCAGTGCCGTGGCGGGTGTGCAGGACTTCTACTACGTTCGCATTGTGGGCCGAGACAATTGCGGCCGTTTTAGCCAGTTGCCCTGGACGATCGGGCAACGGAATACGCATCTTGAGGTAGCGACCGGCCCCGGCCATGCCGCGGGAAATCACCCGCTCGAGGATCATCGGATCAATGTTCCCACCACTTAGCACCACCACCGTGGGGCCTGTGGCATGAATCTTGCCCTCCAGTATGGCGGCCACACCCACAGCGCCTGAAGGTTCCACCACCATCTTGGCGCGTTCCAAAAGGACCAAAATGGCCCGCGCTGTTTCATCGTCATTGACCGTGACAATCTCATCGACAGCGTCACGAATGATGTCGAAGTTAAGCGCTCCGGGCTTCTGCACGGCAATACCATCAGAAATTGTGGGGAGAACATCAATGAACACAGGCTCCCCCGCTACGAGGGAGGGTGGGTAGGACGCGGCGTTTTCGGCCTGAACACCGATAATCCGAATCTTTTTGCCTTCCAGCGCCGCCTTTTGCTTCATCGCACTCGCCACCCCGGCCGACAAGCCGCCGCCGCCGATGGGAACTATCACCGTGGTGACCTCGGGGACCTGGTCCATGATTTCTAATCCGACCGTTCCCTGACCAGCGATGATGTCGGGGTGATCAAAAGGAGGAATGCGGATAGCACCCGTTTCCTTCGCAAAATCTTTCGCCGCTTTTAGCGGTTCGTTGATACTTTCTCCGCCGAGCACGACGTCGGCCCCGTAAGCCCGGGTTGCCTGGAGCTTGGGCAACGCGACCCCCACGGGGGTAAAAACGGTCGCTTTGATCCCTTGCTCCCTCGCAGCGAAGGCAACGCCTTGAGCATGGTTTCCCGCACTGGCGG
>JBLIEN010000062.1:0-7465 GCA_047633115.1 Pontimonas sp.
TGGAGCATTGCCACAGAGATCGCCCCTCGGGAAGATCCTCGAGATGTCGTCGCAGAGATCATCGCTCTGAACCAGCTGCCGAGCGCCGCGCTGATGCCAGGTCAGCAGATAGCCCTTCCTCGCTAGACCGGTCCAGCTGTCGCACGAACCAGAGCGTTACGATGGCGAGGTGGTATCCCTCAACGATTTACCTGTGCGCCATGACTTGCGTGGAAAAAGCCCCTACGGGGCGCCCATGATTCCTGTCACGTATGCGCTGAATGTTAATGAAAACACTCATCCGGTTCCGCACCTCGTCCAAGAAGCCATTCTTCGCAACATTTCTGGTGCGCTGGGAACCATCAATCGCTATCCCGACCGCGAGTTCACCAGCCTCCGGGAAGCCCTTGCGCTCTATGCCTCTCGAAGCCACAGTGGCGACACCATCGATTCTTCTATGGTGTGGGCGGCCAATGGGTCTAACGAAATACTCCAGCATGTTCTCCAGGCATTTGGCGGGCCAGGTCGCTCTGTTTTAGGTTTCCCGCCGAGCTACTCGATGCACCCCATTATCGCGGAATCGACCGGGACCACCTGGAGCATTGGGCGTCGGGAAAAAGATTTTTCCCTTACCCCCGACGGCGTAGCGGGGGCGATTCGATTGACTGAGCCTGATGTCGTGTTTCTGTGCTCGCCCAACAACCCGACCGGCACGTCAGTCTCGCAGGAGACGATTGAGGCTGCCTACGACGCGACCAACGGAATTGTTCTCGTTGATGAGGCGTACGTGGAATTTCTTCCCGAAGGCTCCAAGACGGCGTCTGAGCTTCTCCCCGGGAGGGAGAGGTTGGTGATTTCTCGCACCATGTCGAAGGCGTTTGCTTTTGCGGGTGCCAGAGTGGGGTATTTGTTAGCTGACTCAGCGGTCATTGATGCGCTTCGGCTTGTGCGGTTGCCCTATCACCTGTCGGGAATCACGCAGGCTGCTGCGCTGGGAGCGCTCGAGCACGCCGAGGTAATGCTGTCGATGGTGGACGATATTCGGTCCCAGCGCGATCGCCTCCTCGTGGAACTGCCACGCCTGGGATACACCGTTCGTGAATCCCAGGCTAATTTTGTACTTTTTGGTGGAATCGAGAATCCCCAGAAACTATTCCGTGATCTTCTCGCTCACGACATCTTGATTCGGGATGTCGGAATTGATCATCACCTCCGGGTGACGGCGGGAACCGAGGAAGAAACCAGTTTCTTTCTCGCTACACTCGCTACACTGACGCAGTGAGTAGTGAAAGTCGCAGCGCAACCAAATCGCGCTCCACGTCGGAATCAAACGTCCGAGTTTCGCTGAATCTTGACGGGACAGGACACTCGTCGATCTCCACGACAGTTCCGTTTTACGACCACATGTTGACCGCCTTGGCCAAGCACTCGCTGATTGATCTCGAGATAGAAGCCAGCGGTGACACGGAGATTGATGTTCACCACACGGTGGAGGACACTGCCATCGTGTTGGGCCAGACTCTCCTTGAAGCTCTGGGGGACAAAAAGGGCATCGGCCGTTACGGCGACGCACTCGTTCCTCTTGATGACGCTCTAGCGAGAGCTGTAGTGGACGTCTCTGGACGTCCCTATTTAGTCCACACGGGAGAGCCAGAGGGGTTTGAGTACCACGCCATTGGCGGGCACTTCACCGGCTCCCTGGTCCGACACGTGTTCGAAGCCATCGCGATGCATGCAGACCTCACCGTTCACATCACGGTGCTCGATGGCAGAGACCCGCACCACATCGCCGAAGCCGAGTTCAAAGCTTTTGCCCGCGCTCTCCGCCAGGCTATTGCTCGTGATGATCGCGTCACGGGAGTGCCCTCAACCAAAGGCGCTCTTTAGTCGTGCCCCCGGGAGTAGTGGTCTATGACTACGGGTCCGGCAACGTTCACTCCGCGCTCAAAGCGCTCGAACATGCAGGCGCAGAGGTCACCCTGACCCATGACCCCGTCGTCGCTCTCGAGGCAGAAGGGTTGGTCGTTCCCGGGGTGGGAGCCTTTGCCACGGTAATGGCGGGTCTCGCAGCGGTCGGAGGCGAGAGTCTCATCCAGAAAAGATTGGCCGATTCGCGCCCGGTCCTGGGCATCTGTGTAGGACTTCAGGTGATGTGTGAGCGAGGACTCGAGCACGGTGTGGACACCCCAGGCTTGGGGCAATGGCCAGGAACGGTGGAGAGGTTAGAAGCGGACATTCTTCCTCATATGGGCTGGAACACTGTGGATGTGCCAGAGAACAGTTCGCTTTTTGAGGGGGTGCGGGACGAGCGGTTTTATTTCGTTCACTCTTATGCGCTCAAAAGATGGACGATGGAGGCCTCGACCACGATGCCTGAGCCGGCGGTCACGTGGTCCCACCAAGGAGAAAATTTTGTCGCCGCGGTGGAATCCGGACCGCTGTGTGCGACCCAGTTTCATCCCGAAAAATCTGGCCCCGCTGGCTTGCGCCTGCTCCGTAATTGGGTGCACAGCCTGAAGGCGGCCTGACCTGGACCTCGGGCGTCAAAGGGGAGTAGTATCTGAGCCTTGTGCGCTAAGCGCTGACCATCATGTCCCCAACATTCAAGGCCAAATACGTAACCTGTCATGAACGAATTCTTACAATCACCTTCGCTCATTCTTCTGCCCGCTGTCGACGTCTCCGGCGGGAAAGCGGTTCGGCTTACCCAAGGCGAAGCCGGGACCGAAACTTCCTACGGCGACCCCGTAGAGGCCGCCGAAGAATGGATGCGGCAGGGAGCCCAGTGGCTTCACCTGGTTGACCTTGATGCGGCCTTTGGCCGCGGAAGCAACCGTGCGGTGATTCGTCGCGTGGTGAGAGCCGTAGGCAAGAGGGTCAATGTTGAACTGTCCGGGGGCATCAGAGATGATGCATCCCTGAAGGACGCCCTCTCCACCGGCGCGGTCCGAGTCAATTTAGGAACAGCAGCGCTCGAAAACCCCGAGTGGACTGCGCACGTCATTTCCGAATACGGGGAATCGATCGCTGTGGGACTTGATGTCCGCGGAGAAACTCTCGCTGCCAGAGGGTGGACTCAAGAAGGTGGCAACCTCTTCGAAACACTCGAGCGACTCAACCAGTGCGGGTGTGCACGATACGTCGTGACCGATGTCACCAAAGACGGGACGATGAAGGGCCCCAATACGGATCTTCTTCGCCAGGTCCTATCGGCGACAGACCACCCCGTCATCGCGTCCGGAGGTATTTCCTCGCTGGATGACATTGCGGAGTTGCGCGAGCTTGTGCCCCTTGGGCTCGAGGGAGCGATTCTCGGAAAAGCTCTCTATGCCGGGGCTTTCAACCTCGTTGAGGCCTTGGATGTCGCCGGCCACTGATTCAGCCGGCCAGTCTTTTGACGGCCGGGCTTTCGAGCCACACCCTTTCGCGGGGGACACCGGTGAGGCAGATCCTGCCCTTGCCGGAGCTCTGGAGCGTTTTCACGCGCTCGTGCAGGACAAGACTTCAGTCCCGGACTTCTCCCAGATTTCTGACTCTTGGATCGCTCTCGTCGATGCGCTGAGAAATTCTCGAGTGCTTGTTCCTCTCATCGCTGAGGCCGGTGGCATATCCCTCAGCGATGAAGGGGTTAAGTCGGAAAAGACCCAAGAACTCTCGATCATTCATGTGGAGGGACCCGATGGGAGACCTGTGTCGCCACTTTTTAGTGATGTTGCTTCGATGGCTGCCTGGAATTCTGCAGCAAGGCCTGTGCCCGTTTCGGCCTCTCAGGCAGCACTTGCCGCGGCCAGCGACGGCCTGGCGCTTATCGTTATCAACCCCGGCCAGTTGAATTCGGTGACCCTTCGTCGCAGCGCGGTGAAAGCGGTGGCCACCGGCGAAGCCTATGTGGCGCCCTACCGGGATCCCCTCGTACTCCAAGCACTCCGGGAGGCTCTCGCGGGACAAGAATCCTGGTTTCCGCGCCTGTCGATGCGCTCAGGAGACATCACCCATTCTCTCTCTGGCCCCGAAGTCATCGTCGAGTTAAGCGCCACGCCGGGCTTGAATAAGAAAGAGCTCCACAGCCGACTTGCCCAGGTTTCTGTGAAGTGGACGGAAAGCTCGATCCTCACGGAGCGCGTGGATGGACTGGGAGTGAAAGTCGTGTCTGCCTAGTTGACAGGACCGGTGTATTTCTCTCCCGGACCCGCACCCGGAGCATCGGGGTATGTGGATGCTTCACGGAAGGCTAATTGCACCGAGCGCAGACCATCGCGCAGGCTTCGTGCGTGGTGATCGCCAATTTCAGGAGCCGCAGCCGTGACCAATCCCGCGAGCGCGATGATGAGCTTCCGTGCTTCGGCGAGATCTATCTCCTCGTCGGGGGTTTCTGAGAGGCCGCACTTTACGGCGGCGGCAGAAAGAAGGTGAACCGCTACGGTCGTGATGACCTGGACGGCGGCCACATCGCCAATGTCACGGCCTAATGCATCGATACTCTCGTCGCTCACAATCACTCTTTCCACTGGCTAGTTGGGCCAAACACTGCTAGCATTTCGTCGGCTGATTACTCGTGGAGTATGAAGCCGGCGAAAGTGGAGAAACCTCCCACCTGCGTGTGCCTGGGTAACCAAGGCTACCGGGTCGTTGTGCTCCGTGAATCGAAGTGATTCACAGCGAAAAGGGCGCGAAATAGCATGATGCTATGGGAAGTAACTCACTCTCGCTGGACATTGCCGCTGAGAGATAAGGAGACCCGCATCAGCGATCCCAGGATTAACGACCGCATTCGCGCCGCCGAGGTTCGCCTCGTGGGGCCCCAAGGCGAGCAGGTCGGCGTGGTGCGCGTGGATATTGCCCTGCGCTTAGCGCAAGAGGCTGACCTTGATTTGGTCGAAGTGTCCCCGAACTCAAACCCTCCCGTAGTCAAAGTTATGGACTACGGCAAGTTCAAGTACGAGGCGGCTCAAAAAGCAAAAGAAGCGCGAAAGAATCAGGCGAACACCATCCTCAAAGAGGTGCGTTTTCGGTTGAAGATCGACACTCACGACTACGAAACCAAGCGTAAGCGTGCGGAATCGTTCCTGAAAACTGGCGACAAAGTCAAAGCAATGATCCTGTTTCGCGGTCGTGAACAGTCCAGGCCAGAACAAGGTGTGCGGCTGTTGCAGAGGTTTGCTGAAGATGTCTCAGAGTTCGGTGTCGTGGAGTTCAATCCCATGATTGATGGTCGAAACATGGTCATGATCATTGCTCCTGTGAAATCCAAGGCAGACGCTAAGGCTGATCACGCAAAAGCTCGTGCCAAAGAATCGACCCAGGCTGCCGCGAAACAGCCTGTCGCATCTGAAGTTCCCATAGCGGCTGAGGACGCCCCGGCTCCATCAGCGGAGCAGCCGGTGGCCGAGAAAGCACAACCCGATGCACAGAAGCCCGAGGTGAAAGCGGCAGCACAACCTGCAGCGAAATCTGCAGCGAAATCTGCAGCCAAGCCTGCTGCCAAGCCTGCTGCCAAACCTGTGGTGAAAGCCGCCTCCGCCGCAAAGAAAGCTCCGGCCGCTAAGAAACCAGCAGCCCCAGTGAAGAAGACCCCAGAAAAGAAGGAAGAGACAGATGCCTAAGCAGAAGAGCCATTCTGGCGCTAAGAAGAGATTCAAGGTGACCGGAAGCGGAAAAATCATGAAGCAGGGTGCTGGGATGCGCCACAACCTGGAGAAGAAGTCCAGCCGCGTGACTCGTCGCCTCAACCAGGACCAAGTTCTTGCGAAGTCCGACGCCAAAGTCATTAAAAAGTTGCTCTCGAAATAGACCTGAACGAAACGAAGGAAAAAGATCATGGCACGTGTTAAGAATGCGGTAAACGCACATAAGAAACGTCGGGTTATTCTCGAGCGCGCTAAGGGGTATCGCGGACAACGGTCACGTTTGTACCGCAAAGCCAAAGAGCAGGTTATCCACTCGCTCGTCTACAGCTACCGCGATCGTCGCGCACGCAAGGGAGACTTTCGTCGCCTGTGGATTCAGCGTATCAATGCTGGTTCTCGCGCCAATGGCCTGACATACAACCGTTTCATCCAGGGCCTTGGTCTTGCCGGTATTGAAGTCGACCGCCGTATGCTCGCGGAACTTGCCGTCAACGAACCCACCGCTTTCGCTACCTTGGTATCAGAAGCTAAAAAGGCGCTGCCGAAAGACACCTCGGCGCCTGCTCTCGCGTCCTAAGATTCGCGAAGGGTCCCCGTGTTCTGCGCGGGGACCCTTCGCATAGGTCCTGCCTTCGGGTGTGAGTCGTGGATTTTTTCTCTTCATCCGCCTCGTACCCTAAGAGGGTGCTAGAAAATTCTCGTTCGACCCGCTCTCGAGCCGTAGCGAAGCTTGCCACAAAGCGGCGGCGCCAGGAGGCGAGGATGTTCCTCGTCGAGGGGCCGCAGGCCGTTCGCGAAGCTTTGATTCATCGGCCACACCACGTGGTGGACCTGTTCCTCACTCCCGCTAGCGCCGAACGGCACTCAGATTTGGTGGAGTTGGCCCAGCACGCCGGCATCGAAATCGCTCTCGCTAGTGAGGATGTCCTTGCCAGCATGTGTGACACGGTCACGCCCCAGGGGGTGCTGGCGGTCTGCGACTTTGTGGACGTCACACTCGCGGAGGTGGTAGCAACCAATCCGACCAATGTCGCCGTATTGCACCATGTAAAAGACCCGGGGAATGTGGGAAATATCATCCGCAGCGCAGATGCTGCGGGCGCCGGTGCGGTCATTGTGACGGCGCAGAGCGTGGATGTGTACAACCCCAAGGTGGTTCGCGCGACGACAGGGAGCCTTTTTCATATCCCCGTTGTGACCGGGGTGGATTTGGCAGAGTCCCTCGCCCACCTCCATCACGCAGGGCTCACTGTGTACGCGACAGAAGCGCGAGGTGCGAGTCTGCACCTCTTGGCGTCTTCAGGGGCATTGGCAACACCGCTCGCATGGGTTTTTGGTAACGAGGCGCATGGGCTTTCTGAGGAAGAACTAGAGCTCGCCCACCAGCGCGTGGCTGTGCCCCTTTACGGGCAAGCTGAGTCCTTGAGCTTGCAAACTGCCGCAGCGCTGTGTCTCTATCAAACGG
Organism: Pontimonas sp.; assembly: GCA_047633115.1. Lineage (GTDB taxonomy): Bacteria > Actinomycetota > Actinomycetes > Actinomycetales > Microbacteriaceae > Pontimonas. The sequence continues at coordinate 7,072 of JBLIEN010000062.1, forward strand.
CGTTCGCTCAAACTCGCAACACTCACCCCTAGCCCGCGGGGTCCCGGGTAGACTTGGCGCTCGTGTCCGCCAAAAATGCCATCACCCCAGATAATGTTGCGCTCGCGATTTCCGAAGCACTCCAGGCTTTCTCTGGTGCCTCGAGCGTGGAGGACCTGAAAGCTGCCAAGACGGCCCACGTGGGCGATAAATCGTCACTGGCGGTGATGAACGCGACCTTGCGTGACTTGCCCAACGAGGACAAAGCAGCCGCCGGGAAGTTGATGGGGGAGTCCAAAGCGACTGTTAACGAGGCGTTGGAAGCTCGAGAGATCGAACTTGTCGCCGCCAGCGAGCACGACGCACTTGCAGCTGAAACTCTTGATCTCAGCGGTTTGGGAGAAAGCTCGAGCCT
>JBLIEN010000063.1:0-7391 GCA_047633115.1 Pontimonas sp.
ACCTGTCTTGGGATGATGAACAAGATGCCCTCATTGTCAGTATGACCCTTACCTCAGCGGGGTGCCCTCTCACCGATGTGATCGAGGAAGAAATCACGAACAGCATGGACGGCATTGTGGATCAGTTCCGTATCAACTGGGTATGGATGCCTCCGTGGGGGCAAGAACGCATTACCGCTGATGGGCGTGACATGATGAGAGCTCTCGGATTCTCGATATAGGAAAAGCACGGAGCCGTCTGGCTCCTGCCCAGGTGATTTGTCATGCTCGAGGTTAAAGACCTTCAGATACGTATTGGTGCGCGCGTCCTTCTCGACGGCGTATCTTTTCGTGTCGACATCGGCGACAAAGTGGGCTTGGTGGGGCGAAACGGTGCGGGCAAGACGACGCTGACCAAGGTCATCGCGGGTGATTTTGCGGCGACTGGAGGCTATGCCCGTGTCACCGGTGATGTGGGCTACCTACCCCAGGATCCTCGTGCGGCAAACCCCGAAGAGTCCGCTAAAACGCGGATTCTCGATGCGCGAGGTCTCGGCAAGCTCATTGCCAGCATGACAAGCGCAACCTCGGATATGGCCAGTGAAGACGAAAGTGTCTCTTCTGCGGCGATGAAAAAGTATGGACGACTCAACGACCAATTCTTGGCAGCCGGGGGGTATCAAGCAGAAGCAGAGGCATCGACCATCGCCTCTCACCTCAATCTTCCGATCGGTATTTTGGATCAAGCACTGGGCACGCTTTCTGGTGGCCAACGTCGACGTATAGAACTGGCGCGTATTCTTTTTCAAAACGCGCCGCTCATGATTCTTGATGAGCCCACCAACCACTTGGACGCAGATTCAGTGGTGTGGCTGCGCAGCTTCTTAGCCGGCTACCCCGGGGGCGTTATTGTGATTTCCCACGATGTGGGACTGGTCGAAGAAACCGTGAACCGCGTGTTTTATCTTGACGCCATCCGAGCAACAATCGACGTGTACAACATGTCGTGGAAACACTATTTACGCCAGAGAGAAGCAGACGAAGAGCGACGCCGCAAAGAACGAAGCGTCACCGAGAAAAAGGCTAGCGCTCTGCAACTCCAGGCGGCAAAGTTCGGGGCCAAAGCGAGCAAAGCAGCGTCTGCCCACCAGATGGTTGCTCGCGCGGAGCGAATGCTGTCGAGTCTTGATGATGTCCGCACGACCGAGCGTGTGGCGAAACTACGTTTTCCCGAACCGGCGAGCTGCGGAAAAACTCCCTTGTTTGCCCACAACCTGTCCAAAAGCTACGGCTCGCTAGAAATTTTTACCGCTGTTGACTTAGCCATTGACCGCGGTTCCAAGGTCGTCATTGTGGGGCTTAACGGGGCGGGAAAAACAACTCTGTTGCGTATTCTCGCCGGAGTGGATGCCCCTGATACCGGAATTGTTGAAGCGGGCCACGGTTTGCGGGTCGGCTACTACGCCCAAGAGCACGAGACGCTGGATGTGAATCGCACGGTCCTGGAAAATATGTTGGCCTCTTCGCCGGACATTGGTGAGCGGGAAGCGCGGTCTGTTTTGGGTTCTTTCCTCTTCACCGGTGATGATGTTCTCAAGCCTGCGGGTGTGCTTTCCGGAGGGGAAAAGACCCGACTTTCACTGGCAATTCTTGTGGTGTCGAAAGCGAACGTGCTGCTATTAGACGAACCGACGAACAACTTGGACCCTGCCAGCCGAGCAGAAATTCTGGATGCTTTGGCTCACTATTCTGGATCCGTGGTTCTGGTGAGTCACGATGACGGGGCTGTGCTGGCTTTAAACCCCGAGCGCGTACTGATTATGCCTGATGGGGTAGAAGACCATTGGAGCGATGACTACGCAGATTTGGTGTCACTGGCCTAAGCCACAAGGTAGCTGTTGCACGTGCCTGTATCCACCGGCCTGCGGCTCTGTCTCAGTGTCTTTGGTCTTCCAGGAGAGCATCTTCTTCTTGTGCGTCCGTAATGTTCTTCTGAGGCTTCGGGATGACGCCTCGAGAAAGCTGAAGGTCTTGACGAAAGAGCCACCCGTAGCCGACAAAAGCCATCAGAGCAAACAGGAACCACTGAAACGTGTAGCTCAAATGGGGGCCCTCATCGAGCACCGGTTTGATCGCGCGCAGCGGAAGGGACGCGGGAGAGGGGTTCTCGCTCCCGGCAATGATGTAGAAATCATCGAGGAGCGAGTCTGAGCTTTGCTGTTGAACGTCCGTGAGGTTGATGGTCGCAACTTGTCCGTCGGGTGCTCCGCGGCCTCTGAGCTGCGGTTCCCACATTTTCACCCGCCCCATCACCTCAACGTTTCCTGAGGGGGGAGCCGGGATTTCGTCAGGAAAGTCGCGTGATTCTCCGGTGGGAACCCAGCCGCGAGCGATGATCACCGTGCCAGTAGAGGTGCGAAACGGCACGAGCACTTCAAAACCGACTTGACCCGCGCGGGGTCGCGTTCTGACCAACACTTGCTCGTCTTGCAGGTACACACCCTCGAGCACTAGGGGAGCCCACTCGTTGGCCTGCGTCACAATGGGAGCAGCCAGGATAAAAGCGTCCAGCGTTATCGGGGACGTGTCGTAATTATTTTCCACGCGGTCCATGGCTTCCACGGCTTGACTGCGACGGTCCCACTGCCACAGACCAAAAAGCGACGCCACCACGGCAAAAACAATGGTGAGAGCGAGGTATCCCATCCAGCGGGAGCTGAACAACAGCCGGAACACTCTAGGTACCTTCCGTGAGCGCCACAGCTTTCACAGGAAAGTTTCTTTGACCGAGGTAACCCTCAAAATATTCCCGATGGCTTTCACACGAGAGCCAAATCTTCACACGGTCTTCTGAGTGAATGGTGGGATTGCGCCACTGTATTTCCCATTCCGGAGGGTTCGCACACGACACCCTCGAACACCGCATCACGGAAACAGGCCCTCCGGGAATGATCACTTCGAGTTGAGGAGCGTGACTGTTCCCGGACGAGTGGGGCCTAAGGACCGAGAGGGGGTGACCGAGTTGGCCAACACCACGGCAAAGTAGGGCAACACAATCGCGCCCAAAGCAGGAAGGAGCAGCCACCAACCGCTCACCAGAAAACATGCGCCAATGCAGGCGAGGCGAAGCGCCATTGCAAGGGTGTATTTGAGCATCCGTGAACGCCGCTCTTTTTCGGGAGCAGTACCCAAAGATGTTGCGGAATAATTTTCCATGGCCCCCACAGCGTAGAACAGTCTCCTGCTAATAAGCTTGAGGCCATGTCACAGCTGCGCACCGTTTTGGTCACTGGAGGAAATCGCGGGATTGGGTATGCGATTGCGGAACGCTTCATCGCCGATGGTCATCGCGTCGCTGTCACCACACGCGGTGAGTCTGGTCCGCCGGGCGCTCTCACCGTCACCGCCGATGTCACTGATGGAGCGTCTTTGGACGCCGCCATCGCGCAGGTCGAGGCGAAGCTAGGACCCCTGGAGGTGGTGGTGGCCAACGCGGGTATCACCAAGGACACGTTGCTCTTACGGATGACGGATCAAGACTTTGAAGAAGTGATTGACACGAACCTCAGCGGGGTCTTTCGGGTGGTGAAGCGCTCGATTAAGTCCATGATGAAACACAGGTTTGGCCGCATCATCCTCATTTCCAGCGTGGTCGGCCTGTACGGATCTCCTGGTCAAGTGAATTACGCAGCCTCAAAGTCCGGGTTAGTCGGATTTGCTCGGTCTCTAACGAGAGAACTTGGCGCCCGAGGAATCACTACTAACGTGGTGGCGCCGGGATTTATCGACACCGATATGACGAAAGCACTTCCGCCGGAGCAACAAGAGGCGTATTTGAAATCCATTCCCGCCGGTCGTTTTGCGACACCCGGTGAAGTCGCCGCTGCAGTTGCATGGTTAGCCGGCGATGAGGCCGCATATATTTCTGGCGCGATCATTCCCGTTGACGGGGGATTGGGTATGGGCCACTAAGCCCTGGAGATTCCCAGCTCGTCGAGGACGAGGGATAAGTCAGGAACGTCGATTGACCGATCTGCTGCTTTCTTCGTCACCGGCTTGCCCATATAGCTAATTCCAATACCGGCGGCCGAGATCATCTCCACGTCATTGCCACCGTCGCCGACGGCCACCGTGTTGCGTTCTGCGATTCCATGTTCGTCGGCCCAGCGGCGAAGAGTGACGGCTTTTGAGGCAGCGTCCACAATCGGCCCGTCAACTTCCCCCGTCAACACGCCATCTTTCGTGACAAACCGGTTCGCGTGATGCATATCAAGTCCGACATGCGCAGCGAGAGGATCGAGCATTTCATGAAAACCCCCGGATACTGCGCCGACTAGGTGCCCGTGGGCATGCAGAGTGTCAATGAGGAGCTGTGCGCCGACGCTGAGGCGGACCTGTGAGGTTGCGTGGGCAACTTGCTCGAGTGTGACCCCCTGAAGCGTCTCGACCCGTTCTATCAGCGACTGGGCAAAATCAAGTTCACCGTTCATCGCACGTGTCGTGATCGCCGCGACTCGCTCTGCTACGTCGGGGGACACGCTGAGGGCAAGAAGGTCGATACCTTCGTCCTGGGTGAGGGTGGAATCAACATCGAGGACAACCAATAATGTTGCGGCGCTCAAGCCCGAACCACCGTTCCTTTTTCCACCACCGTCACACCGCCGGGAGACAGAGTGAAGCCACGGGCACGATCCACTTTCTCATCCACCCCTACCTGGGCTCCCGGTTCCACCACCACTTCTTTGTCCAAAATGGCGCGCCTAATGTGAGCACCTGCACCAATCACGACGCGTTCAAACAGAATGGAATCTTCCACGTGCGCGCCGGAGTCAATTTTGACCCAGGGGCCAAGAACACTGCGCACGACTTGGGCCCCTACGACATAGCACCCGAGGGACACAGTGGATTCGGAAAGTGACCCTGCATCACCGTCCTGGTCTTTGACGAACTTCGCCGGAGGTGAGTTCCACTGCTGGGAAAAAATGGGCCATTTGGTGTTGAAAAGGTTGAAAAGGGGGTCGGTCGAAACCAAATCTTGGTGGGCGTCGAAGAACGCGTCGATGGTTCCCACGTCACGCCAGTAAAAACGGTCGTTGGCGCGCGCACCCGGGATGGTGTTGCGGTTGAGGTCGTACACATTTGCATCCCCCCGTTCCACAAAAGCGGGGATGATGTCGCCGCCCATGTCGTGGTCGCTTTCGACATCTTTCGCATCCGCCCGGACCGCATTGACCAAAGCGGCCGTGGTGAAGACGTAGTTGCCCATGGAGGCAAGAATCTCATCGGGAGAGTCAGCAAGTCCCTCGGGATTGGAGGGTTTTTCGGTGAAAGCCCTGATTTTTTCGGGGCTCTCAGCATCTGTAGTAATGACCCCGAACTGATCAGAGTGTTCTCTGGGGAGGCGAATACCCGCCACGGTCACGCCTGCACCGCTCGCAATATGGGCATCGATCATCTGCTGGAAATCCATCCGATACACGTGATCAGCACCCACCACCACCACAAGGTCGGGTTTTTCGTCCCTGATGAGGTTCAAGCTTTGGAAAATTGCATCTGCGGAACCAGCAAACCACCTTTTGCCAAGTCGTTGCTGTGCGGGAACGGACGCCACGTAGGCATTGAGCATTCCGCTCAACCGCCACATCTGGGACACGTGGCGATCCAGGGAGTGAGATTTGTACTGGGTGAGGACGACAACCTGCCGAAGACCCGAGTTGATGAGGTTAGAAATCGCAAAATCCACCAGGCGGTAATGACCGGCGAAGGGAACTGCGGGCTTAGCCCGGTCGGCCGTCAAGGGCATCAGTCGCTTGCCCTCACCCCCGGCGAGGACAATTCCAAACGCTTTTGGCGAGGACATATACTCAGCTTAGTGGATGGCCCGAGAGGGCACTTGTGGTCAGTGGAGTAGGGTGGGATTCACCATGTCGATTGTCGCCTCGCTAGATTCCGTCACCGTTATTCGCGATGGTCGCACCATCTTAAGCGATATCACATGGTCGGTTGACTCGAGCGAAAGATGGGTCATTTTCGGTCCCAATGGCGCTGGCAAAACCGCTTTACTCGGGCTTCTCGCCTCTTTTACTCATCCCACTTCGGGCAGCGTTACCGTTCTGGGGGAGAGGATGGGAAAAGCCGATGTCTTTGAGCTTCGTCCCCGAGTCGGGTTTGCCTCCAGTGACATGGCGAGCCGGATTCCTCATAACGAAACCGTGTTGGACACCATTTTGACCGCTGCGTACGCGGTAACGGGACGGTGGCGGGAGGAGTACGAAGACATTGACCGTCGCCGAGCCCACCGCGTTCTCTCCGAGTGGAACCTTGACGGCCTCGCCGATAACACGATGCGCACGCTTTCTGATGGGGAACGCAAGAGGGTGCAGATTGCTCGCGCCGTCATGACAGATCCTGAAATGTTGTTGCTCGACGAACCTGCCGGAAGTTTGGACGTGGGCGCGAGGGAAGACGTCATCGAGATGTTGGATCACTTTGCGAGCGAGGCAACATCACCGGCAATGGTGATGGTGACGCACTACGTGGAAGAGATTCCTGCCGGCTTTACCCATCTTTTGGTCGTCGCTGAGGGTTGCGTCGTGGCTCAGGGGCCGCTGTCAGAAACCCTTACGGGCGAGGTGCTGTCGGAAGCGTTCAAGCGTCCACTCTCCGTCACTCACAACAATGGTCGGTTTCAGGCCACGGCGTTGTGATTTTCCTGGTAAAGTCGTGCTTTAGCCAGATTTCTGACACCCTGGCATCGGCTCTATAAAGGACTTGCTATGAAGACTGACACTCATCCCGAGTACTCCAAGATCGTGTTTCGCGATTTAACCTCCGGGGAACTGTTTTTGACCCGCTCGACTGCGAAAAGCTCGAAGACCATCGAGTGGGAAGACGGCACCACGTACCCAGTCATCGACGTCGAGATTTCCAGCGCCTCTCACCCGTTCTACACGGGCAAGCAGCGCATCCTCGACTCTGCGGGACGCGTCGAGAAGTTCAACCAGCGTTTCAAGAACTTCGGCAAGTAACTAGACCCGAACGGGCCAGTCGCCGTTGGCCAAAAACGACGGTTCCCCGCGTCCACGGCGGAACTGCTGGTAGTTTTCCGCCCAGGCTTTCGACCATTCAATTTGTTGGTCGTGCAGAGCAACGGCCGTGTCTGGTAGCTGAGCAAGGTATTTCCTGATCATGGCCTGTGCGACGCGGCCGGCGGCAACAGCGTCCGCATCCGCGGTGTGTGCGTCATCTAAGCGGACCATGTAATGCGCTGTCGCCATTTGTAGCGTTCTTTTGCCGCGGCGGTATTGATCCACGGCGCGATCAATCACAAGGGGATCCACAATGGGCCGCGGTGAGTCCAGAGGGGCAAGACCGTGGCGCAGCATTTCGTGGTGGAGTATCGCAAAGTCATA